>CAVJCY010000030.1:0-29552 GCA_963648145.1 bacterium | reverse complement strand
GTAATTCCACCAAACAGCAGGGTTTTTAGGGGCAGCGCCCATAAACGCGTGCTGGGAAAGAGAGGGAGTCTGAGGGAGAGAAAACCACCGCTTGCGAAGTAGAGGGTGTTCTCTCCCTCAGAAGACGATATATAAAAAAATAAATTTGACACTCTGAGCAACCGGTTGTACACTTGAATTACAAAAGGAGCAACCGATTGCGCAATAATCAGACTACAATTGCAGACATAGCTAAGGAACTAGGGATTTCTAAATCTACTGTTTCTCGTGTTCTTTCTGGCAAAGGAAGAATCAGCACAGAAACGCGTAGTAAGGTTATGAACTGTGTAGAAAAAATGGATTATCGTCCGAATCTGCTTGCTAAAGGGCTTGCTACATCAAAAACTTTTAATATTGGTGTTGTTCTTCCTGGTGATGCTTCGCAGACTGATATGCCGTACTTTCATAATTGTCTTGCAGGAATTGCTTCTGCGGCCAGTAAAGAAAATTACGATGTTTTGGTTTCTGTAAGTTCTGCTCAAGACACAATTTCACTAGAAAGAGTTATTAAAAATAACAAGGTGGATGGTGTAATTCTTACAAGGCTTTTAGAAAATGACCGGCGGGTTGCGTTGCTTAAAGGTCATAAAATTCCTTTTGTGGTAATCGGGACTTGTGATGATCCTGATGTAATTCAAGTAGACAGTTGCAATGTTCAGGCCTGCACAGAATTTACAGAAATGCTGACTGACAGGGGGTACAAAAAGTTTATTTTTATCTGTGGAAATCAGGATATTGTTGTAAACCGACAGCGTCTTGAAGGATTTGAAAATGCAATGAAAAACAAATCCATCCCGGAATCGTCATACACAATTTTTAAGGATATTAACGATGGCAGTGCAGTGCCTCAAAATTTAAAAGATTTGGTTCTTGAAAAAAAGACTTGCATTGTTTGTGCAGATGATTTTTTGTGTTCAAATGCTTATTCATGGCTAAAGGAACAGGGAAAATCAGTAATGGAAAAAGTTCAGCTTGCATCTTTTTACGAAAGTTCACTTTTGAAACAGGCCGAAAACTCAATTTTTACTATCGACATAAATGCTTACAACATAGGTTGCCGTTCAGCAGAAATAATGCTGTCACAAATATCCGGAACACCAGTTTCCAACAGAAACTTTGTTGAGTATGAATTTCATTTTGGAAATTAGAGGACTAAAATCCTCTGAGAATAAAAAAAACTTACAGTGAATATACTTATCCACTGTAAAGGTAACAAAAAAAAACGCGATGGTTTAATTCGTTCTATATTAATGAATTAAACTGCGAAAATTTCTCTAAAAAAAGCATTGAAAATGATTTTTTTAGAGATGTTCTAAAGCAATTAAAAAGAGAACTTGAAAGAGGGTGAGAAACAACGCTTGCAAGGTAGAGTTTTCTTTCCCCCTTTAGAAACGAGGAGATTCTATGAAAAAACTAATGTTTGCAGCTTGTACTTTATTGGCAGCTGGAATGTTGTTCAGTTCTTGTTCAAAAAAGGCTGAAAATGGTTCTGCTAGTGCAAAATCTGGTAAGAAAGTTACTTTAACTGTATGGGAATCAAGAAATGGCCCAGATGAATTTATAAAACAGGCCGGAGAAGCTTACACTGCAAAAAATCCTAATGTTGAAATTAAATACGTAAACGTAGAATTGGGAGATGCTGTAAATCAAGTAACTCTTGACGGTCCGGCTGGAATTGGTCCTGATTTATTTGCTGCTCCACATGACAGACTTGGTTCACTTGTTTCTGCAGGTCTTGTAAATCCTACAGTAAATGCTGACGAAATCAAGAAAAATGTTCTTGGGGCATGTTCAACAGCACTTACTTATGATGAAACAATGTATGGTTATCCTGTTTCTGCTGAAACTTACGCACTGTTTTATAACAAAGATCTTATCAGCGAAAACGAAGTTCCAAAAACTTGGGATGAACTTATTGCCTGGGCAAAAGCATTCAATAAAGCAAATCCTGGAAAATATGGTTTTGTAATGGATGTTTCTAACGGATATTATACAATCGTATTTACAACTGCTGACGGTAACCGTCTTTTTGGGCCTGATGGAACTGATACAACAAATACAAATATTAACTCTGAAGATTCAATCAAAGGTATGCAGCTTTTACAGAGATTAAGAAAAGAAGTTTTTGATGTTCCAGCTGCCGATATTAATACTTCAACTGCAGATGCCGCTTTTCAGTCTGGAACTGCCGCAATGCACATTACAGGACTTTGGAACGTTGTACCGTTTGAAGATGCCGGAATTAATTTTGGTGTAACAACTCTGCCTTCTTTGCCTGGTGACGACACTCCTGCCGCTTCATTTTCTGGAACAAGAGCAATGTTTGTTTCTGCTTATTCAAAAAATCCTGACGAAGCCGCTGATTTTGCTCAGTTCCTTTTGACTCCGGAAATGCAGAAACTCCGTTTTGATTTGACAGGCACAGTTCCTTCAATAAATGTTGAAGTATCAAGTCCTTATCTTGCAGGATTTATGAATCAGCTTGATTATGCTTTCCCAATGCCTTCTATTCCAGAAATGGCAAGTTATTGGGATGCAATGAACAATGCTTCAAAAAACATCTGGGACGGAAAAGACGTTAAAACAGAACTTGATGCTTGTAATGCAGCAATTCTTGGAAAATAAATTTTAAGGGGCTGTCTAAAAATTAGTTTGTGAAGCGAACCTCTAAAAATTGCAATTTTTACGAGGTAAGTTTGAATAAAGTTTTAGGCTATGTCCCTAAAAAAATAAGCCGGTGGATTTTTTCTGCCGGTTTTTTAAGAAATCAAAAGTGACACGCGTTGACCAAATTTATCTACATGTTGCTTTTTTATTCGGTTTAGTGAGGTTTTTATGAAAACATTGCCAACAGACGGAAGCGCAGAAAAAAAGATTAAAATCTTTGGAGCCTGCTTTATGGGATTGTCTCATCTTTTGTTCCTCCGTGATTATCTGAAGGGAATTCTTTTTGCACTTATTGAAATTGGATTTATTGCCCTTCTGCCAGTAACAATTAAAAAAATGATTGATTTGGTGACTCTGGGCACTCCGTCCAAACCGGGAGTTCCTATTACTCAGCGCGATAATTCTGTTTTTATGCTGATTGACGGTATACTTTTTATTGCAATAATTGCCGTTTTTGTAATTCTTTACGTTTTTTCTGTAAAAAGTGCAAAAAAAGAATACAGGGAATATTGCAGAAAAGGTCATTTTAATTCAAATAAAGAAAATGTGAATACAACACTTGGCAAGTCATTCCCCATTTTTGGAATGGCACCTGGTTTTTTAATAATATTGATTTTTGTAGTTGTTCCGCTGATTTTTTCTGTTGCGGTAGCATTTACAAACTATTCAGCTCCGGATCATATACCCGCTGCGAACACTGTAGACTGGGTTGGTTTTCAGAATTTTAAGGAATTACTTGCCGGCGGAACTTCCTGGACAAAAGGATTTGGAAAAATCGCCATTTGGACTTTAGCCTGGGCCGTTCTTTCAACTTTTACGTGTTATTTTGGTGGACTTTTAGTTGCAATTCAGCTTAGAGATATTCACGTAAGAATTGCTCCGATATTCAGATTTATTTTTATTTTGCCTTATGCCGTGCCTTCTGTTGTAAGTATGCTGGTCTGGAAAAATCTTTTGAACGGAACTTTTGGTGTAATAAACAGAACTTTCCGTGTTTTAGGATTTTTGGCTCCGGAAGCAACAATTCCGTGGCTTGGAACGCCGCTTTTGGCACAGATTGTCTGTGTAATTGTAAACCTTTGGGCAGGATTCGGATATTTTATGTTGCTTTCAATGGGAACAATGACGGCCATTCCTCAAGATTTGTACGAAGCCGCAACAATTGACGGTGCCAGCAAATTCCAGATTACAAGAAAAATTACAATGCCACTGGTTTTGTATCAGACAATTCCGCTTATCATTATGTCATTTGCGCACAATATTAATAACTTTGGTGCAATTTACTTCCTGACAGGCGGTTCGCCAAACTTTACAGAACCGGGACTTTCTACTGTAACGTCTGCCGGTGCAACCGACATTCTTGTTACTTGGATTTATAAATTGACTGTTGACTTACAGAAATACGGTTACGCTTCTGTAATTGCCGTTATGATTTTTATTGTTTTAGCTCCGTTTGCAATCTGGCAGTTCAGACAGACTAAAGCTTACAAAGAAGGAGAAATCTAATGAAAAGACCAAGAACAGTAGGTGAATGTATCAACAGAGGAATTATCTATTTTTTATTTGTAATTATTGCTCTTTTTGTAATTTACCCTCTGATTTATGTTGTAAGTGCTGCTTTTTCGCAAGGAAACTCCATTGCAGATTTGAGTATTGTGCCGTTCACTTTTGAAACAGACCGGATTGTCGCTGAAACTGGCGATGGACTTGTTATAAAAAGTAATGACCAGATTGATTCTCAGATTCTTGATTCTGATGAAACTCTTGCGGAAAATGTAAAAAATTCTAAGCGTTCAATTTCGCCGGATTTTTCTTATACTCGTGAAATTACTGACATAAAAACCGGGGAAACAAAAATCCAAAAAGCGTTTACCCTGGAACATTTTAAATATCTTTTTACGCAGACAAATTACGGAAGATGGTTTTTGAACACTTTTATTATTGCACTTGGAACTTGCATTCTGACTGTAATAATTTCTTCCTTGACCGCTTATACCCTGTCGCGCTTTAAGTTTACGTTTAAAAAACCTTTTATGCTTTCGCTGCTAGTTTTGCAGATTTTCCCGTCCTTTGTAGGAATGATTGCAATTTATGTAATTTTGATGCGAATTGGCGGACTTGATACTTTGTGGGGGCTGATTCTTGTTTATACCGCCGGAAACGTTCCTTACAACACCTGGATGGTAAAAAATTACATGGATACAATTTCTAAAAACCTGGACGAAGCCGCAAGAATTGACGGAGCGGGAAATTTCAGGACTTTCTGGCAGATTATTATGCCAGTTGCCCGACCAATCATTGTATTCCTTGCAATTACAAGTTTTACCGGGCCATGGATGGACTTTATCTTTCCAAAAATGGTTTTGCGTTCAGCAGAAAAACAGACTCTGGCAATAGGCTTGTTCACTTTTGTTTCTGATAAAAACAATAACTTTACAACCTTTGCGGCCGGTTCTTTGATTATTGCAATTCCGTTTGTAATTTTCTTTATGATTACGCAAAAAACACTGATTACAAGTTTTGGTTCTGCGGCAGTAAAAGAGTAGGACTATTTGCGTAAGGGATTGCAGGGGGCGCGTAGCGAGATTTTGCAGGTGAAGTGCCATTGTTCTGGCACTGAACGCAAAAGCCGGAGGCGAATGCCGTAGCCCCGCAAAGCCCGACCCGCCGGGCCACTTACAGAAAAATTCTAATTCAGGCAAGGCAGTTTTACATTTTGCACAAAATTGCCCGGACGGGGTACGCCCGTATAAAAATTAAAATTTCAGGAAATATTTATGTACACATTCGACAGCAAGAGTTTATTAAAAGACGGAAAAAGATGGTTTCCTATTATGGGAGAAATTCATTATTCCCGTTATCCTAAAGAATTTTGGAAAGAATCGCTGGAAAAAATGAAAGCCGGTGGAGTTGATATTGTTTCTTCTTACGTAATCTGGATTCATCACGAAGAAATTCAAGGAAAATATGATTTTACGGGTAACCGGAATTTGCACGCGTTTGTTCAGACTTGTAAAGATTGCAAAATGAAACTGATGTTGCGCATTGGACCTTGGTGCCATGGAGAAGTCAGAAACGGCGGATTTCCGGATTGGCTCTTGCAGCAGGACTTTGAAGTTCGTACAAATGATAAAAAATATTTTGCTCAGGTAAAAAAATGGTATAAAAGGATTTTTAAAGAGGTTAGTGATTTTCTTTACAGCGAAAAAAATCCTGAAAATCCGATTATTGGCGTGCAAATTGAAAATGAATACGGTCATTGCGGCGGACTTTATGACGAAACTGGTGACGTTCATATGCATACTTTGCAGAAAATGGCAGAAAAAATTGGTTTTAAAGTACCGTTGTACACTGCAACAGGCTGGGGCGGAGCGCGTACTGGCGGAATGCTGCCTGTAATGGGAGGCTACTGCGACGCGCCGTGGGATCAGCGCACAACTGAAATTGAACCAAGTGGAAATTTTATTTTTACTTACGAAAGAAATGATCACAATATTGGCAGTGACCACGGTTTAGGTTACGGAATTACTTTTGATGTCAAAAAATTCCCGTATTTGACCGCAGAACTTGGCGGTGGACTGCAAGTTACAAAACATCGCCGTACAGTTGCCAAGGACGGAGACATTGGTGCAATGTCTTTGGTAAAACTTGGCAGTGGCGTAAATCTTCTAGGATATTATATGTATCACGGAGGTTCTAACCCGGACGGCAAGCTGACAACTTTGCAGGAGTCTAAGGCAACCGGGTATCCTAATGATTTGCCGGAAAAATCTTATGATTTTCGTGCGCCGGTTCGCGAATTTGGTCAGATTTCTGAAACTTTCCGTGAATTAAAATTATTTTCGTATTTTGTTCATGATTTTGGCTCTGAACTTTGCGATTTTCCGGCTGTAATTCTTCAAAACAATCCTCTTAAGCCTGATGATTTTGAAAATTTGCGCTATTCTTTCAGAACGGACGGAAAAAAAGGCTATTTCTTCGTAAACAATTATGTCCGCCTCAAAAAGATGGCTGAACACAAGGAAGAAAAAATTACTTTGCCGGACGGCACTTTATATTTACTCAAAAATCTTAAAAACGGCGAATACTTTTTCTATCCGTTTAATATGAAATTTGGTGATTTGATGTTGCCGTTTGTGCAGGCAAGTCCTCTTTGCATTTTAGGCGACGGTACTACCGTTTTTTATGACCCGCGAAAATCTAATTGTGAAAATCTGGAAAATTGCAAAACCTCGGACGAATATTTTTCTGTTTTACCGGAAGATTCTGAAAAACTTTTGGTTCAGAAATATCTTGTCTTGTCTAGAAAAAATGCCTTGAATGCATGGCTTACTCCAGACAAAAAAATTATAATTACGGACGGCGTTCTGCTTTCCGGCGAAAACGGAAATTCCAGTGTGTATGCGCGGACCGGCTGTTCCATTGATGGCACTTTTGAGTTTGCTTCGTACCCGGAATTGCCAAAAATTCCGGAAAATTTTGAAATCAAGGGCACAGAAAATAAAAATCTCAGCACACAGACCGCCGCTTTTGACTTTACGGTTTATAAAATTGTGCTTCCTGCAAAACCTGAATTCAAAATTGACTTTAAAAAGAAATCTGACAGCCCGGTTTTAACTTATTCTTTGAATTTAAAACCGCTCACGGATTATTTTGAATCACAGAAAAATGCGGCTTGCTTAAACGACTGCTTTGTAAATTTAAAATATAACGGCGAATCTGCGCGGCTTTACGCCTTTATTGACTGCAAAAAAACGCTGATTGCGGACAATTTTGCACTTGGAGATGATTATTCGTGGGAAATTGGCCTTAAACAGTTTATTTCCAGAAAAATTAATTTTGAAAATCTTGAACTTGAAATTTTTCCTTTCAGAAAAAATCAGCAGGTTTATCTTGAAAAACAGCCGCAGTCCAAGATTCCGGAATTAAAAAACGCAGATTTTGACTTTGAAGTTAAGTTTGCCCTTTAAAATTTTCTTTTTTGGGAACCTCTGAAAATTGCAATTTTTAGAGGTATCTTTGAAAACGCGATGTTTTAATTCGTTATATTTTAACGAATTAAAACTCGCAGGCATCCTTAAAAAAGCATTGAAAATGATTTTTTAGAGATGCCCTTTTTTCTGTCGGTGCATTGTTCCCAGTGTCGTTCGTCAGTGTTCCACATTCGGGCAAGTTTCTGGGCAAGTTTCCTTGTTGAAAATTCTATCGTTTGTTTTATAATTGCAAGAAGGAGTGTAACTTATGAAAAAGATTTTATCAGTTATTTTAACTTTGTTAGTTGGTTCATCAGCAGTTTTTGCTATTGAAAATTCCCTTGATGTAAACTTTGCAGCACCAATTATTATCGGTACTGATAGGAGTGAAACTAAAATAGGAACCTCTTCTTCTGTAACAGACATAACTAAAGTTCTAAATGGTTTTGGTCTAAACATTAATGACACAGTAATGCTTACAAGAAATCTTGGTGCAAGATTAGGTGCAGGTTTCTTATGGCCGTCACAAATAAATACTAGTTCAAAGACTACAACAACAGTTTTGGGTTCCACAACAACATCAAGTAGTTCAAGTACAACTTCTTACAGCGACAGTTATGATTCAATTTTCAACTTCAACCTTTTTGCCGGCGTTGCAATCCGCCCTCTTATGAAAAAGAACTATCAGTTCCTTATTACACCAGGTGCAGATTTCAGCTGGGTAAATGCAAAAGCAAAAGGTGCAGATTCTTCAACTACAGATTTTAAATTTGGATTAGGCGTAGATTTCTCATTTGAATTCAATGTTTACAAAAAATTCTATGCAAACGTTTCTCTTCCTTGTGTTTACCAGTTTGTTCAAAGCACAGACGGAAAAACAAACGATGACTTTAAAGGCTGTTTCCGCATGATGCCACAGATTGGTGTAGGTTACCGCTTCTAAAACTAAATTTCTTGTTAAAAAAAGGCTGTCGTTTTTGGACAGCCTTTTTCATTTTAAATCTTACGGACTTTCCCGTCGGAGTGGACAAAAATCAATGACGGATGTTGAAAAATTACAGACTTTAATTTACGACATTTTTGGTGTTGAAAAAGTCATAAAAAGTAAAAACAACACGAACAAGTGCATTTCTCCTCTAAATTGTGAGCCTCTGAATCTTTTTGCAGAAAATTTTGTAAAGCGCCTTGAACGTCTGAACAAAAAATTTAAAAAAGAGCCGCGGACAATCAAAGAAATCACCGAAAAAATCAAAAATATTGGCGAGGCAAAAAATTCCGGGTGGGCGGGTCCGTATTCTGAACTTGTTGCCCTTGATTTTTATTCTCAGTTTTCGGAATTTTTTAAACTTTCGTATATCAACAAACTTTCTGCGTTGGAACATAAAACTTCAATTCCGGCGATTATCGGTCACCGTCAGACAATTGATATTGATTTGTGCCTTCATCTTAAGCATTACGGAATTTTTACTGATGTAAAGTCGTTTAACTGCATTCATCAGAATATTCTTGAAGAAGTTTTTGAAAAAGTTGAAGAATATGCACTTTTGTCGCTCAAAAAATCAGTTATGATTGGAGTTGATAACCTTTCCAGCATTGATTATTCGGAAGTAAAGTCGCACTTAGGTTTTGAAAAATCAAAAATCTTTAAGGCACTGTCACAGGCGGTTACAGAAAATAAAAAAGTCTTAAAATACGAATCTCAGACAGGAATCTGTTTTACTTTCCGCATTCAGTATTCGGACACAATTACAACCGTAAGCGAATATTCCCCGTTTGCAATGGCAGAAGCCTATAAATATAAATTCCTGGATTACGGTTCAAAACTTCTGGATAACGAGTATTCGGTAATTACAATTGTAAAAAATCCATGGTTTAATAGTGAAACTGTCGATTTTGGTGATTTTAACAACCTGTTTTACCGTTCTCTGGCGCGCCGCACATTTATAGAATTGAATCGCATAACAGAAAACGCGTCCGTTCATTCTGCCATTTACAATTCAACCGCGCTCACTGTAAAAGAAGTTTCACAAAATCTGGCCGGAATTATTTTTATAGACGACAACAGCACAATTCAAAAATCACAAAAAAATCTTTACCGTGCGTTTTTTTATCTGAATCCAAATTACAAAAACAATTCCCCGCTTACAATCCGCAGCCTTGAAAAATATTTCCGCAACAAATGGCAGGTTCAAATAGAAGATTTTGATGATTTTAAATGGGACAATTATTAGTTCCCATTAGCATTTAGATTTTGGCATCTTTTATCTTGCTAAAAAATTGCGCCTGGACATTCACTTTGAGCATTGCAGGCGGCGGCCCAGGTTCCTTTTTTTAGTGCGGCTTCAAAATCCCCGGAATTCATAAATTCCCACAAAAAGCCGGAATTAAAAGAATCACCGCAGGCTGTTGTGTTTACCGCTTTTACTTTTTGGCACGGGCAGGAATAAAATTTTCCTTTGTTTGCGGCAAAGGTGTCCTTTGTTCCTCGTGTAACGACAATTATGTTTTTTAATTCCGCGGATTTCTGGCAAATTGCCATTTTTAAAGAATCTTCATTTTGTTCAGAATTTTCCAGGAAAGTTTTGTAAAATTCTTCATCATTAATTTTTATAATTGTAGGAATTGCAGTTTTTATGACGGAAAGTAAGTCTTCTGACCAAAAATCGCAAAGAAAAACTTTGCCCGCAGTCATCACAATTTTAGAAATTTCAGAATAAAGATTTTTTGACCAGAAAGAAGGTCTGCTGCCGGCAAGTAAAACTGCATCTGCATCAGAAACGCCGGATTTTATTAAATCAAGAAGTTCTTTCTCTAAAAATTCCGTCTGTTGTGCTGTAATCTGCTGTGAATTTAAATTAGACGCCGGTTCAGAAACTACAAGTTCTGTTGTTGTGCCGGCAAGATAGTCCATTAAAGTCCAGCATTCACGAGTAAATCCCGGAATTTCAATGTAAGATAAATCTATAAAATCATTCTTTAAAAGATTTATAAAAAAACTGGCATTTTCTCTTCCCAGCGGACAGATTAATTTTGCACAGCCTTTTTCCATTTGCGATAAAACTCGTGCGGAATTTACTGCTTTGCCGGAAGCGTCAACTCTGTATTTTTTTGAACGGTTAACTTGTTCAAGTCTTAAATTTTCAAAAGAAATTGAACGTTGAATTGTTGAACTTAAACAGATGCATAAAAATTTTGCCATAAAATCCTCTATTTTTAGATTTTAGAAAGTTTTGCTTCTGCGCAAAAGTTCCATGCAGGCACGACCGGAATGATATGCCGTCTTCCAGTTGCCGCCTTTGTCTTCCTCAAGAATTGGATTTCCGTTTACGTCCAGGGCGTTCCACCATTCGCCGCCTTTTTTATCAATCTGATGATTTTTTATCCAGTTCCATTGAAGTTCTACGGCTTTTTCGTATTTTTCATCGCCAGTCATTTCCCAGGCATTGTAAAAACCATTTAATCCTTCTGCTTGATTCCACCAAACTCTAGTTCTGTCGTGCTTTGTACCACCTTCGCTCAAGAAATTTTCTGTGGCACCGTTTTCAGAATCAAAACCTTCTTTGAGCGTTACATCCGCAATAAAAAGAACAGTATCGTGAATATAATTTTTCAATTCTTCATCGCAAAGTTCGGTTGCGGCTTCCCACAAAAGCCATGACGCTTCAATGTCGTGGCCGTAAGACTGTTCGTCCATCAAAAGATTCCAATTCATATCAAAAAACATTCCCAGGTGACCGTTTTTTTGCAGAATTTTATCAACAGTGATTCTTACAAGTTTAGAAAGTGATTCTCCAACTTCTGCACGTACTGAACCGCCTGTCATTTGAAAATCACTATGCCGTTCAGAATTTTCAAGTGAATCACAATCAGAATTATCAAAACTGCCGTAAACGACTGGTAATGTTCGGTAAAGATTTGTGTACGCTTCCATAACATGCAGGTTTGTGTTCATTGATTTTGGACAGTTCATATCTTTTGGAGAAAGAATCATATCTTCAGTTTCTTTCCAATCAATGGCGCGCGCTTCTACGTATCCACCTTGATTTTTATCATAAGCGTATTCTTCAAGAAGATTGTACAAATCAAGTGCGTAATCCATTGCAACAGAAGATTGCAGTTGGTCTGAATTTTCAGTTTTTTCAGATGATTCTCGTAATTCTTTGAGGGCGGCCGCGTATTCACTTAAACCGTAACAGCAGAATGCTTCGCCGTAAATTTGTTTTTTACTAACATCAGGAGTTCCGTCTGGTTTTACAGACCAGTAAACTCCGGAATTTTTTTTGTCCCAGAATTTGTTGATAATTGTTTCGTAGGCAAAATCTGCCATTTTTAAATATTCAGGATTTTTTGTAAGACGCGCAGCGGCACTGTAAGCCCACAAAAAACGCGAAGTCATAACGATTGAACGACTCATTTTTGAATCTGCGACGTTGTTATTGTCAATTTTTCCGTAAAATCCTGATGTTGAAGGATTTGTGTCGCAGGCATTTTTTTGCCAGTAAGGTAAAATATCATTTAATAGTTCGTCTTTAATTTCTGAAAAGATTTGTTTTTGCATAAAAATCTCCTGATTTGTGCGTTTTTTGTAGATTTTTGACAGATGACCGTCAAAATCAAAGGTTATCTCTAAAAAATCATTTTCGATGTTTTTTTAGAGATAACTTAAAGTACATTATACTGATAATCAGTTTTTGTGGCATTAATATTAGGTGGCGGAACTTAGTACAAAAAGTACAAAATAGAGTAAACTTAATCAAATGGAATATTCTGGCAGCGAAATTTACAAAAATCCTCTTCCAAAAGGCAAAACTTTAAGAATTTATAACGGACAGGATTTGATTTTTGAAAGTGAAGGCAAGTGGCTTAATCCGCTTTTTGAATTTGAAGATTTTTTGAAGGAATTTTCCGGAAAAAAAGACGATTTACGCGCTCATGACACGGCAATTGGCAAGGCGGCGGCGGTTTTAATGGTCAGAATGAATATTCATTTTATACAGGCAGATTTAATCAGCTCTCTTGCATTGGATTGGATTTCTTCGCTGAATCAAAAAAATCAAAATGTGCAGGTTTCTTATACAAATAAAGTGTACCGCCTGCTTTGCGCTACGGAAGAGCAACTTTCTGAACTTTCTGATTCTGATCAGATGTATTTTTTCTTGAGACAAAGGGCAAAACGTATTTTGGGACTTAGCGTAGTTTTGCAAAATGTCTGTCATAAATTCTTAAAGATAAAAAATCTTTCATTTGAACTTGCTCCCGGTGACCGCCTTATGATTCAAGGAGAAAACGGTAGCGGAAAAACAACGCTTTTGCGGATGATTGCCGGCATTTATAAACCTGATTCTGGAAAAATTTTAATTGACGGTAAAAATCTTACGGAAAATCAAAAGTATACAATCGGTTATATTCCTCAGCACACAGAAGGTTCGGATGTTTCGCTTACGGTTTACGAAGTTGTTTCTTTGGGAATTAGGGAATATAAAAATCAAAAAGAAAAAAATCAGATTATTCAAAAAAATCTTGAACGAACTGGCTCTGTACACTTAAAAGACCGTAGTTTTTCAACTCTCAGCGGCGGAGAAAAACAGAAAGTCCAGATGGCACGCTGTCTTGCTCAAAATGCAAAAATTCTGCTTCTTGACGAGCCAACTGCCGCGCTGGACTGCGAAAATCGCAAAATGGTAATAGAAATTCTCCGATCCCTTTCGCTTACAGAAATTCCGACGATTATTACGGTTACTCATGATAAGGCTTTGTGTCAGAATTTGAACTGGCCGCTCCTTGATTTTGATAAAATTAGCGGTGATTAAAATGTCAAAGTTGATTTCGTTATTTTTTCTTGTGCCGGTTTTGCGCGGATTTGTTGCAATTTTGATTTCCGGTGCAGCATTTCCACTTTGTGGAGTAATGATTTTTAAGTTAAATCTAATTCCACTACGTTATATGCTTATGCACGGTGTAATTTTGGGAGGAGCAATTGCTTTGTCGGCAAATCTTCCGATGGTTCCGTCCATTGTGATTGTGAACATTGTCCTTGTGATTTTGATGCTTGGTTTTTCAAAAAATTCCGGATTTGGTTTTAGCGGGACTAGTGCTGCAACAATGGTCTTGAGTATGGCGGCGGCTTCTTTGATTACTCATATTTCTGGTGTGCCGGCAAAAGATTCTCTGAGCATTTTGTGGGGCAGTCCTTTTGCACTCAGCATTTGTGACATCATTTTTATTGCAATTCTTGCCGGCGGACTTTTTATTTACACGATTGTAAATTTCAAAAATATTCTGAGCCTGTTTTTCAGCACAGAAATTTCTAAGGCAAACGGAATAAACGTGCAGTTTCATTACACTTTTATGATTTTTACAGTGGCTCTTGTGGTTGCCCTGGCAATGAAACTTTTAGGTGCTTTTATGATTGATTCAATTTTGATTTTGCCTGTTCTGATTGTAGTAAAAATTCAGAAAATCATAAAAAAGGAAGGAATAAAAAGGCTCTTTGTTTTTAGTTCACTAACAGGATTTTTCTGTTCACTTTTTGGCTATGTGATTGCCGTAGCTCTGGATTTTCCGCCGGCAGCAACAATAGCCACGCTTTCTGGAATTTTATACGTGATTTTGAGCATTTTTACGGCAAGAAAAAGCCGGTAACTGACGTTAATAAAGGGAGCCGTCTTAAAAGTTATAGAACAGCTCCCGTGGATAATGGGCATCTCTAAAAATCATTTACAATGCTTTATTTAGAGAGACTTCCGAGTTTTAATTCGTTGATATAGCACGAATTAAAACATCGCATTTTCAGAGTTACCTCTAAAAATTGCAATTTTTAGAGGTTCCCATAATAAAAATCTGGAATTAGCAATCCATACCGTCCATTTTCTGAATAGAACCGTCATCGTTGAACGTAAGGCTTCGGAATTTTACGTTTCGTTTCTGGTTTATGCCGTTGCTTCGTTCGCAGTCGTGGTAGAACAAATACCATTTTCCGTTATATTCAAGAATTGAATGGTGAGTTGTCCAGCCTAAAACTGGGGTTAGAATTACTCCGCCGTAAGTGTAAGGCCCGTAAACATTTTTACTTGTTGCGTAACAGATAAAATGTGTTGTTCCTGTTGAATATGTAAAGTAGTAAGTATCACCTTTTTTGAACAGCCAGGGATCTTCAAAATATCTGTGTTCTTCGTCACCACCGGTTAAAGGCTTGCCGTTTTTATCTATAATGACAATGTCGCGTGGAGATTCTGCAAGTTCTTTCATATTGTCTTTCATCAGTGCGATTTTTGCGCAGCAGGCAGGTTCGTCACCTTTTGGTTCTTTATTGTCAGCATTCCAGACGTTGTTTTTATACTGATCCAGCTGACCGCCCCAAATTCCGCCGAAAGTAAGGTAATATTTACCGTCTGAATCTGGGAACATACACGGGTCAATGCTGTAAGTGCCTTCTATGTAGTTTGGTTCTGGTTTGAACGGACCTGCAGGATTATCACCGGTTGCAATGCCGATTCTGAACATTCCGTTTTTGTCGCGGGCAGGGAATACAAAATAATATTTTCCATCTTTTTCTACACAATCTGGTGCCCAAACCTGTTTACTAGCCCATGGAATATCTTTTAAATCTAAAACTTTGCCACAATCACGAGGAAGTGTTTGTGTGTCTGCCATTTCGTAAACGTGATAGTCTTTCATGTTGTACTGATCACCGTTGTCGTTATTTTCAATGTCTTCGTCTTCATCATGAGAAGGGTAAATGTAAATTTTGTTGTTAAAAACATGTGCAGAAGGATCTGCTGAATACAAATCGTTAATTAAAGGCTTCTTTTCTAGCATCTGTAAACTCCTAAGGCTTTATAGCCTATCATATAAATTTGTTCTGAAAAATACTTTTTAACAATAAGATTAATTACCTAAATAAGGTGGAGTCGCTGAAAATATAAGGGTTTCTCTAAAAATTGCAATTTTTAGAGAAACCCAGAATTTGAATTAAATTTTCAAGAAGGAAATTTTGAAAATCTGATTTTTTTTATGATTGGAAGTGGAATTTTCATTTTTTGCGATAGCGCGGCAGCGATTTGCAGGGCTTGGCCCCCGCAAGCGAGGAGCCGTTTTGAGGAAAAGTGAAAAAAAAGGTACTGGATTTTTTTAGATTCGAGAAGTTGCGACGAGTGCGGAGGCTGGAGTGAATACGGAACCCGGAAAGTAGCGACGGCACGAAGTGCCGGGCCGCCCTGATAAGAATAAATGTCAGGTAATGCTAACAGGATAACTGATGGAATGCTTAAAAGTTATTTTGATTTCTGTTATGATTGAAAGTAGAAAAATCAAAAATTGGAGAAAAAAATGGGTTTTTTAAAGGATAAGGTCGCAATTATTACGGGCGGTGGAAAAGCGGTTTTGAGTGATGGGACTTGCGGTTCAATTGGTTATGGAATTGCAACTGCTTATGCAAAAGAAGGCGCAAATCTTGTTTTGACCGGTCGTAATGTTCAAAAATTGAACGATGCAAAAGCGGATTTGGAAGCGTCTTATGGAATTAAAGTTCTTGCGATTCAAGCTGATGTTAATGCCGACGCGGATAATGAAGCGGTTGTAAAAAATGTTGTTCAGCAGACTTTTGATACTTTTGGAAGAATTGATGTGCTTATAAATAATGCTCAGGCTTCGGCATCTGGCGTAAAAATTGCGGAAAACACTACAGACCAGTTTAATCTGGCAATTTATTCTGGACTTTATGCGACTTTTTACTATATGAAAGCCTGCTATCCATATTTAAAGGAGACTAAAGGTTCTGTAATAAATTTTGCTTCTGGTGCGGGGCTTTTTGGAAATTATGGTCAGTGTGCTTATGCTGCGGCAAAGGAAGGAATCCGCGGACTTTCGCGTGTTGCGGCGACTGAATGGGCTTCGGATGGAATTAACGTAAATGTCGTTTGTCCGCTTGCATGGACAGCTCAACTTGAAAAATTCCAGACTGCGTTCCCTGATGCTTTTAAGGCAAATGTAAAAACTCCCCCGATGGGGCATTTTGGCGATGTTGAAAAAGAAATTGGCCGAGTGTGCGTTCAGTTGGCGTCTCCGGATTTTAAATATATGAGTGGCGAAACTTTGACTCTTGAAGGTGCAATGGGGCAGAGACCGTAATGTTATTCTGAGGAAAATTCATGATGGACGGGGGAATTCAATTTTGGATTGCCCCGTTTTTTTTCAGAAAATCGTAATTTAGAAAATCGTGATAGACGACTTTTGTGCGGGAAATTATAATCTTGCTATGACAAAAACTAATGCAATGAGAATTCTTGACGGTATGAAAATTCCGTATGAAACAAGTTCTTATGATGATGACGGGGAACACGTGCTTGAAAAAGGTGCTGCGGTGCGGCTTGCAGAAAAACTTGGCGTGGATCCTATGACGGTTTTTAAAACAATTGTAATGCGCACAGAAACAAAGGAAATTTGCGTTTTTTGTGAATGTGCAACAAGTGAAATAAATTTAAAAAAGGCACGGCAGCTTGTTGGTTGTAAGGAAATTAATCCTGTAAAGCCAGAAGAACTTTTGGCACTTACAGGATACATTCGCGGTGGCTGTACGCCAATTGGAATGAAACGGAAATTCAGAACATTTATAGACGAGCAGATTCTTTTGCACGAAAAAGTTTGCATAAGTGGCGGGCAGCGTGGTGTACAGATAAAAATTGCTCCGGCAGATTTAATTCGTGCTACGGATGCGGTTACTGCGGATCTGGAACTTTAAGTTTTGATGGAGCTTTTGCGGTTTTAGGAAAATTTTATGTTTTATTTTCTGTCATTTATTGCAGTTTGTGTGATTGTTGCGTTTCTATGTTGGAGCATTTTGCAGGCAAGAAGAAAAAATCAAAAAAATCAGAAAACAAAAAATGTTCAGTCGGTAAAATGTCCGCTTTGCCAGACTTCTCTTTTTGTGGGAGAAAATATTTATTCAAAAATTTACCGTCCGATGAATGTTCCTGATCAATATTGCACAATTTCCGGATGTCCTCATTGTTTTCCTGTTTGTGAAAGCGGGGTAAAAAGAGTTTGCCCGGTTTGTCATAAAGAAGTCAGTTTGAATCAAAATCTTACGGCAAGACTTTTTAATAAAGCATTTGGAAAAAAACACGTTCACATTTTGGGGTGTTCAAATTGTCATGCCCCACGCTCAAAGTAAAAAATCTCTAGAATTCTAAAAAAAATTGTATGCATAAAAAGTTCTGTACTATATTTTTGATGTTGAAAAATCATTTTATGGAGGATTCTATGGGATTTTTTTCAGATTTTTTATTTGGAACTTCATCAGATTCAGAAAAAAAAGCAAACGGACAGAAAAATTTTGGAGCTTTCGGTAATTCAGGATTTTTTGATTCTGGTGATTCTTTTTATTATGAAGAATTGTCCGAAGACGCAAGGTGTGGCGACATTGAAGCAATTCAGGAAATGCGTGAAGAATTTGGCGAAAACTGGCGCGACGAATGGGGAATTCTTTGATTTTTTTGAAGTTTTACACAAATTTTACATTTGTTATATAGAATCTTAATCTCATGTTATTATAAGAATATTATGATTTACATTTTGGAAGATGATGGATCTATCAGGAAGTTAATTGATTACACACTTAAAACTCAGAATTTTGAAACAATGAGTTTTGAGTTGCCTTCTGAATTTTGGAATGCGGTTGCAGAAGTTCAGCCGGAACTTGTTTTGCTGGATATTATGCTGCCTCAGGAAGATGGAATTTCAATTTTGAAGAAATTGCGTTCGAATCCAAAAACTTCTGGAATTCCGGTCATAATGCTTACTGCCCGTGATACAGAATTTGATATTGTAACGGGGCTTGATGCTGGGGCTGATGATTATGTAACAAAACCTTTTGGAATGATGTCTTTGATTTCTAGAATAAAGGCGGTTTTGCGTCGTTACGAAAAACATAATTCCACAGATAAACAGAAGACTCTTGAAGTTGGAAAAATAAAAGTTGATTTGAATCGTCATACGGTTTTTTCCGGCGAAAATCAGGTTTTTCTTACTGTTAAGGAATTTGATCTTCTTGTTCTACTGATAGAAAATCGTGGAACTGTTTTGACGCGCGAACGTCTGCTTGATTCAATCTGGAAAATTGATGCGGATATTGAAAGCCGTACCGTTGATGTTCATATCCGGACGTTAAGACAGAAAATAGGCGATGATGACCTCATTGAAACTGTCCGGGGCGTGGGCTATAAAATCAATTAGGGGCGTGAACAAAATATCCTGCTTAGACAAAAAACAAAAGGCGGTTAGTATGGCATCTGTAAAAGAAAAAAAATCAAAATCTTTAACTTTCAGAATTTTTATTAACACGGTTCTTGTTGGAACTTTGGTTTACATAGTCTGTGCATTTTTATTTATTTCAAATATGTATTCGTATTTTGAAAAGCAGATTTTTAAGGAACTGGAAACAGAAGCGACTTTTCTTGAATCTTATGTTCTGAATAATCAGCTTAATTTGCTTGCAAATCTTGAAACAAAAAATCGAATTAGTCTTATTCATCAAGATGGAGTGGTTTATTTTGACAACACCGTGGATGCCTCGTCTTTGGAAAATCATAAGAGCCGCCAGGAAGTCATGGGGGCAATAGAAAACGGAGCGGCGCAGGTTTCGCGATATTCTTCAACAATGATGGTCAGGACTTTGTATTATGCAAGGCAGCTTTCAACAAACGATATTTTGCGAATTTCGTGTGATCAGCATTCTGTTTTTGTAATGATGATTGGAATGAGTCAGAGTCTTTTGGTAATGCTTGTAATTGCAATAATAATTTCGATGATTTCTGCAAAACTTATTTCAAAACGAGTCGTAGATCCTTTAAACAAAATCAATTTTGAAAATCCGGGTGATATTGAAGTTTACGAGGAATTGAAACCTTTTACAAAGAGGATTTCTGAAGAAAATTTTGAAAAGGAACAGCGAGAACAGTTACGTCAGCAATTCAGCGCAAACGTTAGTCATGAATTAAAAACTCCGCTTACAAGTATCAGCGGTTTTGCTGAAATTTTAAAAACTGGAACGACGGATCAAAAAACTACAGTAGATTTTGCTTCCACAATTTATGAAGAATCGCAGCGAATGATTAGTCTTGTAAACGACATTATAAAATTGTCAAAACTTGATGAAAATTCAATTAGCCAGGAAAAAGAAAAAATCAGATTGCGGGAAATTGCAAAGGAAGTCTTTGAAGTTCTTGCTGCAAGTGCCGGTAAAAAAGGCGTTTCTCTGAATCTTACGGGTGACAGTGGCGAAATTTTCGGTGTGCGTTCTGTAATTTACGAAATGATTTACAATTTAGTTGATAACGCAATTAAGTATAATAACAAAGACGGAAAAGTTGACGTTGCAATTTATACTTCAAGTACCGAAATTAATGGTCAGCACGTAAATCGTAAAGTTTCTATCACCGTAAAAGACACTGGAATTGGAATTCCAGCTTCTGAACGTGAAAGAATTTTTGAACGCTTTTACAGAGTTGATAAAAGTCGTTCAAAAGAATCTGGTGGAACAGGGCTTGGACTGAGCATAGTAAAGCACGGAGCAAAATATCATAACGCAACAGTGCTGTTGAATTCAGAAGTAGGAAAAGGCAGTCAGTTTACAGTTGTATTTACTGTAGACCAGGTATAAATTTTTGCCACCTGGAGGAAAATCAACTCTGCCTGTTAGAATTGTGAAACGGAATTTTTGCAATTTCTACAGAGTACAGTTGACTATTTTTTCCTTAATCTTTACTATTATAAAACACGACGCGGGGTAGAGCAGTTGGCAGCTCGTCGGGCTCATAACCCGGAGGCCGCAGGTTCGAGTCCTGCCCCCGCTAAAAGGAAAAACTTCAGTTTTCGGACTGAAGTTTTTTTTATTTTAAACTAATTTTGGGGAAGGACTCGAAACGGAGCGAACGCCGACCGAACAGGAACCCTTTATTGCAAATTATTTGAGGATTTTATTTATTCTTGCTATATTTTAGCTAGTGGGTGAGTTCCGACTCTAACTGGAAAACTTAAAATTGGGTAAACTCCGACCCTTAATTGGAGAACTTAACAAGGCGGCTCATATAGTCGCCTTGTTTTATGGAAAAATATGGAATATAGATTCAGCATTATTTCGGAAAAGTATAAGGGAACCTCTAAAAATTGCAATTTTTAGAGGTTCCCTTAATCGAAATACTTTGGCAAGATTTTTAGGAAAGATGAAATAATATGAGCAATTTTCCGCAGCTTGCATAGATGAAATATTCACCATCGGTAAGTCTTCTTGAATTCAGCTGCATCTTGTACTCAAACTCAATCGTTTCATTTCGACAGAGACTTCAGGAATGTATTTCAGCAGGAAAACGATAAGGTAACTGAAATTGCCAATGATATGACGATGAATGACTTTGATAAGTCCAGACCGATTATTGTAACTGAGGCGTACATTCTTGTTTTATGGCCGCTAAGAAAGCGAGACTGGAAAAAGTTTCGGTTATTATCAAAAAATTCGACAGTCGTGATGGAAGATGTAGTCAGGATTTCGCAGAACTTCAGAATTGCGTAAAGATTGTAAAATCTCTATGTCATTTAATTGTTCTCTATGTCATTTTGCTATATAATGACATAGAGAATTGTTCTTTGGGGTAGAGAACACAGCGGAGGCTTATAATGCATAATTTTGAATATACAGAGAACGCAAAAAAATTACTGACTCCTGAAATTGTTCAGTTATTAAGTTCTATTTATGAACATAAAGGCAGGCAGCAGCTTTTCGTTGAAGCTAAAAAAGATGAACTTAATACACTGATGGAAATTGCAAAAATACAGAGTACAAAATCATCAAACAGAATCGAAGGTATCTTTACAACGGATAAAAGACTTGAAGAACTGATGAAACAGAAATCAGAACCTCGTAACAGAAATGAACAGGAAATCTCTGGATATAGAGATGTTCTGGCAACAATTCACGAAAGCTATGATTATATTTCACCTACATCAAATGTAATCCAGCAGCTCCATAGGGATTTGTATTCATATAATCAGAATGGTTTCGGCGGTAAATTCAAATCAAGTGATAATATAATTGCAGAAACTGACGCTAATGGTATTCAGAAAGTAAGATTTGCTCCAGTCCCGGCCTATGAAACAGAAGAAGCTGTGAGACAAATGACAGAATCGTTTTTAGAAGCATGGAACAGCAATAAGACAGATAAATTACTTTTAATTCCAATGTTTATTCTGGATTTTTTATGTATTCATCCGTTTGATGATGGAAACGGACGAATGAGCAGACTGCTTACACTTCTGTTATTTTACAGAGCAGGATTCATTGTTGGGAAATATATAAGCATTGAAATGCTTATAGAATCAGCAAAAGAAACATATTATGAAGCTTTGCAGGATTGTTCCATTGGATGGCATGAAAGCAAAAACCAATATGAAGCATTTGTTAAGTATTACCTTGGTATTTTGATAAAAGCTTCAAATGAATTTGAAAGTCGAATTGAATATTTATCAGACAGTAAAATATCAAAGCCTGAAAGAATAAAGAAACTTATTCAAAATACAGTTGGTAAAATAAATAAAAAAGAGATACTTGAAAAGTGTCCTGATATTAGTACCAAAACCGTAGAAAGAACTTTGGCAGAGCTGGTCAAAGAAGGTTTGATAGAAAAAGTTGGAGCAAGTTCAGCCACAGCCTATGTCTGGATTCAAAAGTAAAAATCAACAGGCTTGCAGTCCGATTAAAACAGACTGGAAGCCTTTTTCGTTTAAGGGACCCTCTAAAAAAGTGATGTTTCGTGCTATGTCAACGAATTAAAACTCGCAACTATCTCTAAATAAAGCATTGTAAATGATTTTTTACCAGATGCCCTATACCTAACCTATAAGATACCCTTTTTTCATGCTATACTGAAAGTTAAAGTTTTCTTTGGAGAAAAAAAATGGGCGACAATCTTCATCCAGAACAAAAGGCCAGACAAAAAATTGATGAAATGCTCAAGATATCAGGATGGGATATTATTTCCCGAAATGAATATTCTGATATTTATAACGGCTGCGCTATTACTGAAGCACTTTTGACTGGCAATCTTGAAGCTGATTACCTTCTTTTTGCTGGTGGCAAGGCCATCGGCGTACTTGAAGCAAAACGTGCAGAAAACAATCTTTCTGTTGAAGTTGCAGAACAGGCACAGAATTACACCAAGAGTCTTCCAGACTGGTATCAGACCTGGAGCAATCCTCTTCCATTTGTGTTTCTTTCTAACGGTGAAACATTGCTTTTCCGTGATATGCGTGAAGAAGATGCAACTTACATTGAACTCAAAAAAATGAAAACTCCAAAAGAACTGGTGCAGATGGCTGATATAAAATCAGAATATGCTGCTTTACCGGCTCTTCCACCTGTTGGAGAAAAAGGTCTTCGCCAGTGTCAGTTTGATGCAATCAGAAATCTGGAACTTTCATTTAAGCATGATGAAAACAAAGCACTTATTTCTTTAGCAACAGGCGCAGGTAAAACTTTTACAGCCTGTACATTTACATATCGTTTTCTTACTTACACATCAGTTCGCAAAGTCCTTTTCCTTGTAGACCGAAATAATCTTGGAAAACAGGCTGAAGGTGAATTTACAACATATAAGCTGACAGAAAGCGGTGAAGTATTTAATTCAATTTATACAGTACAGCGACTTAAAAGTATCGAAGAAATACAAAGTGCAAAAGTTGTCATTTCCACAATTCAGCGGTTGTTTTCTGCAATTACAGGCCAGACACTTACAACAGAGAACGATGATGATGAATCTGATTATGCAGATGCACTTTATGATGCAGAAACAGAAGATGAAGTTAAACTTGATGGAAAACTTTTACTCCCGCCAGATTTCTTTGATCTTATAATTGTTGATGAATGTCACCGTTCAATTTATGGAAAATGGCAGCAGGTTCTTAAATATTTTAATTCTGCCAAAATTATTGGTCTTACTGCCACACCAACACCGGAAGCAGAAGCATTCTTTAACGGCAATTTTGTTGCTAACTATACTTTTGAAGATTCAGTTCGCGATGGAGTAAATGTTCCTCCACGAGTTTATCGTATTAAAACTCAGGTTTCGGAAAATGGCGGAACAATTGCAGAGAACGAAAAAGTTTATAAACAGTCAAAATTCACAGGAAAAAAAGAAATTGTTTCTAATGCAGATGAACAGCAGTACACTACAACTCAGCTTGATCGTTCAGTTGTAAACAAAACTGAAATCAAAAAAGTGGTTGAAGCTTATAAAGAATCAATTTACAAATCACTTTATCCGGATCGCTTTCCTGACTGGAATTACATTCCAAAGACGCTTTTCTTTGCTAAATCAGACAGTCATGCAAATGACATAATCGAACAGATTAAAGAAGTATTCAAAGTAGAATTTCCTGATGAAAAATTACCAAAGGATTTTGTTCAGAAAATTACATATAACGCAGGAAATTCCAATGAACTTATCCGCCAGTTCAGAAACAACAAAGAATTCCGTATTGCAGTTACCGTAACTCTTGTTGCAACGGGAACAGATGTAAAACCTCTTGAATGTGTAGTATTTATGCGTGATGTAGCATCCAGTGTTTTATACACACAGATGAAAGGTCGAGGCTGCCGTCGTATAAGCGATGATAATCTTCAGCTTGTAACTCCAAATGCCACAAGTAAAGACTGTTTCTATGTAATTGATGCAGTCGGCGTTACAGAACATGAACATCATATTCCGGAAGTTAAAGGAGGAGAAGGCACTGCAATTCCTGTTCCATCATTACAGAGATTGCTGGAATTGCTTTCTCTTGGAAATGTATCTGACGAATACCTTACACTTCTTTCAAACTATCTTGCTAAATGCCAGAACAAAGGTGAGCTAGACGACTTAAAAGAATGGGCAGAAATTGCAGGCGTAACATTAAAAGATTTTGTTGATAATCTGATTGCAGCTCTTGAACCGGAAAATTGTGTTTCTTTCCAGGCTCTGGCAGAACAGAATCAGAATCCAACAACTGTAAAACATTTGCCACCTTACATAGACATAAATGCTCCAAACTCAGAACGAAAACAGCTCATTTCAAAACTGATAAATAATCAGAAAGCAAGACAGAAAATTCTTGAAATTAATGCAGGCTTTGTAAAAATCCTTATACCTGGCGAAGATGAACTTACCTACACAGGATTCAGCAAAGAAGAATCAGAAACTTATATCCAGACATTTGAAAAATACATGGATGAAAACAAAGACAAAATTGAAGCTTTGAGAATCATCTATAACGAAGAAGATATTCCAATTACTCACAGAATGCTGGAAGATTTACAGGCAAATCTGTTAAAAGCAAACGGAATGTATAAACCAGGTTACATCTGGCAGAATTATAAGGTTGTAAAAGCAGATAATTCTGTAGTGCCACTGGAATCTAAAAATGAACTTGAAGCACTTACAAACCTTATTCAGATTGCCCGTTATGTTTATGGAAAAACAAAGACTTTAACTTCTCTTTTCAGAGGTTGGAGACGAGGTTTCAACCTTTATATAACACCACAGCACCGAAAATTTGACGATAATCAGCTTAAACTTATGGAAGTTGTTGCAGAATATATCGTTCAGAATGGTGCAGTTGAACAGGCTGATATTTTCAATGGACTTGGTTCAAGTTACGCAATCGGTCTTGTTCAGACATTTGGAAAAGAAAACGTAAATTCAGAATTAACAAAACTTTCAGGCTTTGTACTGAGAGACTATACATCTAAGGCAGCATAAAAATGGCAAAAACAAAAGAAAAAACACAGAAATCAGAAGTAAGCTTAACAAAAAAAGTATGGAACATGGCAAATGTCTTAAGTTCCGCTGGAGTTGGATTTACAGACTACATCACCCAGCTTACATATATTTTGTTCTTAAAAATGGATAATGAACGGGAAGAACTTATCGGGCTTCCAAGTACATTGCCTGAAGGCTGCCGCTGGAATGATTTGATTAAAGATAAAAACGGCAAGGCAAATATTGGCGAAGACTTAATCAATAAATATGAAAAAATCCTTGATACCTTAAAAAACAAAGACGGCCTTATCGGTGCAATTTTTACAAAAGCTTCAAACAAGATTTCACAGGCATCAAAACTGGAAACTTTAATCGACATGATTGGTGCCGAAAACTGGTACCTTACAGAAGGCGATTTAAAAGGCGCAATCTACGAAGAAATTCTTGAACGAAACGGTTCAGATTCAAAATCTGGTGCAGGCCAGTACTTTACACCTCGTTCTTTAATTTCCGCCATGGTTGATGTAGTAGATCCTCAGGTTACAGAAACAGTTGCCGATCCTGCCTGTGGAACCGGCGGCTTCCTTCTTGCTGCTTTTGAGCACATGAAGAAGCAGACAAATGATGCAAAAAAGCTTACAGATTTAAGAACAAATAAACTGAGCGGTGCAGATATTACTCCACTTGTAGTAACACTTGCCAGCATGAACCTGTACTTACACGACATCGGTTCTGAAACTACACCAATTAAATGTATGGACTCTCTGGAAAAACAGCCGGAACATCTTGTTGATGTAATTCTTGCAAATCCTCCATTTGGTGAACGACCGGAAGGAGCATCAGACATTTCTGCAATGCGCGATGATTTAATTGTTGCTACAAAAAACAATCAGCTGAACTTTTTGCAGCACATGATGAAAATGCTTAAACCAAAAGGACGGGCTGGCGTTGTTGTTCCAGATAACGTACTTTTTGAAGACGGTGCCGGCGAAAAAATCCGTAAAGAACTGCTTAAAAACTATAACCTTCATACAATCTTGCGACTCCCTTCAGGAATCTTTTATGCAAACGGAGTAAAGGCAAATGTGCTTTTCTTTGAAAACGGAAGTCCAACAAAAGAAATCTGGTTCTACGATTACCGCATTGGAATCCATCACACATTAAAGCGAAATCAGATGACCCGTGAACATCTTCAGGACTTTGTGGACTGCTATTGTTCAGGCCATATGCAGGATCGTAAAGAAACCTGGAATGAAGAAGAAAATCCAAACGGCCGATGGCGAAAATATTCAGTGGAAGAAATTCTTGAGCGTGACAAAACAAGCCTTGATATTAAGTGGATTAAAGATGAAGAAGAAATTCTTCCTCTTGATGAACTTTTAAAAGGAATTGACCAAAGTCAGGCAGAAATCTCAAAAGCAACAGCAATCCTTAAAGATTTACTCAAAGATGTAAAAGACGATATTACCGAGGATGCTGAGTAATAGGAAAACAGTATACAATCCAGATTTTAATTATGGCGAATTCGCCGCAATTAAAATTCAATTTTTTAAATTCCAAAATGGTCGAATTTGACCACTTTATTAAGGATACAAAGATGAAGAAAGTAAATGTCAAAAATACATCAGTTTCATTTATAAAATATGAAGAAACAGAATTTATCTCATTAACTGATATAGCAAAATTTAAATCTGATGATCCAACGGCAGTAATCGGAAATTGGTTGAGAAACAGAAATACCATAGAATACCTTGGAATTTGGGAAACTCTATATAATCCAGATTTTAACCCCCTCGAATTCGAGGGGTTTAAAAAAGAAGCGGGTCTAAATGCTTTTACACTTTCACCAACAAAATGGGTAGAAAGCACAAATGCAAAAGGCATTATTGTAAAAAGCGGAAGATATGGCGGAACCTATGCACAAAAAGATATTGCATTCAAGTTTGCCAGCTGGGTTTCTGTAGAATTTGAATTATACCTGATAAAAGAATTCCAGCGCTTAAAAGAAGCAGAACAGAAACAGCTTGGCTGGAGTGCAAAACGCGAACTTTCAAAAATCAATTACAGAATTCACACAGATGCAATAAAACAGAACCTGATTCCAGAAGAAATAACTGCAGCACAGAAATCTTTTATTTATGCAGACGAAGCAGACATGCTTAATGTTGCCATGTTCGGAATTACTGCAAAACAATGGCGTGAAGCAAAACCGGATCTTAAAGGAAACATCCGCGATTATGCCACAATCAATCAGCTGATTTGTTTAAGCAATATGGAAAATCTGAATGCAGTTTTTATAAATGATGGATTACCTCAGAGTGAACGCCTTGAAAAACTGAACAAGATTGCAATTCAGCAGATGAAAGTGCTTGAAAATATAGAAGACCGCAAAGTTTTGCCTGAAAAAACAAAGGATGCTGAATAGATGAACACAAAACACTTAAAGTCAAAAATACTTGATTTAGCAATCCGCGGAAAACTTGTGCCACAGGATTCTTCCGAAGGAAATGCCGCAGATTTATTAAAGAAAATCAGAGATGAAAAAGGAGGGGAAAGACTTCCCCTCGCTGCAGCCGGCAGGCCGTCTTCCGCTACCCCTTCTGCGGGCTCAATCGCCGCCCGCAACGCCCGCTCAAAAAACGCTTCTTTTATTATAAAAGCCGATGACGGCAGACATTACGAACAGTTTGCAGATGGAATGCTGAAAGATATTGAAGATGAAATTCCGTTTGAGATTCCGGAAAGCTGGTGCTGGTGTAGATTAGGTGCAATTTTATCCATAAAATCTGGCGATTTACTTAAAGTTGGAGAAAATCAAACGGGTGAATATCCAATTTATGGTGGAAACGGAATAAATGGATATTATTCAAACTATAATGTAGAAGTCAATACAATAATTATTGGACGTGTAGGTTTTTATTGTGGATCAATTCATGTTACCAAAAATAAAGCTTGGGTAACTGATAATGCCTTTATCACTAGTTTTAATTCAAAACTTATACAAGTTGATTTTCTAACATACTTATTAAAAAAGTTAGATTTAAGAACAAAATCAAATTCTACAGCACAACCTGTGGTTTCTGGTCGTGGAATATATCCAATACTTATTCCTCTTCCACCATTATCCGAACAGCAGCGCATTGTTTCTGCAATAGAAAAATCTTTTGAACAGATTGATATCATTGAAAAAAATAAACTCAATCTTAAAACTTACATAAAACAGACAAAAAGCAAAGTCTTAGACTTAGCCATTCACGGAAAACTGGCAGCACAGAATCCGCAGGAAGGCAATGCCTTTGAATTACTGGAAAAAATCCGCAATGAAAAAGCAGAATTAATAAAACAGAAAAAACTCAAAGAAGATAAATCTGCCGGCTTCATTATCAAAGCCAAAGACGGCAGACATTACGAACAGTTTGCAGACGGAACGCAGAAAGATATTGAAGATGAGATACCGTTTAAAATTCCGGAAAACTGGTGCTGGTGTAGATTTAGAGATTTATTTACTCATAGTTCAGGAAAAGCATTAAAGCAAACTAATACTGAAGGAGAGTTAAAAGATTATCTTACTACGTCAAATATTTATTGGAATAGATTCAATTTTTCTGAAGTAAGAAAAATGCATTTTAAGAAAGATGAATTAGATAAATGCACAGTAACAAAAAATGATATTTTAGTTTGTAATGGCGGTGATGTAGGTAGATCTGCAATATGGAATTATGATTACGACATATGCATACAAAATCATGTTTCAAGATTAAGAAGAATAGACCAAAGAATAGTCGTGCAATATTTCTTTTATTTATTGTGGTTTTATAAAAATAGCGGTTTTCTTTCAGGAAAAGGTATAGGAATTTCATCACTTACTATAGGTGATATATTATCTTTGTTTATTCCTCTACCACCATTATCCGAACAGCAGCGCATTGTAGCAAAAATCGAACAAATCTTTGCTCAGCTGGATGCATTAGAAAAATCACTTGGAGAATAGGTCATCTGGTAAAAAATCATTTACGATGCAATTTTTAGAGGTTTTCCAAAAACAAAACCCCCGGCCTGTTTTGAACAAGACCGGGGGTTTTTCATT
>CAVJCY010000029.1:0-29990 GCA_963648145.1 bacterium | reverse complement strand
AGGTCAAAAGTAAAAAAACGCAAGAACAAAACGCGATTATTGTAATTTTTTTGTTATTTTTCATATTTTTTTGACCGTGCCTTTTTTTCAAAAATTTTTACAAAAACAAAAACTGCAATTATTAAAAGCGGAATAAAAACAAAAAGCATAAAATAAAGTTTTTTCTGCACCAAATTAAAACTTTGTTCATCCGTAATTTTATACAACGAAGTATCCCGATTCTTCTTAGAATGAAGAATTTTCAAGTCGTCTTCCCCGTCAAGATGAAGGAGAATTTCTGTCATCAAATCATAATTTCTGTAATCACCACCTTCACCGCCAATATAGCCGTTCATCAGCGAATTTACAAAATATTGATCTGGAATAACTATGATTTTGCAGTCAGAATTTTCAGCTTCGTTGTAAAGGCCACTAATTTTTCCGTTAATTTCTGCGCCAAGAACGAGAGTTTTCTTTTCATAACTAGAAAAATCATAAGATTTTATAACAAAAGGATCTGTTTGCACTAGATTTTCACTTTGATTTTTAGCAGTTTCAAAATTCCAGGCCATTTTTGAAGAAATCAAGTACGGATTTACATTTTCTCCAGTGATTTCAAGCGGAACCGCCCAAAAAACATTTGCACCTTGCAAAGCGTTAGTCTGAGGCTGCAAAGAAATCCATAGCGGATAGTTTATAATTTCTGTAGAAATATTTTCGCTAGAATAATTCTGATTTTCGCCCTGTGAATACATTATAATTTGGTTGCAGGAATAATCTGCGGCAACGGCTTCTGTAAATCTGATTCCCCAGTTTTCAAGCATTTCTATGATATTTGTGCGCGAATTTCGGTTTATCTGCCAGTCAGAATCAATATTAACGCTAAAAGGACTGAGGTTAAAAAATGCATTGCCCTTTCCACTTAAAATATAATTTTCTATTGCAATTGCATCATTTATGTTGATTTCGCTGTCACCGATTACAAAAAGCGGACCGTTAGTTTTTAAAAGATTTTGCGAAAAATCAGAAGTGCCACAGGCAATTTCATTAATTTCAAAACCTTCACTAGAAAGCCACGGAACAACAAAATCATAATCTTGAGAAAGTGACATTCCGTTTCCTAAAATTATATTCACAAGAGAAGATTTTCCGCTCAAAAGATTTTTTATTTTACTGTCCAAATCATATTCAAGTCGTTCTGTAGAAAGCAAAAACGGAATAGTTTTATATTGTCCTTTATTTTCAATAATAATTGAAGAATAAACATTTATAAATTCCGTAGAATTATTTTTCTGTTTTTTCATTTGCTGACCGTAAATTCCATAATTTTGAAGTAAATCAGCGTATTCAGAATGTTTATCTGGATCTTGAATTAAAAACGAAATATTTTTATTTTGATTTGCATAAGTTGTAAGATAATCAGAAATATCACGAATTTGCGGATAAAGTTTTGCAAGTGATGACGAACGGTAATATGTGATTTTTACCGGCGAATCTAAATTTTCAAGAAGTTTTTTAGAGTATTGCGAAAGGCTGTAAGTTTTACTCTGTGAAAAATCTTTTCTGAAAAAATAACGGTTTCCGTTCAAGATTATCAAAAATAAAACGCAAAAAACTGAAAAATTTTTCAAAAAATAATAATTTTGATTCATTTTTCTGCCTTTTTTGATTTCTTTGACAAACGAAGTAAGCAAAATAAACAAAACTGATGAAAAGAAAAGACTTATAAAATCACGAGAATCAAAAATTCCTTTGCTTGCAGCATCAAAATGCCACGCAAAACTTATCTGCCGAAAAAAGGCTGTCAAAAAAGAATTTAAATCAACGTGAATTGCAAAAAGATGCGCGGAATTAAAAATCACAAGAAAAATTGCAGAAACAAAAAGTGAAATTATCACATTTGGAATAAGCTCATAAATAAAAAGACAAAACGCGATTACCGAAGTGCCGTAAAAAATCAGACATAGAAAACTTGTAAAAAACTGACCGTAATCAATATTACCAAAAAAATTGAGGGACAACGCACTTGGAACTGTGAAAATCAAAAGAATAATAAATTCAAAAACACAGGCTAAAAATTTTACGCATATTTTTTCAAAAGATGAAAGTGGCACAAAATTATCATAATTCTGAAGACTTTTTCTAAAACACAAAACCGGCACTAGCAAAATTGAAATATAAGGAATGACGGAAAATAATAAAATCAGATCTGTTGAACCGGCTCCGTTGAAAAACTGGTGGCGGATAAAAAAATTAAGCGGAATTACAAGTGCAAAAATTGCCGAAACAATGTAAAAAAACGGATGAGTAAAATCGTATTTCAAAAAAACTTTAAGTTGTACACGAAATGCATTATTTTTCATTTTCTTTCTCAATATTTTCTGTTGAAGTCAGTTTTATAAATGCTTCTTCAAGACTTTTTACTCCATTTTGTTCAATAATTCCTAATTCCGTACCGGCCGCAACAAGATTTCCATTATTCATAATATAAATTTCAGAGCAAAGGGAATAAACTTCTTGTAAAAGATGAGTAGACATCAAAATTGCCTTATTTTCCGAAAGTTTTTTTATCAAATTCCGCATTTGAATAATCTGAGAAGGATCAAGACCGGAAACCGGCTCGTCTAGAATGAGATTTTCAGGATCGTGAATTAATGCCTGCGCAAAAGATAGACGCTGCTGAAATCCTTTTGAAAGTTTTTTAATTTTACGGTCAAGAACTTTTGAAAGCGAACACTGCTCACAGACTCGTTTTATAGCGTCCTGTAATTCTTTGCCTTCAAGACAATGCAATTCTCCGCAATATTTAAGAAATTCAATAACGGTTAAATCTGAAGGTAAAATCGAATTTTCCGGAACATAACCAAAATGATTCGGAAAAACATCCGGATTTTCAGAAGAATCAAGTCCATCAAGCAAAACTTTACCGTCTTGAGAATAATGAACGGCGCACAGGGCTTTTATGATTGTAGTTTTGCCAGAACCATTGGGTCCTAAAAGTCCTGCAATATGACCTTTTTCAACCTTAAAAGAAATATTGTGTACACAAAATGACTTTCGTGTGGAAAAATAAGTTTTAGAAAAATTCTGTAATTCAATCATTATTTTAGTCAATGTAAGGAATCTGTATATTCAATCTATCTTTTGAAAGTTCTGTTTCCGGCCAGACTTCACGGGCTTCTTCAAGTAAAACCTGCAAATCACGGTCAGTATAACGCGGACTGTAGTGAATCATATACATTCTGCGTACATTTGCTTTTTTTGCGATTATTGCAGCCTGGACTGCAGTCATATGTTTTTTTTCGCGAGCCTGATCTATCAATGCTTTTTCAAACATACCTTCGCAAATCAAAAGATCAGAATTCCTAACCTCATCAATAATAGAAGGCTTGAAAAGAGTATCCGTTACAAAAGAAAATTTCCGTCCGCTACGTTTTTTACCCAAAACCTGCTCCGGTTTGACAGTTGTGCCGTCTTCCGCAGTAACGTCCTTGCCTGCCTGAAGCTGAGCCCAAAGTGGCCCGCATGGGACTTTTAAGTTACGAGCTTTTTCGGGATTGAATTCGCCGGGACGATCGTCTTCTTCAAGAGTATAACCAACGCAGGTTTTTGTATGTTCAAGCGGAAAAGCGCGCACGACATAACCTTCGCCTGAGTGTACAACGCACGGAGCGGTGATTTCTTTTATGATAATTGGATAATTGATGTACATATCAAGAACTTTACGACTTGATTCTATGTATTCTTTTATTTTTGGCGGACCGTAAATATAAAGTGGTTCTGTTCGATCAACCTGTGCCGAAAGCATTAAAATCCCAGGAAGACCAGTAACATGGTCAGCATGAGTGTGAGAAACAAAGATTGCATTAATTTTTTTCCACTTGAGATTCAGCCGTCGCAAAGAAACTTGTGTTCCTTCTCCACTGTCAAAAAGAAATAAATCACCGTCGCGCCTTAGAAGCACCGAAGTAAGATGTCTATATGGCAGAGGCATCATTCCACCGCAGCCCAATACAAAAGCTTCCATATTCATAGGTCAAGAGTTTACTTTATTTTTTTGAAAATCACAACGAAACAGATTACGTGCGCAATGTAAGTTACAAGCCACGAAATCGGATAGGACAGAAAAATCACGGTCGGCGTGTGAAACTGTGGAAGCTGAAAAAACGTTAATAACCAGATAATTCTTAAAACGCAGGCACCGAAAATTGTAACAACGGCAGGCAGTAGTGAATGTCCGCAACCACGAATTGAATTTGCCATAGCATCCATAATTCCGCACAAAAAGTATGTACAGAAAATTATTTTGATTCTGAGAGTGCCGGCATTAATTACTTCAGGATCTGCACTGTAAATTCCAAGCAACTGACGGTGAAAAACTAAGCCCAAAAAACATTCAATAAAGGCAATAATGATAATTGAGATTTGAGAAATAAAAACAACTTTTTTGATTCTGTCCTTTTTGTGCGCCCCAAGATTTTGAGAACAAAAAGTCAAAGAGCCCTGACTAAAACCATTCATTGAAGTGTAAATAAAACCTTCAAGAGAACAGGCTGCAGAATTTCCTGCAATCATTTTTGCACCAAATGAATTTATTGAAGACTGTATTATTACGTTTGAAAAAGAAAACATAATTCCCTGAAATCCTGCCGGCACGCCAATCTGAATGATTTTTTTCAAAATATTTTTATTAATCTGTAATTTAGAAAGATCAAGATGAAAATCATCTTTTTCACGCAACAAAAGAATTATTACGGCAACAGCAGAAAAAAGTTGGGAAATTATTGTAGCAAGTGCGACACCGTCGACATCCATCTTTGTCACAATCACAAAAAACAGATTCAAAAAAACATTTATAACGCCGGCAATAAAAAGAATATACAGAGGTCTTCTTGTATCACCTTTTGCACGCAAAAGTGCACTGCCAAAATTGTAAACCATGCTGGCGGTAATTCCGGAAAAATAAATTCGCAAATACAAAACTGCAAGCTGCAAAACATCTTCTGGAGCCTTCATAAGACGCAAAATTGGTTCTGCAAGGCTCACACCAACGACTGTTAAAATCAGACCGGAAATAAGGGCAACTAAAATTGAAGTATGAACTGTATTATGAATCTGCTCAGAATTTCCTTCACCAAAAAAACGTGCTGCGACAACGTTAGTGCCGACGGAAAGTCCCATAAAAAGATTTACAAGAAGATTTATTAGCGAGGACGTGGAACCAACAGCGGCAAGAGAAGTATCCCCAGCAAAACGACCGACAACAATAACATCCGCGGCATTAAATAAAAGTTGAAGAATACTTGAAAAAATTAACGGAATAGAAAATTGCAGAAGCCGTAAAAAAATCGGCCCTGTAGTCATATCAATCTGATTAGATTTTGACATTACAAGTCCTCTATAAAATTTTTAAAATAGCAGTTTCCAACCCTTGCGTGATTTATAAGGTCGCCAAAAGAGTCAAATTTTTTTTCTTCATAAACAGGACCGAATTTTATACAATCCGTTCCATTAAAAGATTTGTCATACATCAAATTGTATTTTGTTCCCTGATAGGAAAATTCCATTTCTTTTTTTAACTCAATATGCAACTGAAACTGCTCTTTTGTCATGGCGTTAATTATAAGCAAATTGATTTTCTTAGTCATCAGATTTACGCTAATATTAAGTTATGAAAATTCTGATTTACAGTTCCAATCCAACCGATTTTGACGGAAAAATAATGCATCACTGCAACTATCCGTCAAATACAAATTTCTGGAATGATTTTCTAAAAAAAAATCCGCAAATTGAACTGATTTTTGTAACACAACTACCGGGAATGTTTTTGCTGGATACTGATAATAACGAACTTAAGGAATTTTCTGACAAAATAAAATATAAAATTCTTTCTCAAAATGCTAAAACTGATGATTTCGTTCAAAAAATTGAAGAGGAAAATCCTCAAAAAATAATTTGTTTGAGTTTCTGGTTGCCACCTTTTGACTGGCATTCCGTGCAGGATTCTGTTATCGGAGAAATTTTAAAATCTCACGGACATGAAGTATTTTGTCATCCGCTGAACACGACAGAAATTTGCTTTGATAAATATGAAACTCACAAATTTTTAAAATCAAGGAATTTTAATGTTGCAGAAGGCGTTTATGTAAATCACGAGATGTTTTGGGCAGAACGAAACCGGCACGAAATTAAAGAAAATGTATACAAAAATGCAGTTTTTTATAAAATCAAAAAGTTAAAATTGCCACTTGTAATTAAAGACACTCACGGTCTAAGTTCTTTTGGAATGGAAGTTTGCAAAACGTACGGTGAAGTAAAAAACTTTCTTTTGAGCAAAAAAAATAATTCTGACAGATTTGTTGAAGAATTTATTGACGGCATTCAGTTTGGAACTGAAATTTATGCTTTCGGCGAAAATTTAGAGATTTTTTCACCATTTTTGTTCAGCGTAAATCAATACGGAATTACAAGTCCCAAACAGAGCATAAAAATAGGACCGGTTGATAACGAAAAATATAAAATCACGGAATTAAAAACTGAACTTAGTCGCCTTGCAAAAGAATTAAACTTAAACGGAACCGCACAGGTGGATTTAGTTTTTAGAAACGGAAAATGGTACATCATAGAAATTAACACAAGACTTTCTGGAATGACGGAAATCATAAAAGCTTCTCGGCTTACAAATCAGACATTAATTGCAATAAAACTGCCAGTCCTTGGCGCTGGCGAACTCGAAAAAATAAAATACCTGCCCTACATTCTTCATATAAATCAGATTGTAAACGATGCGGCTCTCCAGCACCGAGAGGAAGGCTACTGCGAAATTATAATTGAACTTTCCGCTCTGAAAACTTTTAAAGATAACTTTCCAAAACTTATATCTCCCATTTTTTATCAGAAAGCTAAAGAATTGGAAAAACTATTATGAGATGAAAAAGAATCAAAACTGGCTGTTGCTGAACTGCAATGGAAAAACAAAGTCAGCCCACTAAAAAGGTGAGCGAACAACCGTTTGCATGTGGCGAATAGTGGCGTGAACGTTGCTCACATACAGGTTTTATCTTAAGGGAACCTCTAAAATTGAAAAAATATGGCAATTGAAAACACACTTGATTCGCTTAAGACCTTGACTTCTTAGTTCTGCCTAATTATAGGGCACCTCTAAAAATTGCAATTTTTAGAGATGCCCTATACGAAATTATCTGTACTATACGGTATTGACAAGGCACGCTCACTTTGCGTACTTGGTTCGCTAAAAGCCTTGTCAATACCGTTTCGCATACTTGTCTGACAGGATAACTATGCAATCATTGAAAATACCATTGAGAAGAGAGCAATTGATTCACACAATCCTATAACCATGATGTACTGTGCAAAACCTTTGCCTGTTTCTCCCAGGGCATCAGAAGCGGCTGCTCCAGCTTTTCCTTGAGCTACGGCTGAAATACACATTGCAAGACCTGAAGCAACTCCAAGACCAAGTGCCATTCCTGGATTTGTTGTACCTAATTCTTTTAATTTAATATTCATCAAAAGATAACCGTAAATTGTCTGTGTTAAAGGAGCACCGGCAAAGACTGTAAGAATAAAAGGAGCCGGTTTGTTGTTCATGTAACATCTTTTCCATGCTCCAATTGCACCTTGTCCTGCAATTCCAATACCAATTGCCGAACCAATAGCAGCAATTCCCATACAAACAGCAGCACCAAGCATACCTAAACTGAATTCCATATTTTTCTCCTATTTAAAACTCGTGTTCTAAAAATGATTTATTTTGAACATCAAAGTTTATTTTTGTATTAAAAATCCCTAAAAATTATCAAAAATATTTTTCAACGAGATTATTCTCAGTCTGAAAAACAGACTTTTATTTTTCACTAAAAGGTGTATATTTTATTCCTGACCAGGAAACTCCTAAATGCGTAGAAAATTCCAGAGTATTTAAACGAACTCCATGAACAATAACTGAAAGCAAGTTTAAAACCATATTCAATCCATGTCCAAAGACAATAAGCAAAACTGCAAGAATAAATAAAACGGCATGACCAAAAATTGGACCGGCAAGAGTATTAACAGTATCAGAAATTGCCGCGCCTGCAAGTCCAACGGCCCACAAACGAATGTAGGAAACAATATCAGAGAAAACGTTTACAATTCCAAGAAGAACTGAAATTATATTTTTACAACTCTCAAGAATTGATTTTCCTACACTGCCTTCGTAATTTGCAAAGATAAAACTCATTGTAAATCCGACGGCAATCATGGTAACCGCAATTTTTCCGACAGGAATGTTTCCAATTGAACCGAAAACTGGGAAAACTTCAGAATCAACAACCATTCCAAGAACTACCCAGAACATTCCGATTAACTGCAACAATGAACCAATGTCCCCAAAAGCCTTTAGGACTCGGTTTTCACATATATTTCTTTTTGCAGCCTTAATATGTGCTACAGAAAGCTGAAAAAGTGCCAGTGAAAAACAGAAAATCTGAAGGTTTTGCTCTTTTGTAAGTCCTTTACCATCCTCTGAAAGCCAGAACGGTGCCCAGCGTAAATCTTCGTAAGCACTTGAAATCAGCGGAATTGATGCTTTGGTAAGCCATTTTGGCAGATTTTCAGCACTAATTCCAAACCAAGTACAAGTAACAAGCCCCCAAACTACAGTTGCTCCACCTACTAAAAGTCCTAAGCCCAGCAATGGCGAAAAAGGTTTATGCTGAATCTTATTTCTTACAAGAAGAGCAAGAATTGCAACGCAGACAATAAGACCGTATCCACCGTCACCAAAAATCATTCCAAAGAAAATTGTAAAGAACAAAAGAAACCAGCCAGAAATATCAAATTCATGATAGCCGGGAACAGTTCCCAAAAAATCTGTAAGCGGATAAATCAAACTTACAAAAGAATTATTCTTTAATTTTGTCGGAACTTCAGAATCTTCGTCATCAGGATCGGAAAATGCAACGGCCCAATTATTTTCACGGCAAGCTTTTTCAAAATCAGCAATATCAGCTGTCGGAACATAACCAGAAATCCAGGCAAGATCTGAGTCCTTACCTTCATTTTCGTGTCCAACACCGGCATTTACATTTTCAAACTCAATATCGCTTTCAAGTTTCTTTTTGAACGATTTTATTGCATAAATATACGGAACATTTTCCGCAAAAAAATTATCAATCTGATCTACTTTTTCTTCGTCCTGACGAATTTCATTTTCAAGTTCAACCGTAGAAATTTTCGGAAGAGGAAGTTCAAACGCTTCTGGAAGCAGATTTTCAGGTCGGGAATCACCGCCATTGAGAAGGAGAAACCTAGCTGTTTTTTTATCCTGACTTAACAAAAGCGTATTAACAGAACCGTCAATTAGAGGATATTTTTCAACTGGAATTTCATAAAGCGAAATCTGAATATTTTTTTCTTTCAGATATGAAAGATCTTCAAGAGAAACTTCGCCCCACTTTTCAAATCGTTCGAGTTCATTTGCATCGGAAGCAATTTCGTCAAGAATCTGCTTTTTTTGTTCTGATTTTGAAACAATTTCAGTACATAAATCAATTATTTTTTCATCAGACAATTTCGGTCCCTTTTTTGCATATTTCTTTGAAACTTTATATGAACCCAAAACCGACAGTGCAAAAACCGAATTATTTGTATATTCCTTGAACGCTGCTAATTTTTCGCTGTTTCCTTCAAGTTTTTCAAGATGAAGAAGACCTAGTTTTCGCAATTTTTTTAATGAATTTTCTCTGTCATTATTCAAGAGAACAACAGAAACTTTTTTCATGGGTTCAATCATTTGCTTTCCTCCTCTTCATCAGATTTTTTTTGAAGTTTCTTTTTAGAAATTTTACTTCTAACAACCGCAGCTGTCTGTTCATCACCTAGATAAACAGAAATTTTCTTAATATTAGCCTTAGTTTCTGGAATTTTGACTTTTTCAAAAAGATTAACTCTTTGAGTCGTGGTTTTTAATTCATCAGAAAGAAGCCTAACCTGTTCGTCAAGAACTTCAGCCTCAAGATCTAAAGAAAGTGCTTTTTCCATTCTGTCGGCAGCCATATCAATCCAAAGCGGACTTTCGTACAAGTCATAATCTCCTCTAGAAAAATCAGCACCTTCATAAACTGGAATTATTACACCGGCAATGTTACCGTAACCTTTTTTAATATTTCTTACGCTAACCATTCCGCTTTTAAAAGCATCTTCTTCACCAAAAACGGCAATCCATTCATTAAATTCTTTTTCAAGTGCAATTCTAGAAGCACGAACTTCCTTTGCCTTTGCAGCTACGGAACGGATTTCTGTCTGAAGCTGTTGTTTCTTGAGCTGCAAAGTCGGAAGATACCTTTGGTACATTTTCAGGGAATCTTTTTGGACTTTGAGTTCATTTTTTGTCAGCTTAATTTTTGCCATTAAATGAAATCTCCATTTTTAGGCTTTTGGCCAATACTGTTCAATAAGAGAAGATTTTAAACCTGTTTCTTCCGGTTCAAAACATTCAGAAAGAATCTTCCAGCCTAAATCAAGGGCATCTTCCAAAGAAATATTCTTAGACAAATCCATCATATTTTCCTCGAATTTTGCGCCATAGTTCAGGAGTTTTTCGTCCCATTTGCTTAAATTAAAGCCCATTGATTTTTTTTCAAGAGTATCTTTATAAGATGAATAAAGACGAATCATACCATCCATCAAAGCACGGTGATCAGGTCTAGTAGAACCGTTAACATTCTGTTTAAGTCTTGAAAGAGAGCCAAATGGTTCGATGCGACCACCTTTAAGATAATACTGACCTTCTGTAATGTAACCTGTGTTATCTGGAACCGGATGAGTTACGTCATCGCCAGGCATTGTAGTTACGGCAAGAATTGTTACAGAACCTGCAGAATCAAAATCAACGGCCTTTTCATAACGGCTAGCCAGCTGAGAATACAAATCTCCAGGATAACCTCGGTTAGAAGGAACCTGTTCCTGGGTAATGGCTATTTCCTTCATTGAGTCGGCAAAATTTGTCATATCTGTAAGGAGGACAAGAACGTCTTTACCTTTCAAGGCAAACTGTTCTGCAACCGCAAGTGACAAGTCAGGGATTTTCTGACATTCTACAGTAGGATCTGCGGCAGTGTGCATAAACATTACAGTTTTTGAAAGTGCCCCGCCGTCTTCAAGAGTTTTCTTGAAATAAAGATAATCATCATATTTCAAGCCCATACCACCAAGAACAATTACGTCAACTTCGGCCTGCATGGCAATACGGGCAAGCAACTGGTTATAAGGTTCACCGGAAATAGAAAAAATCGGCAATTTTTGAGATACAACTAATGTATTGAACATATCAATCATCGGGATTCCGGTACGAATCATACGACGTGCCATAATTCGCTTTGCGGGGTTTACAGAAGGTCCCCCAATGGTTACTAAAGAATCTGTGAGGACCGGACCATTATCACGAGGTTCTGCAGAACCATTAAAAATACGGCCAAGCAAATCATCAGAAAAAGAAACTTCCATCTGATGACCTAAGAATTTGATGTGGTCACCGGTAGAAACACCTCGTCCGCCGGCAAAAACCTGCAAAGAAACAACATCACCGTCAATTTTATTAACTTCGGCAAGGGATTTTCCAAAGCGAGTTTCAATTTCGGCAAGTTCACCGTAAGCAACATTATCAGCTTTTACGGTAATAACACTTCCGACGATGGATTCAATCTTACTATAAACTTTGTTCATTACTCACCATCCTTTAACAAAACTGCAATTTGACTGCGGACTTTACCTTTTGCTGAATTGTAATGTTCATCAATAAGTTTTTCGTTTTCAGCAAATTTATCAGACTTCCACAAAGAATAGTTCCAGTCAATAAATTTCTGACGCATCTGATTAAAGAAGTTTCGCGCAGTATCTTTGTCTTCCAGGTCAAAATCTGAACCAAGAATTGTAATTACCTTTGTAAAAGTATATTTCTGACGTTCAACGCTGACAGAAGAATCAACTTCATCAAAAGAGTTTTGCTGCATATAAACTGCATCAAGAAATTCACTCTTAAGATATTCAATATAGTCTTGAGTCGTAGTTCCGTCTTCGCCTACGACTTTCATCATCTGGTTAACTTCTACACCGGAAAGATAAATTTTTCTGGCAAAAGCTACCCAAGATTCAGGCAAAACCGACTTATATTTTGACCAGGAAATAATTGGGTCAATTGCAGGATATTTTCTGGCATCGGAACGTTCGCGGGAAAGTCCGTGGAACGCACCGACAACTTTCAGCGTTGCCTGAGTTACAGGTTCTTCAAAGTTACCGCCAGCTGGAGAAACAGTACCGCCAATTGTAACAGAACCAAGCGAACCGTCACGCAGGCGAACCATTCCGGCTCTTTCATAAAAGGCTGCAATATAAGATTCAAGATAAGCCGGAAATGCTTCTTCGCCAGGAATCTCTTCCAAACGTCCAGACATTTCTCGCAAGGCCTGAGCCCAACGGGAAGTTGAATCTGCAAGAAGAAGAACATGAAGTCCCATCTGACGGTAATATTCAGCCAAAGTAACTGACGTGTAAACCGACGCTTCTCGGGAAGCAACAGGCATAGACGATGTATTACAAATGATGATTGTTCTTTCCATTAAAGAACGACCAGTTCTTGGGTCTTTAAGTTCAGGAAACTCTTTGATTGTTTCTACAACTTCACCGGCACGCTCACCGCAGGCAGCAATAATTACAATATCAACGTCCGCATTTCTGGAAGTTGTATGCTGCAAAACTGTCTTTCCGGCTCCAAAAGGACCTGGTATACAATATGTACCACCTTTACACACCGGATAAAAAGTATCAATAAGACGAATCTGAGTAACCATTGGCTCTGTTGGGGCAAGTCGTTCTGCATAACAGTCAACCGCACGTTTTACAGGCCATTTGAATGACATTGTAAGTTTATGCTCATTGCCTTTTTCGTCAGTTACAACTGCCATTTCGTCTTTGATTGTGTAAGAACCAGCCGGTGTTACCTCTTTTACAGTGTACATTCCAAGAAAATCAAAAGGAACTAAAATTTTATGAGTAAAAGAACCTTCTGGCACAGAACCGATTGCTTCTCCAGAAACAAGTTTGTCACCAGGTTTTACAGAAGGTGTCCAATCCCATCTTTTATCAGTTGGGAGAGGTTCAACATAAACACCTCTTTCCAAAAAGTAACCGGCTTTTTCAGCAACCAAAGGAAGCGGGTTCTGCAAACCATCAAAAGTCTGACCTAAAAGACCAGGTCCTAATTCTGCACAAAGAAGGTCTCCCATCAATTCAACAGTATCACCGGCTTTAATTCCCTGTGTCATTTCAAAAATCTGCATCTGAGCCTTATTGCCCCTGATACGGATTATTTCACCTCGTAATTTTTTTCCGTCTACATTTACATAGCCAACTTCATTCATGGAAACATTGCCGTCAAATTCAATTGTTACCATGTTCCCGTTAATGCCGACTACCTTTGCTTTTGTATCCGTCATTTCTGTACTATCTCCTGCTCCTGTGTTGAGTCAGCACTGCCGACTAGGATTTATTTTCACTTAGAATCCCATCATAAATCTTACGATAAGATACTTTTCCTTTTTCCATATCAAACATTTTCATGCGTTCTACAAGAAGAAGTCTGATTCCATAAGCATAAATTGAATCAATAGAAAAATAATCCAAAGGACTTATGTCATTCAGAAGTTTTATTCTATATTCAAAAAGGAACTGTTCTGCGCTAAAAGGACTGTCCATTCCAACTGCAGTACGAGCCGTCGTTACAATATCAGCCGTACAGCCAGGTGGCAAAGACACAGAATCTTTTTTTAATTTCTGAGCTCTTATCTGAGCAAGTGCAAAACGTAAATTTCTTTCTTTTGTGTACCATTTATCAAGAAAATCAGAACCAGTCGGGGAATTATCCTTTGGAGGAATCAGCGAAAGATTTTTGATTATTGATTTTTCATTCTCTTTTACAAATCTGCAGCAAATTTCCTGGAATTTTTCGTTTGTAATTGGCAGAACAGATTTTGTTTCAGCAGAAGAAATATCTGGCAACTGCGAAACCAAATAATAATAATCCACTACTCCGTTCCTTTTGCAGCTTCTTTCATTAACGCAGCAAGTTTGGGATTAAGATAATTACAGAACAATTCTGCAACTGATTCTGCAGAATAATCATAATATGCAGAGCCATTTTTTACGCCGATTCTAAATCCTGACGATAAAGTTTTATCCGGTTTGATTTCCATTCCCTTTGAAATTTCATCTTTGAGTTCAGCAAATAAAGTTTTTTCAAGTGATTTTAAATCTTTTTCGCTCAATAAAACTGAAAGTTCTGAAGCATCAGAATTTTTTGCCCAGTTTTTAACAGTTTCCGGAATTAATTTTGCTAAAAGTTCTCCAGATTCAGCTTTTGAAGTTTCTGTTTTTACTAAATTATCAAGTTCAGCAATCAAAGATTCCCGAAATGACAAAAGCATATTTCGTCCAGCCTGAATAATGGCTTCTTCGCTAGCTTTTTCCATTCTTTTTGTTTCGCTCTTAGCATTTTTTATAATTTCTTCAGCTTTTGATTCTGCTTCGGAAATAATTTCTTCTGCTTTTGCTTCTGCTTCAGTTTTTATTTTAGAAGCCTGTGCATCTGCAACAGCAACGCCGTCATCTTTGATTTTTTGAATCAATTCCTGTAATTGTACATCCATTACGCATACCCTCTCTAAAAGTCCTGTGCGAAAATTTAAAAAATCATCATAGATGACATAAAAAAAATCCGCATACCTTAATTTTAATAATTTATATTTGTATATTCAAATAAAAAATCTTTTTAAAAAAGCATTGAAAATGATTTTTTAGAGATGCCCTTTTATATTGTAAACTGATAAACAGTTATAGCCTTCATTTTTTTTCCCGGTTCAAGAATACAAGACGGAAAATCTATTTTGTTCGGAGAATCCGGGAAAGTTTGAGTTTCAAGACAATAAGCTTCATGATTTTCGTAAATTTTTCCGTTTTTGCCCTGAATTCCTTTTATAAAATTAGCCGTATAAAGCTGGCACCCCGGCAAATTTGTAAAAACAGACATTTCATGCTTTGTTGAATGTTCCTTTAAAACTGCAAATTCAACTAAATCATCATCATCAACAGGAACACCGCAATTTTTATTTTCACTGTCATATTTTTCCGTTACAAAACAGTGATCATAACCAACGGCTGTCTGAGTAATATCCCGTCCGATTGTTTTTTCTTCTGTAAAATCAAAAGGAGTGTCCTTTACATCAAGAAGTTTTCCTGTAGGAATTAATTTTGGACTTACTTCAAGAACTTTTGAAGAATTCATTTTTAAAGTATGAGTTTCAACACTTCCACTTCCGGCAAGATTAAAATAAGCGTGATTCGTAAGATTTACAGGAGTTGCCTTGTCCGTTTCTGCAGTATAAGTACAAGAAAGATTATTATTTTCATCAAGAAGATAGGTTACAGAAAGTTTTAAATTTCCAGGAAAGCCCTGTTCACCGTCAGGAGAAAGCCGTGTAAATTTTACTCCGCAGTATTTTTTTTCTTCAATTACTTTGACATTCCATACTTTTTTGTCATAACCGTTAAAACCGCCGTGCAGACAGTTAGAACCGTCATTTTTATCAAGGTGATATTTTTTTCCGTCAAGAGTAAAACTTGCCTTTCCAATTCTGTTTGCAAATCTTCCGACAAAAGCACCAAAACAACAGTTATTATTGATATAACCTTCCAATGTTGAAAATCCCAGGAGGACATCTGTTTTAGAACCGTCTTTATTGTTCAAAACAATACTTGTCAAAGTACATCCATAATTCATACAAGAAAAAGACATACTTCCGTTAGAAATTGTATAAAGCTGGATTTTTGTTCCATCACTTAACACACCAAATTTCGCTTTATTGATTTTCATAAAGCAGAGCCTCCTTAATTAATCCCTGTTTTAAATTCCTAAATCTATAATTGTCTGAACTTCTGTAACAGAACAATTTAAAAGTTTTGCAATCTGTTCAACCGGATACGACTGAGCAAAAAGTTCACCGACTTTATCTGCAAGGGTAAGCGTTTTTGATTCAATATTAACATAATTATTTGAAGCAGGTTTTTCATCAAGATTTTTTGTATGAATGAGCGGAACTTCCTTGTAAGCTGCTCCATCCTGAGTTAAAGTTACCCTGTCAATATCATCAAAAAGTGACTGCTGTTCATATTCAGATTTTACGATTTCGTATGCAGCATCTGGATTAATTTTTGAATTATTTACACCATAACGTTTTGCAAGATTTTCTTTATTACGCTGACTGACAGTTTTTAAAGGCGCAACATTTTTATTTTCTTGATAATGAACTTTTTTATTATTTTCAAGAAAATCGAGATTTTGATTAGAAAAAGAATTGTAAAAGTTTTTATCCGTAGCCTCAAACTTTAAATTATCAACCTGCAGAATCATATTTCTGAGGCGGTCTGTAGCTTCGTTATAATTTTTTATTGTATTTTCAGTCTGAAGAATTAATTTTTTTAATTCCTGAGAATTATTTCTAATCAAATCAATATCGCGCATTGCCTGATTATTCATATCTGAAACCATTTTTTCTATATAACGCTGAGTTTTATCCATAAGTTTTTCTGTAGAAAAAAGTTTTTTAAAGCGAATTAAAATTACAATAAAAAAGATGAGAGTAACAATGGAAAAAAATAAAGAAAAATAAGCAGCCACATTTACCTCATTATATCAATGATTGTCCCAACATAAGGAGATCCGTTTTTTTCGTAATTATTTTTAAGGTTTTTAAGCTCTTCAGGTTTTTCTTCTGACTTTTGTTTATCAGCTTTTGAGTTAAACGAACTGTGAAAATTTTGACCGTTGTTACCGTCTTCGCAAACTTTTTCCGCCTGTTCACCAGAAGTTTTCTGAACCTTTTTTGATTCTTCCAGATTTTTTTCAATATCTGACTTCTGCTGTATAGCCTGAGTCAACTGAACCTGCTGAGCGGCACTTAATGTACGGTTCACATTACTCAACTGAGAATACATAGTCTGTAAATCAATTGGCTGTATACCCACTCTAAAAAATATTACTCCTAGTTATAGCGTACTATACTTTTATGATACACTATATTTAGTGTTTTTACAAACTATTTAGAGTTACAAAATTTTAATTTTATGCACAAAAATGTGTACAGAAAATTTGCATAAATATAGGTAAAATGCCCATTTACTTTTCCCAGATATATATTTGACTTACGCCTGTTGTCTGAACATACACAGGTCCTAAATAATCAGATATACTATCAACATAGCGTTTGAAATAAGTATCAGTACCTTTATTTGTATTATATAAAACTGTCTGGCTCCCCCAAGGAATAAATAAGTATTTTCCTGATTGTAAAAAATATAACTTAACTGGATGACTGTTATCTGTTATAAATTCAATTTCGGATGTAACATAATCTGAACCTTTAATAAAATTATATCCGTCTAAAACTAAATTATCAGGAACATTAATGGTCAATTTTCCACTAGAATAAAAAGTTTCCGCATCAAGAAAAAAATTAAGGTTATCCAGCCGTTTTTCAATTTTTCCCAATGCAGTAGTTAGGCTATCAGTCGTTGTAAGTGGTGAATAAGAATCTGCTTTAGAATATCCTGTTAACTGTGTAATCTGCTTTGCTGTATGGTCGTGTGTTGCCGGCGTAAAAGTTGACGGTTTATTTGTAATTTCAGTCCAACTGTGTGCATGAGTGTTATCTGATTTATTTTTTAAAGTTGAATTTATATTATTCACATCTGTACTCAATTGAGTAAAAACATCTGCAAGTTTCTGTGTTGCAGTTTTGCCGTACATATTAGCACCAAGTACAAAAGTGTTTAAACTGATTTGATTTCCGGTTGTACCTGTATTCAAATTGCTGGCATTTACAACGCCAGCTTTTAATGTACCGTTACTTAAATGAATGGCGCGAAAAATATTCTGCAATTCTGATGCACTGTAGATTTTGATTGTATCACTTACTTCTTCTGTCCAGCCGGTATTTTTTTCTGTTTCTGCTTCAAGGTCTTTTGTAACCGGGTAAATCGTACATTCGCTGATATCTTCTGCTCCGCCTGGAATATAAATTTCTGCAATCTTGATAAAATCGCTGGCATTGTCTTCTGACTTTAATTTTGCTTTTACAGAACCCTCAGCTCCTTTTTTGACCATAAATTCACAATTAAGATACTGTCTCACCTTTATTGTTTTTGAAACGATTGTATTTCCGTCTTTAAAAGCGCGTACTGTATCAGTTCCGTCTCCGTCTTCATCAATGTAGCCACGTACATAAACATTATCAATTCTGACAGAAGAACCGGCCGCCTCAACCGACAAAATTTCAGATTCACTGTTTACAACCATTGTCCCGGTATTTGAACACAATCCGATTAATGGCGCAACCGTCAAATTCCATTTTGAATCAGTCGTTACAGTACCTTTTTCAACTTTTCCGCCAACTAAATAATTTTGTGTAATTCCAGTATGTGATTTTGAAAATTTGGCAAAATTATCAAAAACTGACTGAAAACCATACTGCAAATCATCTGCACGCGCGATTTCATTTTCTTCAACTCTTGTAGTTTGTAAAACACCCATAATAATACCTCCCATTAAGCATTAAATGTTTTATCTGTAATTGTTTCATTATTGACAAATGTCGTATCAGAAATACGTCCATAAGGCACAACAAGCGTTGTACCGTCAACATAAGCCTCAAGTTTAGATTCATTGATTGTGACTTTTTCACAAACGCCTTTTACACCAGCCGCCCTCAAGTAATCAGTCAATAAATCCTGTAAATCTTCCGGCAAACCTGAATCTGTAGACGATAAATAACCTTTGTTAAGATAGCCGTAAACCGTATCATAGTTATCTTCTTTATCCGGGACAGGGTCGCCACTTTCAGATTTTGGACCATATGTAAGATTGTCGCCAGTAGTATCTTCAAGAACAATTCCGCGAAAAAGAATATCAAAACAAGGATAATTCACCTTAAAAAGCCGTACATAATCTACATAGGAAGAATCAACTGCACTGACAATTTCAAAAACTACAGCAGTTTCTTCTTCCGGCGTTCTAAAACTGACATTTACATTCTTATAACTTGCTGATTGCAATGTCGTATAAGTTTCTTCTGTAGTCCAGGTTTTAGTTTTAGAATCCCAATATTCATTGTTGTTGTTCTTAAGATAAACGTTTACAGTACCCAGCAAAAAGAACATAAAATCATAATTTTGTGACGCTGCAAGTTTTACAGTCTGAGCAACATTCTGATTTGAACCAAGAAGTGCTGAATAATTGCCACAAAACGGAAATTCATCAGAAATAGGTTTTTCAACGTTAGATGTCCAGCTGGAAAGCTGATATTCAAAATCACCGTTCAAAATTAAACTATCAGAATAAGCAAGACTGTTTTCAACAATGTACGCTTCACAATTCAGAATTTTTGAAAAAATATATTCTATATTCTTTTTTGTACCCCAGCCGGTCAAGCCGTTATCACGCTGAAAAAGAAGTTTAGTCAGAGTAATGCTTCTTGACGTTTCAAGATATCTGATTTTATCAAGCAAAAACAATTTTACAAAATGCTCAAAAAGATATTTTTCAAGATTATCCATTGTTGAATAATCCATATTTACAAAATCAGTAGTTTCAAAAAGTTTTTTAACATATATTTCAGCATCGTATAAAACTCTTTCCATCAGACCAAGTTTTTCAAGCGTAAAGTCATTAATGTCATCAACATCACAATTTGCGATTAAAGCTTTAAAACCTTTATCAGTTTTATCAAAGGTTGACGGAAAATTGTTACTTAAAAGATTTCCCAAATCTGTCATTTTTGCCCCCCGTTAATTGCGTGTTACAGTTCCAGCTTTTGCAATTTGACCTTGACTGATAACGACATTACTTTCCGGCGTAATTATTGAGCAGTCTTTTACGAATGACAAAGTTTTCAGTGCTGAAATAAGTTCTGATATTTTCACGTCATCGCCAATTGCAAGACTGTTTACAGTTTCTTTGATTATTTCATTCATTTGACTTGTAACTGTGCTTTCGTCACTAAGTTCACAAGATGCTGAGTAAACAATATCAACGGTTTTAACTTCAGCCGCCTCAACGTTGTATTTAATTCCTGGTGCTTTATGTCCCGGATTATCCGCTGTGCCGTCACCGTCAACAACAGTTTCAATTTTTTCTTTAAGACTGGAAGAAAGCCCCTCTCCGCCGGTATCTACGTAAATTGTAAAATTATTACCGTTACTGTCCGGCGGAAAATGTTCTGCAAGTTGTACAGAATTAACTCCGTTTACAGATTCAACGGCAGCTTTTACAGAATAAACGTTATTTCCATCAAGACCGTTTATGTAATTAATAAAACGTTTGTACATTTCAAGTTCAGTTTCTGTATCAACGCCACCCTCAATTTTTGTATTATTAGTGACCTTTACAACATCTGACGGCAAAATTGAAATAATGGTCGTTACAGTCCCAATACCCGTGTTATATGCAGTCCCAACGTCAACCGCTTCAATGCTGACTTCTTCTGTTGATGTAGCACCGGCAGCAATCTTTCCTTCCTCTGTAGTTTTATAAACATAATCCCCTGCCTTTACTTCCGTATCTTTAGGAATCTTTGTAACAGAATTGATTGCTTTTGTTCTTGAAAAAATAACCTTTCCTGTTGCAATAGAACCGTTTTTCTTTTGAAAATTGAACATTGAATATGGTATGGACTTTAAGTTATTGTTAAAGCCGTTTCTTGCATCAATGTAAAGTTTTTCAATTCTGCGTGCAAAAGTTTCAAGCATTGTCATAATTACAGAACCCTCTGTAAAATCTGTCAAACCGCTTTGATTTGTTACCATCTGCGCTTTTTCTTTTTTCAAAATGTCGCTATATCGTTCTACATTCATTTTAAATCACCCCTTTAAAAGTTTTTTTATAATCATTTATTGTCGTATAATTGATTGTTAAGTGAAGTTTGTCGCCCTCACCTTCATAACTGATACCGTCTACAGTTTTTACACGCGAGTCACGTAATAAAGTTGTCTTAATTGAAGAAATTACAAGACCCTTAGGAATGTTTACACTTCCAACGGCAGATTTTATACCGTATGCAACAACTCTGACCCTGGAATCCATTTCTGTAGATAATCTGTTTGTAATTGCCTGATTAATATTGTCCTGACCGCCAACAAGAACAAAATCACCACTGGAAAAATCAATTTTTCCGTTAGAAGATATTTTTATGTCTGTTCCACTGTTATCTTTTATTCCAGGCTCGTTATAAATCTCTGGCACTGAGTTATCACTGACAGAATCAAGAATAGGAATCCAGATTAAAGTTCCAGCTTCCAAAGTCATTACAGTGTTATTGTAAGACGCAACAATAACGCCCTTTGAAGCATCGCCATAAAATCTGAATGCAATTGAATCCCAAGTGTCGCCGGACTGCACATAATATTGTTTGTAGCCATAAACTTTGATAATTTCATCACTTGTTGTTTCATCTCCTGGAATAACTACACCGTCATTTGTGCTGCCATCTTTTACCGCAATAACAAGATTATCTGCGTCATCTTCCATAGCACTGAACATTCCGCACCATGTATCTTTTATATCTTCTACAGTATCTGTAATAGAATCATACAATTGACGTGACAAAACCGCCGCTGCATTGTCGCCATTAATCCAGTCAGTAATTTCATCTTTAACATCTTTGATAGCCTGAGTAAGACGATTTGCATCATTCATTAAATTGGAAACAGTGCCGACTGTTGCCCTTACAACGCTCGTTGACACTTGGTCAACTAAAGACAAAGTATCTGAAATAAAAGTTTCAGGAAAATTAAAAATATTTTCGACTACATTAGTTCCAAGCGTAATTTTATTTTCTATATCAGATGTAATCGTAAGAATTTTTTGATAGAAATTCTGATAAGTATTTTTGATTGATGGCGTAGTTTCTTCAATATAGTTTTTTAATCTTGTTGCTTTTGCGCTTATTTTACACGAACAAGATAAAACTTTTAAACAAGTAAGAGCCGGCGATTTTGTTGTTGAAGAAGAAAGAGTGGTAGAACTACTACTTTCACCTGTTTTGAATGAGGCAAGAACTGAATTATCCGATAATCCGATTTTTTCTAAATCACTTGATGATAAACCCGCTAAATCAGTTTCATTAAGTGCAAGGTCTTCATAATCAAAAGAATAATCGGCGTTATAAAGCGAAAATTCCGGCAAAACAATCAATTCAAGCTGATAATCCCAAGAAAATGGCTTGTCTTTTGACCTTTTTATTTCAAAATCTTTAATAAGAACATTATAACTTGACGAATCATTGTAAAGAGTTACACTCTGCTGTTTAAGGTTTTCAATCTTTCCGTATTTATGAACCAATTCTGTAATACGGCTTATTTCTTCATCCCCGGTGATATGGTCGGTTGTTGCAGCCCCTGTTTGAATTACGCGCAATTCATTATTTGTCGTAGTTCCAGCTAAACTGATAGTTATAGTATCATTGCCGTAATAATCATAAACCATTCCGCCAAACGTTTTTGTTTCAGAAACTCGCTGAGGAAGTTTATAACCAATTGTCTGCGGTGGAATTGAAAACGAAATATAATCATTTTCATTTGATGAGATAGACTGAAAATGTAAAATAAATGCTTTTTTAAAGCAACTTTCATTAAAATATGTACTCATGAAGCCTTTACCCTATTTTGATTTGCGCAAATCTTTGCATTAAAAATAACTGTAGAAGTTTTTTCAGTTTTAGCGTCCAAAAGTTCTGTCGTTACATCTGTATTATCACCATCCAAAATAACGCCTACGCCATCAACTTTTATATTTTGACTTGTAGGACTGATTGTAAAAATTATGGGTGCTATATTTGCCTTATCACCTTGAGTACAGCAACCGGTTGGAATTGTTATAGAAAGCGTGCCTGTATAACACGGATTGCCGTCACACTTAAAACCTGGTGTCCCATTAACAACTTCTTTTGATACAGAAACTGTTGTATATTCCATTTTGTAATCTGTGGTTACTATATTTTTCATTTAGCTTACCTCCAGAAGATTTTTTGTTCCGTCTTTTGTAACTTTAAAATTACTTGTTTGAATAGTTACGGCATTTGACCCTGAATCAATTTTCAGTGGCTTATCAACTGTCATAGCAACAGAATCATTTTCTGAAACTAAATCAATACCGTCTTTTGTGATTTTTAAGGTGAAATTAAAAGCCTTTAAGTTTATGTTTGCATCTTCTCCGTTCGGTATTAATTCAAGTTTTACATTACCGTTTGAACTTTCAAGCGAAATCAAATTATTTTCTGTATCTTCAATCTTAGTCCAACCGTTTTGAGTTACTGTTTTAACTTCATTTTCTTTATCTTCTGTCCATAAATCGTGTGTTTCTGTATCTCCCTCTGCATAACCACTGCACAATACAAAAGCACCTGTTATTGTTCCCGTTGGCATTAAAACAAAAACTCTTGAACCTACCGCCGGCAAATTTCTTGACCCGCTGAATTTATCTTCCTGTTTATTTACCCATTCATGAGAACATACTGGAATACCGATGTATTCATAACCTGTAGTAGAAAGAACGCGAACTTTATTTGTTTTAGAATCTACCGCCGTAACGTTACCCCAAAATCCATAGCGATTACTCAAAAAACTCGTGTTTGTAAATCCTTGATGAGTTGACTGTTTATTACGTCTAATTATTACCCGCATTGTTTAACTCCCTTAAAGATTTTGAAATTCCAGTAAGTACAGAAAAAACTCCTGAATTCGTGTATGCTCCACCTCTATCCAGCTGATAAGTTATTTTTGCACAACTTCCATATTGCCAGGCGTGATTTTCACCTGTTACATAAAACTGACCGTCAATAAAAGCAATCCTTTCGCCGATTTTTGCATTAGACAAACCGTCAATGTTTGCAATCGTAATGTTTCCGCTCAATATTTCATCAAGATTTCCGTACCAATCGGCAAGCTGTTTATTTAAGTCTGTAAACTTAGTGAGTAAATCTTTTTCATCAGTGCTTTCCGTGTTAAATCCGATAAAATTACACTGCAACGGCTTATAACCGTAAAGTTTTGCCTTATCAACATTTGACACGCTTTTTGTGTTTCCTTCCTCTGATGCATTAAGATGATTCCAAAAATCCGGGGATAAAGAAGACCCCTCAACGTATGAATAAAAATTGGTATAAACTTCCTCAATCGATTTGCTCAACGTGTAATTAATCAAACTGTAATCTTGAATCTGAGTAATAGGAAGTTTTATCCACTCTGATGCACTAAAAGGCATTAATCTGATTTTTAATTTAGTCAAACCATTTGATTTTAAAATCGGAACAATTTCATAAACTTCTTCTGGCAACAAGTTTCTGATGTACTGAATCCAATTGACCGTAGAATTCTGTAATAAATTACTGCTTATAGGATATTGATAACGCAATGATGAACTTTCATCTAATAAATTACCGTCAGAACCAGTCATATAACGGTCAATTAAATCTTTGACCGCAACATTAGAAAGTTTATTCATCTGAGTAGCAACTTCACAAAAGAAATCATAAGATTTTTTTACAATATCGCTTACAGTGACAGGGTCATCAGTAGATATTGAATGTTTAAATGCATTGTTTTTAGCATCGACAGCAACTTGAGAATTAGTCCACGCCATAGCGGTGGCATCTAAAGCAATCGTAAAAAACTCAAGAAGAAACTCAATGGAACGGCCTGAAATATTAATCAATTTGCCGTTTTCAGACGCTGTGTAAGAAATACTTGTAACAACTCCCACAAAATCTATTTTCTGACCGTTTTCTTTTATCAAAACTATATCAAGCGTAGAAAGTTTATCTAAAAATGTTTTGTTGTAATTTGTATTATTATTCGTTCTTTCTTTTACAGAAATAGAAAAACTTCCGCCAAGATTATTTACTGCACGCTGAAAAGAATAAGACTGCAAATTTGCGCCGGAAATATAATTATCCTTATTCAATGCAGAAAATATCTGATACGTTTCTCCGCTTGAATAAGACTTAAAAAAAACTTCTGGTGTTACCGACTGAACTTTTACCATTTTTTCCACCTGCATAAAAAAAAACAGCCGGTAATAGAATTCCCTAAAAATTCTATTACCGGCTGCCTTTCGTCATACCTTAACTTTAATTTTAACTTATTGATCTTATGTAGTCAACTTGTAAACGACCAATTACAATACAAGGTAAAACGTTTTGTATTCTGCGTCAATAAAAATGTAAAAGACAACTACATCCCTCTACAACAAAATATGTGGCATCTATTGAGATTCTTCAACAGTAATTCCAGCTCCTATAAAATCATCAATGGCTTTTGTCAGTTTTTCAACAGATTCTGCAACTCCCTGCGCTGCTTTTGTAAAAAGTTCTGTTTTAGCTATCCACGAATCAACGCCAGCACCTGCCCACGCTGATTCTGTTGCATTCTGTGCATTCAAAGCATCAAGATAATTACTTTTAGCTTCTGGCTGTTCATTATATTGCCTTGCCAATTCACTTACATTATCAGGTATTATCAGTTTTGTAACATCATCCTCTACAACTTCTTTTATTCCATTAAAAATAACATCGTAAATTTCATTAGCACCGTGCCAATTTGTTCCAAAACTTTGTTTTATATCAGATATAATAGAATCTTTATCTTTGCCATAACTATTACTTAATGTTTCTCTGTAATTTACTAAAAAATCTATATCACCAAAATCGCCTTCCTCAAGTTTCTGCATAATTTCCATCCATGATAATTCAGGATGAGTTTTTTTCATGGCTTGATACATCAACATATTTGAAGTAGATGATAATGAAGTCGCGTTCCCCATAGCATTGGAAGCTGAAATATATCTGTTTATTCCATTTGTTCCTTGCCAATAAACTTTATCACTCGATAAATTAGAAACAGTTGCAATGTCATAAGCAAGTTTTTGAGTATCTTTCACAAAACCTTTTGACAATGAGTTTTCAAGGGCACTTTCCAAACCTGAAAAAAATTCAGACATTTGACCGCGTGTTAAGCCGGTTGTTCTTCCGTACATATACAAATTATTTAATACACTGTAATCAGAAGTTGTGTTTCCGGGTGTTGGTGCCGTGCTGCCAGTTCCATATCTTTCCAGATAACTTGTTAATGGCATTAATTCTTTTACGTCCATTCCAAGTCCGTATGCCATTCTTGCTGTTCTTCCAACTGATTCAGCAGCAACATTTGAATCAGTTACGCCTTGTTTTCCTAAATCTGTTACTAAAGATATAAATTCTTCATTTGTCAGACCTGTATTTATATTACGTGAAACTAAATCACTTCTCTGATTCATTTGCAGTATAGCACTACCCAATCTAGTACCGTGCAAATCTGATATGCCTCCGCCGGGAGTGCCATCAAATGGACTTTGGGTAAAAACTGCCTGAAGATTATCCATTTCTGGTAAAACTTCATTTGTTTTTCCGGCAAGTTTGCCAAGCCCTTTTATTGTAAGAACGCCTGCACCAATTGCAGCACCGGCACCAGCTAATGCAGCTACAGCAGAAGCACTTATACCACTTGCCAATTTTGCACCGGCAGAAACAATACCACCGACATTTGATAGCCCGTTTAAAAATCCGCCTGAGCCATCACCCGTTAAAAAGCCGTCAAAAGTAGAGGCAATGCCTTCTGCTCCTTTCGAAAACATTCCCGCTATCGTACTTTCATTTACACCGCCATTTCTTGCATTGCCCGGTGTAATTCTTCCTGCTCCACCGACTCCGCCGGTACTTCCTCTGCCTGTTATGGTAGATAAAATTGATTTTAAAGTAGAATTTATTTCTTTTAAGTTTTCATTAGAATCACTCAGATTTTCAGTAATATCATCTGAACTTGCAAGATTAGATGTATCACCCAATGAGCCGATACCACCTTGCGGGTCGTGCACAATTCTATCAAGAACACTGCCCTCTGCAACTATTCTATGAGTATTATTTACATCTACACGCATTGTCGTGTTACCGGCCATGTTTTCCCCCTAATCATTACGTTTCAGAATATCACTGTCTGAATAGCCTAAACTTCTTAAAACATCATCGCTTACTCGTTCTTTTTCTTCTTTTTGTGACTTAAGATAACCGCGTCTAAGCGATTCCAATGAATAATTCATATTAAATTCATACATTATGTAATTATAATCTCTGTCCATTAAATCACGATTTACCACTGACGCCATCGAACAACCCCGGTTGACTAACAGCATTATTATTTCCGTCGGCATCCATTCCGATATTGGTTTCTTTTTTATCTCCGTCAATTTTCTTCTGCGTTTCAAGGCGAAAGTTATACGCCTTAGCGTACACCTCCAAAATAAAATCATCTGACGGAATATCTTTCCACCCAAAATCAGGATTTTCTTTTTTTGCAAGTTTCCACCAGTCCGGCCAATCAATTATTACAACGTCAAGATATGCAATGTCTTCAATAAAATTGAATACACTAGGATTAAAACTTGTTGCGGGAATTCCCTTTAATCTGATTGCAGTCAATTTTCCGGCTGCTTCCAAATCTCTAGCACGCGGGAATTTTACCTTAAACTTGCCTTTTGACGTATCAATCCATTCTGTTACGTCCATTCCCATTACAATAGAACGAAATAAGTCTGTAGATTCCGTTTTATTCAATTCTTCAATTTTGTTTTCAGTATTTTCGATTTTTTCAAGATTCATTTTTTTTCACCTTTATTTTTTTTAGAAAAATACCGACCTTAAAAAAAGGTCGGTATCATTTATCGCTTGATTTTTTATTTCAAACGATAATTTTTTTTAGACAGCAGTCCCAACACTTGATGAACTTCCAGAAGAAGAACCACCCGGCGTATAAACTGACGTAAATTCAGAGCCTGAACTCATGTGAATTGCTTCCATCTGAATATCAGCTTTAGCGTAAGCACCGCCATTGCCACTGATACGGAATGAACTTGCAGAAACGTGAGTTAAAGAACATACAATAACGCCGGTTTTCTTGTCGTAAAAGTCCATATAATCAAATTTCGTAGTAACATTTCCATTGTTAAAGTCATCTGAATTAGGATTAAAACTTGCAAGCGAAACATTTCCCTTACCATTGTAAGATGCAGAGCCGGTATAAACTGCCTTATTTGCAAGAAATCCAGTCATTGAAATTGTTGCACTTACTGCCTGAGCATCAATAGAAATACTTTCTACAGCACCAATAACATTCGCCCGCTGAAGCTGAATATTTTTTGAAGCAGTAAAAGAATCAACATATCCGATTACTTTTGCATCGCTGGCACTAGTTCCTACACGAACAAAACACGATGTCCCTTTTATGAATAAATCATTATTAAGATCCATTTTCTACCTCCCTACAATGTTACAGAAGCTGAATAAACGTGATTATTAGCCGTAATAAAGATGAAATTGACCGGTGCAGCAAGATAAACCGAATAGTCAAGAATAATCTTGTCGCCGTCAATGCTAGCTTTTATATCCCATACGTTTTCACTGCCAGACGGAATAATATAACCTTTTGATGCCCATTCACGTCCTGCATCGCGCAATGTCTGAACAACATCGCTCAATGAACTTCCTGTACTTACATCGCCGATTTTTCCAGAATTCTTCTGTCGCAAATCCCTTGCCATAAACAATGCCTCACGTGTCATACTTCGTTCGCAGTTGATTAAATCATCATCCTGATAAGTTGTAAGACCGCGAATACATACGATTTTAGAAGTATTTTCCGGGTCCGGGTTTACTACCATAATTCCATTCTGAATTAATGTATTCATATTGGAAATTGTTCGTTTTTTGGTAACAGAAAGAACAGAAAGAGCCTTTTTAGTCAGCGGAACATTTACCGCAACGGCGGATTCCATTGCAGCAAGAATACAGCCAACCATTGCACCCGAGATTGTTTCTACTGTAGAAGTAAGAGGATTAAGCACTTTACAGTTATCAACAACGTAAGAAGCCAGTGCTGAATTCAATAGTTTAGCGTTTTCAATAGCCTTATCATCAGTCATACCTGCACTACCGCCTAAGAAACAAGTTCTTTCTTTGCGATTGTTTACGTTAGACATTGATGTACAATGTTCAGAAATTGCAACGGCTACAGAAATATCAGTTTCCGGTGTAGCAATAATCTGAATATCCTCAGTTTCAAGAACTGACAATGCTGCAGAAAGACTTGTTGTTGTTGCCTCTGCTGAATCTCCGCCGGTAAAATATTCGCCCGAAACATTTGCCAAAGAACGATTTGAAATTACAGTACATTCTTTTACAAACGATACACTTTCAATAAATTCTTTCTGAGCGGCTCCATTTGCATAAAGTGTAATTGTTTCTGTAATACTTGAATAAGAAACCTCATCAAGTTCATAAGAACTTGCAGAAACTCTACTATCCAAAACTTCCGCACTAAAAACGCCGGTGTTATTAATTGCTCCCACAAGTTCGCTGATTGTAGGATAAGAATCAAAATCAAGTGCAAGAGTTTTTTCTGCCCCGTCTTCTGGTGTCCATTTTAAAGTTACCTTAGAATTTGCAATTACAAGACTTTGACCTAACTCCCCAACATTCGCAACATTGAATGATTGACGTTCAATGTTATCCTCAGAATAAGATTCATCATTATATTCAAGCGTTACTTTCTTACCTTTAGAAGTTCCTGCTGCAATGTAAATTTTAATCTGATTTGCCTGCGAACCATAAATAGAAGAACTGATTTTCAGTGTATCAACACCTGAATCATCTTTGAGTGTAACACTTGAATTTGATGCGTTATTAATTCGCATAGCATAAATTACAGTCGGCACAAGTCCATCTGCTGGACAGTTAAAAGCGTAAGTAATAGCCTTTAACAAATTACCGCTGACCAAAGTTCCTTTTGCTTCCTCAATACTTGAAAAAGAAAGTAGCTTA
>CAVJCY010000028.1:0-30580 GCA_963648145.1 bacterium | reverse complement strand
TATCTGTCTTCTTCAAAGAAATAGACTCCTGCTGGATAATATTCAACCCAAATTATATTTTTTTTATTGTGCAAACTTGAAACAAAAAATGAAAGAAACTGCTTTAGTAAATTACAAAGAAACACTTTAATATTAAAATCAAATAAATTTATAATGAAATTCGACACGCTAGAAAAAGAAGCATTTTTTATATTATTGCAAATCTCATTCTTGACGCCAAACTCTTTAATTTCTTTTTTAGCCAATAAATCAATTGTATTGGTTATTGTAGTCCCCTTTGTTATAGGCTGCTGAATAATTTCAACAACAGTGTTTTTTTGAGGTTCTTTTATGATTTTTATTTGGCAACTAGTTAAAAAACGGCCATTGTATGAATTATAAAAATTCAAGTTTTTTATTTTTATAGACATAGAGATTCTCCCATTTTGAAGGAATTATAATTATATAGTCGCAAAATAATATTAAACTATTTATAAGTCAAGATAAGATTGATAGCAAAACCAATATTAAATTTAAAAATTTATTTCACACACTCCCCATAAATCTTCGCCATTTTCGTTACTGCAATGTCTACAGAATATTTTTTCGCCTCTTCAATGTTCCGTCTGCCAATAATTTCAAAGATCGTTTTCCAAAAATTTCAGCAAAGTCACTGCAGATACTTTCCAAGAAAAAATACTCTCTATTTTTTGAGATGAGTTTTTTTCCATTTTAGGAATTTTTTGCGGCTTTTCATACGTATTTCTCAGATTTGTAATGGCTATCCCGCAAGATGGGGAATGTCAAGAATTTACAATTTCTGCCGTGCGTGGCAGTTGTTAAGTAATCTTTTTTTAGATGACGTTCAGCGGATTTTTTATGATAACCGTTCAGTTTGAATCTTCACCACTTTGTTAGTAAAGATTATGTAATCATTCAAAGAATATTTTCCAGTAACTGTAATTGAATTTCCTTTATTGCAATAAGGACATTCTGGTTTATGTTCTGATGATAATGTTGTGATATTTTTAAAACCTAAATCATTTTCATCCAGTAATATTTTCATACCTATAGATTCAGTATCTAGTTGAAAAACTTTTGGAAATGTATAATTTGTATACCAATACTTTTTCTTACAATCATGGCACTGTGAATTATAAATTTCAAATCTACAGTTTTGATTAGTACAACGATAACCTTCTGATTTGTCGCCTCTTAATTTTGAGCCGCATTGTGGACAGTAATCTTGCTCATCCTTCAGAAGAATCATATTTTTTAGGAATATCTTGGATAATCGTCTGAAAGAGTTTATATCATTTAGAGTTACAGGAATAACTCCGACTTCTTTACTTTTTGTTGATTCTTGATTCCTTAAACTATATGAGACAAAAGATTTTAATAATTCTTCATCATTAACAGTCCTGAGTTCGTTTGGACGAGTAATATTCAGTATGTAATATTCATCAAAACCCGAAGGAATTAATGTTTTTATCTGGTTGATTGTTTCTTTAGCAGTTTTATAATCGTCTGCGAAACCATATTTCCATGGTATAAGTAAAACAGATTCCTTTTTAATAGAGCCTTTTTTCATTTCGTCTGTGAGAGTCTGCCTGAATACATTCTTCCATTGGTTTTGTTGTTTTTTATCAACTAATTTTAATAATTGGCTGCAGAGTTCATCAATTTGGCTACCATCAATTTTATGTTCAAAAATTATCTCATTTCCAGATTTTTTTGCACCGAACTTTTGAAATACAAAACTTTCTGGTATTTCTATATTGAAATGAACTGAGATATGTTTTATCTGAGTTATCTCAGCTGTAATCAAACCATCAAATAGTTTTGCTTTCTCAGCATTTAATGTAATTTTCCAATCCTGGAATGTAAAACTGCAGTGATTGAATAGGTTTTCAGACAGTATATTTTCTGATTCATTTTCAGGCTTAAAGCCCATATAATTCAAACAAAATAGAACTATAAGTTCTACATACAGTAGATATTCATCTTTAAGTTCTTTAATTTCGAGAATCTGCGAGATTTCTTCATGTTTACCCAATAATTCCCAAAGTTGGTATACTTTCTTGTAATAGTTATCCATCATGAAAATATTGGTTTTCTTCAAAGAACCTTTAATTTCTTTTTCTTTCTTTATATGTCGGTAGAGATTTGTTGATTTACATTTTGAGAGATAATCTAAAATTGAATTAATCACTTCAAGAGTTTCTTCAATTAGTTTTTGTGTTGTGCTTGATTCCGAATTTTCAAACCCTTTAAAGAGAAAATTAATAGCATCAAAAAAGTTTTGTCCTTCTCCACCCTGAGAATATGACTCAGACAAATTAAAATTCATTTTACAGTCAATGGTATCTTCTTTTTCTTTCTTTTCTAATGCATATAACCTATCAACAATAGTTTTTGCAGCTACATTTTCATAGATTGCATAATCATCTTCTAGAATTCTTGCAAGTAAACGTTCTGGAATAAGTCCATTAGCTTTAATACCTTTCCAATGTTCACTATGAGATGCTAAATGTCTGATAGATTCAGTACCAATTCTTGTTACAATAGAAGCAGGTCTAACCTCTTCTACTTGTTTTAGATGGAGTTTTGGTCTGTAAAAAATATGAGGTAAATATTTTACATCTTTCAGAATCTCATCACGATTGCTTGATTGTAATAAGTGAGCAAATTTTTTATTAAAGGAACATAGTCTTAGAGGATTATCTCCATCAATATCAAAAGCTTTTTGTATATCTGTGTAATTGGCACAACCATTATTAGCAAAAGTTGAGAACTGTTTGCAGATATCCAGATAATCTATAATACTTTCTTGAGAGATTTCCCCTCTAAGAGTTTTTATCCTTACTGTATTTATTCCACAACTAAGAGTAATATCATCCTGTGTTACTGGTAATTCAAATGTTGAATCATGTTGAATTACTTTGTGATTTACCACGCAAGTATTAGGTTCAACATCTTTAATTACCAGTTTTCCTGAATAAGGAATAATATAATTAACGTCTTCAAATGATATTTCTCTGCTGTTTCCAAAAACATCAACAAAAGAAATATTCATTTATTTTTCCTTTTTAGAGTTAAGAAATTCCAAAGCCATTTTAAGATTATAGTTCTTAAAAATACCTTCCAATTCTTCTATTTCTTCACCTGTCATATCAATATATTCGAGTTTTCTTAATACTTTATTTGTAATCTGATAATCAAGAGCTTCGTATAAATAGATATTTTTTTCATCTTCATTCTTTGGTTTTGAAACAAAAGATGCAGCAACATAAACAGGTACGAATTTGTTAATTTGATCTAAGATTCGGTTTCCAAATGAAACCTTAAAATGTTCTTTCAGATAATTATCAATATCTGTAACTGCCGAATTAGCTGCACAGTCAAAAGCAAATTCTTTTATAGCTCTTGTGAAAAGTGTTTTCAAAGTTCCGTAAGGTATGAATTTTTTTTCAACATCCTTCTCGACTTTTGTCCCTTTTGCTCTATTTCTGAAATTCATTACCTGTGCTCGGTCGTAAACTTTATCTGTAATTTCGAAAGTAGATTCATCTTTATTTGCAGTTCCAATAAACCAAACATTTTCAGGAATCTGAATAGTTTTTCCATCAATAAGGAGTTGTGGTCCCGTTACCAAACTTGCTGAACCATGAATATTCTTGAAATGTTTTTCTTCCAAAAACTGAAGTAATTTCTGTTTTTCTCCAGCTTGTGCATTTTGAATAGCTTCTGAATCCAAACTACCCTTCTCCGGATATAATTTTTCTACAATCGAACGTAATTCAACATAACCTGCAGAATCATCTTTAGCTAATGCATCTCTAACTTCTGGAGTAATTTCATTTGGGAGTTGTCTCATATCTGTTTCAACTAATTGAACTTTCCAATCTGAAGGATCATTTTCAAGTACAGATAAGAAATCTGCAAAATAATATTCTACACGTGAAAGATTCATTTCATCCAGGACAATGAAATAAGGAACTCTTCTATAGTTAGGTGTATTTGCTTTATACAAATCGCATGTAAATTCCTTTGCAGTGTATTTCTTACTGAAATCATTGTAGTAACCAAGTAATTCATTTCTATCTCGCCAAGAAGATTCAACTGGAACGATATTAACTTCACCGAAAATAGCTTCAGCAAAAATTCTAGGTAGACTTGTCTTTCCAGTACCAGACATACCTTGAAGAATAGCAAACGGTGATGCAGCCATACCAGCTATGAAAGCTTTAATATTCTCTTTTGAATAGAATAATGGTTTAGCTCGGCTAGCAGCATAAGTAATAATATGACTTACAATGGAGTTCAATGACTCTGACTGAGACATTAAAGCATCTCTGTTCTTCTTATTATTTGTTTCTTTTTCAGACTCAATATTTGTATCAATCTGTGTTAATGCAGGACAAACATCACCTGTCGAACTTTCAAGCATTTTCTTTGTCGTTGATAATTCTGTCCTTAAATGATCGTTAAGAGAACGCAATAATCCCAACTGTTCTTTTAGTTGTTCATATTCAAGCTGAACATTAACACGTCTAGAAAGTTCATGTTCTTTGCTTACAACTTCCGACTGTAATTGATTAATCTGATCAATATATTTTGGTTTTTCTTCCAGTGCTAACTTCATTTCAGAAAGTTTTAAATCTGTGTAGTCACTATACTTGTTCTGAAATTCTTCTAATTCTTTTGCCAGACGTTCTCGTTCCTGCTGTAATTCTTCTATTGAATATCCTTCAATTTTTGCCTTTGTAAGTTCAAGTTCATTTTTCTGTGCAGAAAGTTTTTTATATTCTTCTTCCCAGCGAGAAATAGATTCTTTTAAATTAGTAATAACTGATTCAAGTTCAGAAATTTTTGCTGGATTAGAATTATTATACTCTTCTTCCTTTGCTTTTAAGCGAGTATCACGTCTTTCAAAACTTTCCTTTGTATCTTCTTTTTCTTCTTCGAACTCTTTACGCTCTTTATCAAGTTTTTTTCTTTCTGCGGCTATTTCCTCGTTGTAAGATTCCTTTTCGTTTTCAAACTGCTCTCTTTGATTTTCTATATCTGAAAGGCTTTCTTTTAATTTCTTCTGGTCTTCTTCGAACTTTATTTTTTCTTCCTTATAAACAGTATCAAGTTTAGATTTTGCTTCTTTTTCTGCCTTTTCAAGGATATTTTTGCGATCAATTTCCAGATTTTTCCTATCTCTTTCAAGGTCTATTTTTCCCTGTTCAATAGCACCTTTTTCATCTTCAAGTTTACTTATTTCATCATTTAAAGTTTGTATTTCTTTAATTTTGTCAGAATGCTCATCTTCGAGTTTTTTAATAAATTCTTCTTTTACAACATCAAGTTCTAATTTATGTTCTTCATTTGCCTTTTCTGCTAATTTTTGAATGAGAGTATTTAAATCTTTATCTCCCTCTTCTTTTATCATTTTTGCCAAATCAAGGAGTTCTTTCTCTTCTGCTGAAAGACTATTTTCTACTGGTGCTGTTACTATTGGTGTATTTTTTACTACAGGTCTGCTTCCTTTATTCTTTCTACTCATTTTCAATCTCCTTATTTATCAAAATTAGACACTAAAACACGCGAAAGTTCGTTAAAAGTAGTCACTATATCTTTAAGTAATTTTGAATCAACTTCTGCAACATCATATCCATCATTATGACCTGCATAGACATTTCTTTTGGAATTTATATAATCAATTTTAGCAACAATTGATTTATCTTCTTTAATTGCTTTCGCAAAATTAAGATCTTTATTAAAAAATGCTGCATACATTAGGAAGTAATACTTTTCTCTTAAAGAAATTCCATTTCTATTTTTAAAATTTTTCATTATAGAATTAGAGCGAAAATTAATTCCATTATTTAATACATACCTTTCAGAATTGATTGCAGATAATTCTTCCATTATTCCAAAATAATTTGGAATTGCTACAATGTCTGAATCATAGCTGACATAATTAAAATATGAATCAACAATTTTCTGCTTATTTATTTTTTTAATATAATTATTAAGCAATAATTCCAAAGATCTGTACACATTCATAATTACATCAGATTCATTATCAGCACCCTTCTGAGCAAATATTTCCTGACGTACAAGTCGTAAATAACTTTTTCTCAACACTGCTTTAATACTACATGCGTTTAACTCCGGATAAGTTCTATCAAGATATTCTTCAGGATTTAATTCTTTTAATTCTGGGATTTCGTTATACATTTGATTTGTTACAGAGTAACAATAAGATTCCAGTTCTTGCATTTCTGAATCAATCTGACCAAATGTAACATTGTCATCTCGTCTCATTCTGGCGAAAGATTCTGAATACCATTTAGTCTCATTCTCTTCAAATGGAGAATTTATCTGAAAAGAATCAGGCTCATCCTTTAGAGAATACAATCTAAATTTGATGTAAAGCTCCTTTGGAGTTGTTTTAAGTAATTTTATTCGAGCATTTTTGAGATTTGTAAGTTCTGTTTTTTCTTCTTCACTTACAGATTCATCATCTATACCTTTCTGAAAGTCAAAGTCCTGCTCCTGAATATCATCTTCTGCATCGACAAACATATTTTCATCGTATACAGGATTTTCTGAGATTTCTTTTGATTTATGATAGATATAGCCGTATTTATGATAAGCTCTGTTTATCTTATTCTGGAGTTGTGTTGAATCTTCTTTTTCTTCTACTTGCTTTGATTTGGCATCGAGAAAATATAATCCATCTCTGTTATGCCAAGGCTCTGGCAAAGTTCCTTCGTAGAAAAATGGGAAAAATTCTCCATCAACTAAACTCTGGAACATATAACCAAAGACCTTTTCTTTACTGATTTCGTTTGTGCTGACCTCTTTTAGATATTCAGATCCTTTTTCAGTAACCTTAAAATCTCTTTTATTTTGTTCACAATATCCTTTTGAAAGGAGTTCATGGTCTATAATATGGTCCAGAAGTTCTTTGCTTATACCTAAATCATCAGCAATTTGATCAAGTCTTAAATATTGTAAATTCAATAATTCCAAAATTGTTAATGCTAATGCATCAAGCGATCCGGATTCGATTTTATTGGCGTAACATTCAAATGCTCTTACTGGCCATGCAAATTCAACTACGTTATAAGCATTTTCTGAAAGAGGATGTTTATATGGTCCAAATGAAAAAACTGTATTACTTCTTGATAAGTTCATAATAACCTACATCTCCTTTTTCACAAATTTCAATTAATTCTTTCATTTGTGGGATATAAGACATTGTTTCTTTATCCCCAACAGTTACAAGTAATTGTCTTGCGCGAGTATATGATACACACAGACGATTCTTATCATTAGAGTGACCAATCTTTTTATGTAAATCATCTTCAGAATAATTATTGGCTCTGACACATGAAAGGAAGACGATATCAAATTCTTTTCCCTGGAATGCATCAACTGTTCCTATTTCTACCCTATTTTTTTGTTCGTCAGTCAGAAAATTTTTATATTCATTAATGACATCAACCTGTTTCCTATAGAATGTAATAATTCCAATAGACTTATTAGGATCTTTTTTCAGTACTTTTGAAACTTCATCCATGATTAGTTTTGCTTCTGCAGGACGAGATTTACTAATACCAGACTTTTCTGCATCAAATGTTGCCTGTGGCATATCAAGAAAAACAAGAGGTTTATCTTGATACATTCCAAGATTAGCCTTTTTTTCTTCAATTTTTATTTCTGATGAATCAAGTCCAATATCTGTAGCTTTTTCTTCATAGAAGCATTTACTTGCAAAGTTGCTGATTACAGGATTCATACGATATTGTTTTGTAAGTCTTGCAGTTCTTTTTTTCGCACCAGAATTTTCAAGTGCATTAAATAAGCGCTCAAAAAGGCTCTCTTCGAGAATCTGCATCTGTTCAGTATTACCTTCTTTACGATATTCCTTTACAACTTCAGGAGATAACATATGAGGAAGCTGCTTATGGTCTCCTACTAAGATAACCTTTTTTCCCATTGCCATAGGAATCATTAAATCCAAAGGATTTGCTCGAGCAGCTTCATCAATGATTACTAAATCGTATTTCTTATCTTTTGATCCTTTTCTAATATCCATTGACTGCTGACAAGTTGCAGCATTGATACTTGAATATCTATTAACAATCTTCTTAATCTCAGAGTCATCCTGTATCAAATCAAGATACTGTCTAAGAATAAGTGTTTCTGCAGCCATAGAATCATTCAAATTTTCAATTTTTTTGTTTTTCAATTCACCATCAATTCTTTTTAATAAGATTTCTAACTGGTGAGGAATATCAATTTTCTCTTCCTTAAGTTTCACATCTTCTTTAAGATAGTTTTCTTTCAGAAAGTTGACAGTTTCTACATATTTTTTGAAAATTTCTTTATCATCGCCGGCTGATGATATGACATCTCTTATTGGTGTAATATCTACATTGTCAAAGAGGCCTTCATCTTCAATTGCAATTTTGAGTTTTTTAGCCTGTCTAATGCCATCATCCCTAAATGCTTCAATATCCACACGCTGAGAAAGCAAAACAAGATTTCTTTGCTGTTCTTCATCGTTTAAGATACTTTTGATTGCTTCACTTTTATCATTATTTTCAACAGATGCAATTAAATCTCTGGCTTCATCAAGTATGTCTGATGATAAAGAAACCATATTTTCATTAATCTGGTTTTTAAGGATTGAGAGACCTTCAGTTAAATCATTGCCTCTTTTACTCCATGCGAAAATCTGATCACGCAAACCTTCAATTGAATCGTCTTTTTCAACCTGATTTTTATCTAACTGGTCTGAGAGTTCTTTTGTTTTTTTCTTTTTCCAGTCATCTATATAGAAAGAAACATTACTTCCCTCTCTTTTCTTTCCACCGGTTCTATTTGCAGGAAGTCCGTTATTCTCCATTCCAATTGCAGCATTATCAACAGCTTCATGCTGAAAACTTGAAATAAGGATATCAGGAGTTTCATTTGGATTATTCTTTTTGAATAATTCTTCATATCTTGAAACAATAGCTTTGATTACTGTAGTTTTTCCAGTTCCTGGAGGACCCAAAATTAAAGAAATATCTGGAGTATTTATAGCATTATCAATTGCCTGCTTTTGTTCATCATTAAAACTTTTATTTTCAAACTGGGGAGAATCTTTTAATTTATTAGTTATAGGATTGTTTTCTCCAATTTGATTATGGAAGAGAGTTCCATCCTCAATTATTTCCTGCAAATGATCAATTTCTGATCTATTGTTAATAATTCTTTCTTTAGCTATTTCACAACGCTGCATTCGAATTTTATCACCTGATAAAGATGTGAAAAGAAATCCCTCAGGTGGAATAAAATTATTAATTGATGGAGCGTCTGTATCAATTACTGTACATTCATTTCCGACAAGTTTTACGAATGCACCGACTTTTGTTGTTCTAAATGAGGTAATATTTTCAGGTGTTGTTTTATCACTATTGATAATATCTTCTTTATATGAATCCAAAATCTCGTCTTTTAAGAAATCAGCATACTGCTCATCTTCGAGCGTAAATGTATATTTGTATCCTTCACTTGTTGCCTGACTTCTGACAGATTTGTATTTTACAACTCCAGTTTCTTTTGCATGTTCAAGCATACTTATTCTTTCAAGATTTAAATATGCATCCCAAATTTCAAAGTATTTTCCGCTTGAACGGATTTTCTCCATATTTTTATTTAATTCATCTGACACTTTAGCATCACGAGTTGAATCTACAAATTCAATGTTGCCTGTAATCAAATAAACGGCATCAAAATCTGCATAACTACTGTCATATCTTGCGTAGCTGCTGGAAATATATGAATCAGCATCCTTTGTGACATTAAGTCTATTTCTTCGTGAAAGAAGGGAGAAATCTGCATTTTTCTTGTTATATCCTTTAACAAAAATCATAGATTTTTTTGTTTTTGGATCAGTATAAATAAATTTATCTTTCAGTGATTCCAAAGGATTCTGCTGTTCTTTGTCAGTTAATTTATCAATAACATCATCTGTTATAGCAATCCTTAATGTAGATAACTGTCCCAAAGATACAATTTCTTCAAAGATTCTCAACTGGATGAAGCAGCCCTCTTCATCCATACTGAGAATTGTATTCATACTGCTTCTTCCATTTCGAAGTAAGTCTAATTGATCTTCACTTGCCTTATTACTAGGAACTATTACAGTTTTTTTACCTTCAAAAGTAAGTTCATAGACATTATCAATGTAGTTAAATTCAATTTTAACTTCATCACCCTCTTTCATTCCTTCAACAGGATTTCTAAGAGTAACAATTACTTTATGGTCACCACCCCAAATAATATCTGATGTTTTCATTCAACTTCCCTTATTTTACTAATGCATATCTAAATGAAATACCTTTTGTATTTTTCCCAAAATCTGAAACTTGTAATTCTTTAGGATTATCAAAAATAATCGTATCTTTAAGGTCTAATGGTTTCATTTCGCCTTTCTTAATGATTATAAATTTTTCTTCATTAGCTTTTTTCAAAGCTATCATATTTCCTGTTTGATTAATCAAATAGAACTTTCCATCTTTTGCTAAACGTACAGAGAAATATTCTTCAAAAGCTGCATCGTCGTTTTCTTCATAGGAGTCTTTTATGTAGTTTTTTGTCACAATATTTTTCGATTTTTCTTTTAAAATGAAATCTTCAATATGTTTGTCCTTAACAGGAACTTTTTGACCATTCATTTTGCAATTATATTTTTCATAGAATGCAATTCTTAACGGTTTTTCATATGGTGCATCACACCATGGGCAAGTATATTTATGATTGTCATCTGACTTAGCATAATGCCAGTTTCCGCAATCTGGACATTTGACAACCAAATTTGAAGCTCGTTGAAACGCAAGTGCAAATTCCTGAGCCCTGATTCTTGATACTCTGTTTTCTTTTCCATCAATAAAAGTTTTCTGGAACAATTCTTTCATTGGTGTTGTAAAAACGACATCAGAAGGCAGCATTTGTGAAGAACGATTCAAATCAGTTGAGGGATCTTCTACATACGGATACATACCCTTATATGCTTCAGTCATTTGTTCAGGAGTTCCATCCTCAATAAAATCTCCAATATATGGATGACCGGCTTTTAACAATTCAAAGAGAATTACTGCCAGAGAATAACTATCCGTAAAAATGTCCGGATTTAACTGTTTTGTTAAGATTTCTGGTGCCATGTAGCGAGATGTTCCAAGTACATTAACTTCGTCCGCTCCTGGAATATAGATATTATCAATATCTATCATGCAAACTGAATTAATATCAGCATCTTCATTAACAAGAATATTATTTCCAGATAAATCACAGTAGGCCAGATTCTTTTTATGGAGATTTGCAAACTGCAATGCAATCTTTTGACCTACTAAAAGTCTTCTATATAGACCGCCTGTATTTGAATTATACCACTCTGAAAAAGAAATCTCCCTATTTGGAATAAGTAATTTGTTTAAGGAGATATGACCTTTAACTTTTTTCATTACATAACCAATGTAAGGTGACTCGATTATGTCTAATGGCTTGATAAACTGATCAGGATAATCTGTTTTTAAAAGCCAATTCAATTTCTTTAACTTCTTCTTATTCTTTAGCTCAGATTCTTTCTTATATAGTTTTACAACATATTCATCATCAGCAGTACTGTATATGATGCCTTGTGCACCCTGACCAATAATCTTAGAAAGATAATATTTTGTTCCGTTTACTGATCTTAAAATTTGTCCTTCAAGTTCATCCATTTTTTCTATCTTCCTTCGATTTTGCAAATCAAAATGGTCTTGTCATCACCGTTTTTCTTATTCAGAGTAGCTACCCAATCCTTTAATTCTAACACGAAATCAGGATTCCCGATATTTAAATTTATATAGTCTGAAAATCCCATTAATTTATCAGATTCAAGTTCCTTTATAATTCCATCCGTCATCAAAATCAGCAGAATTGGTTCTGAAGGATTATATTCTATTGCATTAATCTTAAAAGAATGTTTAGGAATTGAAGTTCCGAGAGCATATGTCTCTGATGTATAAAATTCAGATTCCTCAAATGAAAGGGAAGTTCTGTTGCCATTTTTCAAGATAATTGCTCCATCACCTACTTTTCCGTACACAATTCTTTTGGAATAGATATATATAAAGTTAATTGTAGTACCGTAATCATCCCAATCTTTTTTAATCAAATGTTTCCATTCTGAGAATATTTTCTGTCTGATATCCTCTTCAGTTAGGTCTTTACATTCTAATAGAAGACTGCAGACAGATTCACAAGCTTTGTCTGCTCCTGTTTTTGCAAATGCACACGTACTTACCCCATCTGCAACAGCAAAAGCATAATTACCGGAGTCATCAATCTTAAAAGTATAGGAATCTTGATTACAAATACCATTTCTGATGTGGTTCTCTCCTCTTTCAGAGAGAACCATGAGTTTTGCATTATCAAGTTCTTTGATAATTACATCACTCATACCAGGATATCATCGTCCTCTGCATCAGAATCAAATTTAAGGAAACTCTGTACATTATCAGGATCTGTACTGGACATTCTGCTGATAGTAGACATTGTTACCCATTTAAACATTTTTGCTATATCGTTTGCATTTGTAGCCTGCATAGGTTCAGTCTCATTATTTAAGAATGCTCTAAGCATGTTTAAGTCAGTAGCTTCATCTACGCTCATTGCAATTCTCATACATTTTGCGCATCTAGGTGCTTCATGGAATGATTTTATAGGTTCCCAGTTAAGATAATTTTCCTGAGCATCGTATTCTTTCCCTTCATAATCAGTAGGACAACCATCACTTAGAAGAACAATTGTTGGCTGGAAATCTTTAGATTTAACAATTTCCTTATCTTCAATTAATTCTTTAAGTTTTGTAACTGCGGCTCCCATTGGAGTTCTTCCGGCAGCAGATAATTCTGTAATTTCAACATCCTTAATATCTGTTGGAAGTTGTTGTACAATTACCTCATCATCCCCACCAAATGTAATTACACTTAATTTAAAAACACCACGAATATCATCTACATTACGAAGTGTAGCAACCATATCCTGAATTGCTTTATTTACGGCCAGAATTTTCATTCCACGCATACTTCCGCTTACATCTGCCAGAATGAAGATTGGCAGAGCTCTTTCTTTTGTTATGGCAAAATCATTTAATCCCATAATTAAACTCCTCAAATATTTCTTAATTTATATAAGCAATAACTTCCTTTGAAAGTTGACAAATCATTTAAGTATTTTTTCAAAAAATCTACTTAGCTTTTTACTTACGGCAGATTTCGTAAGTCCATATTTCCCCCCTATCTGTTGCTGAGTTGGTACTTCTTCATCATGGTTAAAGAAATAGATTTTCAGCATTTTTCTATTTATGAAGGAATATGGTTCTAAAGATGTAAATTCTATATTGAGATATTTCTTTTCAAGTGCTTCTATTATGAAAAGTGTTAGAAGTTCTGACATTAGTAATTTTGAATCTTTTTTCTGTTTATTCCATTCATCATTTATTTTTGACAGAATTTCATTATTTGTTTCATTCTGTTCACAGATTTTTTCAGGGGAATAAGTATTACTTCCACCAAAAATGTCTGTGATATCATATGAATCATCTTCGGAATTCTCTTTCTCTATTCTTGTAGTTTTCTTCAGATTCAAAAAATCTATAACTACATACGCTTCGATATTTAAATATTTTGAAGCATATTCAACAAAACAATTATTTAATTCTTCTTCTGAGGTATTACTTTTTCTTAAGGATGAAAATGATTTGTATAATCTTTTTAAAGAACTTTGAACCTTCTTGAAATTATCAGAGACATGCATGCCGTCGGTAGATTCCTGAAAACTAGAATCAATTTCACATGTTGAAAGTTTATTTTTTATAGACTTTGTAGCATATGCAGAAAACCCTTCATAATTGTCATATTCTGAATACTTTTGAATACAGTAAATTGCTGTTTTTACCATTACATCTGCATTTTCTGTAAGCAATTCTGCAATTTTCTTTTTAGTGCAAAGATTATTCCATAAAGAAGTTACAATATCGCTTTTTAACTTCTCAATGTATTTCTCTGTATTCGTTTTTGCTGAGGCTTCTTTGTATTTTAAGAATAGGTTATCAATTTCCTTAAACTCTAATATTTTTGCCATCTATTAATTCTCAAATAAAGCTTCTACAGCTGCTATAGCCTTCTCACCAGAAGAACATTCAATAGTATTTGTAAAACTGTTAAGCATATACAAATTAATTCGTTGTATTTTAACGAATTAAAACTCGAAAGTCTTTAAAAAAGCATTGTAACTGGTTTTTTAGAGATGCCCAAAATATACTTTCCATGTTGTCTAACGCTAGAAAATTTTTACTGAACATCCCAAAACGCTAAAACTACCGTTCTTGGAAAAAATTGAATTTTTTACGAAAAACCGGCCCGAGAATTGCACACCCGCGAAGGTTGTTTCAACAAACGAGCGGAACAAAAAATGCGTGCCATTTGTGCGCATTTTTTGTTTGAGGGCTACCGAAGTGTAAAATGCGAGTTGGAAAAGTCCATTTGCCCCTGAAATTTAAAAATCTGATTGAGAATTTTTTGCACGAAAATTAAAATAAAATTATGGACGAACGGTTAAAAAAACAACTTGACTTTATTCTTGAAATTGACAAGGAAAAAAATATTTTTCGGCAAACTCACCTTAGTGGGCACGGTCGCAACGAAAATGACGCGGAGCACGCCTGGCATATGGCAGTTATGGCATATATTTTGCAGGAATATTCAAACCAGAAAATTGATGTAGCACGTACCATGATTATGTGCCTGATTCACGACATTGTGGAAATTGACGCCGGCGACACTTACGCTTATGACGGCGAAGGCAAAAAAACTCAGAAAGAACGCGAGGAAGAAGCAAAACAGCGCATTTATTCTATTTTGCCTGAAGAGCAGAAAAAGGATTTGCAAGCAATTTTTGACGAATTCACGGAAAATAAAACGCCGGAAGCAAAATTTGCTCATGCAATGGATAATCTTCAGCCCCTTTTGTTAAATAATAGTAACGGTGGCGGCGACTGGAAGGAACACAATGTAACGGCAAAGCAGGTTTACGGCAGGCAGTCAAAAACTCAGGAAGGTTCAGAAAAACTTTTTGAAATTACAGACGCGATTCTAAAAGAAAATATAAAACGCGGTTCTTTGCGTCAGGATTAACTGGGAAAATCTGAAAATTTTATAGAATTTTAACGGTATTTTTCATAAAATGTTGCCCATGGAAAAAAATCTTACCGAGGGTAGCATTTTTAAGAACATCTGGATTTTTGCCCTTCCCTACTTTCTTTCGTACTTTCTGCAAACGCTTTATGGCATGGCAGATCTTTTTATTGCCGGTCAGTTTAACTCTGCAGACGTAATTTCTGCGGTTGCAATAGGCAGCCAGGTTATGCATATGTTTACGGTTATAATCGTGGGGCTTGCGATGGGCGGAACGGTTTTAATCGGGCAGGCAATTGGTGCAAGGGACGGTCGTAAAGCGTCTAAAGTTACCGGAAATACAATCACAATTTTCGCTTTTGTTGCGGTTGTTACGACTCTGCTTCTTCAGATTTTGTGTCCGCAGATTGTAAAAGTGATGGCGACACCAGAAGAAAGTGTCAACGAAACTCTTGATTATCTTAGAATTTGTTTTGCGGGAATTCCGTTCATCATTGCGTACAACGTAATTGCTTCAATTTTCCGCGGAATTGGTGATTCAAAAAGCCCTATGATTTTTGTTGCAATTTCCTGCGTTTTAAATATTGGCCTTGATTATCTTTTTATTGGTGCATTTGGAATGAAAGCTGCCGGTGCCGCGTTTGCAACAATAATTTCGCAGGCAATCAGCGTTGTAATTTCCATTCTGGCAGTTATAAAATTAAATACCGGAATTAAAATTTCAAAATCTGACTTAAGCCTGGAAAAATCAACTGCGGACGGAATATTAAAAATCGGGCTGCCGGTTGCCGCGCAGGACGGATTTATTCAGATTTCCTTTTTAATAATCACAATTATTGCAAATAATCGCGGGTTAAAAATTTCCGCCGCTGTTGGAATTGTAGAAAAAATCATCAGTTTTCTGTTTTTGGTTCCGTCTTCTTTGCTTTCTACTGTCAGTGCAATCAGTGCTCAAAATCTTGGGGCAGGAAAAATAGACCGCGCCGACAAAACGCTTTTTGCAAGTCTTGCAATTGGTTGTGGTTACGGAATTTTAACTGCCGTTCTTTTTCAGTTTATTGCGAGTCCTTTTCTTTCACTTTTTACACATGACAGCGAAGTTATTGAATTTGGCAGTCAGTACATAAAATCTTACGTTTTTGACACTCTTTTTGCCGGTCTGCACTTTTGTTTCAGCGGATATTTTTGTGCGTTGGGAAAAAGTTTTATTTCTTTTGTCCACAACTTTTTTTCTATTGTGCTTGTCAGAATTCCAGGTGCTTACATCGCTTCAAAATTCTGGCCGGAAACACTTTATCCTATGGGATTTGCGCCGGCACTAGGTTCCCTGCTTTCCGTTTTTATTTGTGCCGTGGCGTTTTTTATTTTACATACACATTTAAAAAATCACCAAAAGCAGAAAACGACAGCGGATATTTAAGAAAACCTCTAAAAATTGCAATTTTTAGAGGTTCCCATAATAATCTGCGGAATAGTTTTCTGTCGGTTTTAGGGTAATTTCTGTATTATTGCGGTAGCGCTGGGAAGGGCGCCGCAGGCGTTCCGTAGCGCAGGCGAAGCCAGAGCGAAGGAATGAGCGTTAGCGGAACCCTGGACATAGCGACGGCTTTAGCCGGACCGCCCTAATTTTTGAACATCATTGGGATAAATTTTTTAACGCATTTGTCCCAGAAAATCATATCGTGGTTTCCGGAATCTTCCCAATATGTGTGTGTGACGTTGCGGCTTTGCAAGAAATTGTGCATTGCGCGGTTTGGTTCAAGAAGAAAATCTTCGGTACCGCATGCCATAAAAATTTCGGGCATTTTAAGCTTTCCGCCCGCTGCAAGAATCTTATCGACGAGTGTTTCAGGATTATTTTCGCTTTCCAGAACTTTGGAAGGGTCGCCAAAACATTCGTTGTAGTAAGCGTAATTTGCGACTCCGTTGCCTTCCCCGTCTTTATTTGGCTTCATTGTGGCAACTTCGTGATGAATCAGTGCGGAAGAAAGACAGCAGGTTTTTCCAAAAACTTCAGGATATGCAAGTGCCGTGTGCAATGCTCCAAAACCGCCCATACTCATACCCATGATGTAAGTTTCATCAGGATTTTGAGCCAGATTAAAGGTTTTTCGAACAAAATCAACAAGTTCTTCGCCGACGAGGGTTTGAAATGCGTGGCCGGTAGAAAGTCCATTCAGCCAAAAACCGTTTTCGCCATTTGGACAAACAACCGCAAAATTATAACTTTCGCAAAGATATTCAGGAATCCAGCAGTCGCCTTTGCCGGTGTAACCGTGAAGTAGAAAAAGTGTCTTCATTCTGCCTTTTTGACATTCATTCAACTCTTGAGGTGGAAAAGCGTCGGTTCTTCTGTCCACTCCCGGAATTACCATTTTAAAAGACGCTGCACGATGCAGACAATTTGAATAATATTCAATGTTAAAACTTGCCATAAAATCTCCTTATAAAACCCCGCGTTAGCGGCAGCACAGGAGGTGCTGGATAAGCCATTTTGTAAAATGGCAGTGGTAAAAATTACACGGATGTAATTTTTATCACACCTCCTTATAAAACCCCGCGTTAGCGGCAGCACAGGAGGCGTCACCTGCGTTTTTGGTTTCTATAGTAACTTTACATTGAATTTTTCAAAAAAGTCTCACAATAATTTCTGATAATTGTAAATTTCTGTAATTTTTTGCTTCGTCTAATTTTCATCATCAAAAAGAAAGTCAATTTCTTTTTTGTAAATCTGATTGATTCTAAAACGCATAATTTCCTGTTTAGCGGAAAGTTCAACGCCGGTTTCAAAATTTTTAGTCAAAAGACAGAATTTATTAATCCGTTCAAAAAGTTTAAATCCGTTGTGCGAACTTATTAATCCACCAATTTCTGATTCATAAAGTCTGTGAATCGAATCACATGCAATCAGCTGATCCAAACTTTCGTATGGAATTCCGTTTTCTTCGGCATAAGTTTTTATTTCGTCTGCATCAACAAGAATAAGAGCTCCAAGACTTCGTTTGTCCTGCCCTACTACAACTGCCGTTTTTATATATCTTGATTCCTGCAATTTTGTTTCAATCGGAAGCGGTTCAAGATTTTCTCCGCCACGCAGAACGATTGTGTCTTTTATTCGTCCGCAGATTTGAATTTCGTCGTGAATCGTAATAATTGCAAGGTCGCCGGTATCAAGCCAACCGTCTTCGTTGATTGCTTTTTTTGTCAATTCCGGCTGTTTGTAGTAACCTTTCATAACGGTAGGACCTTTTACCTGCAAAACACCCGTTTTACATCTTCCCAAAATAAAACCGTCATTTGGATCAACAACTCGAACTTGAATTCCACGTAACGGCGAACCGATTGTCCGGTAAACAGGACATGCCATGGGACGCACTGCAACAACAGGAGCAGTTTCTGTCATTCCGTAACCTTCCACGACATTTACTCCGATTGCCCAGAAAAATTCATCAATTTTTTTTGGAAAGGCTCCGCCACCGGCAATTCCAGCTTTAAATTTTGTTCCAAGCATCGCCTTGATTTTTCTGAAAACTAAAAAATTTCCAGCACCATAAAACGGCCACAAGAGCATCCACGGAATAAAAAACAAAATCCACCATAAAGGCTGTTTGTAAGAAGTAAAACACGGATTTTGTGCAAACATTTTTCGCTGCATTTTTTTCTGAAGACAAGCGACACCAACGAAAAAATTGAACATTCCGTTTACAAATTTTCCGCTTTTTCGCATTTTTTTTGTAATTCCGTCGTAAACCGCCTCAAAAACGCGCGGAACGGCTGGCAAAATACTCGGATTCAGAGTTTTCATATCCGCAAGCAAAATTGAACCAATCGGTTTTGAATAACTGAGCGCGCCCCCCTGAATCAAACAGACGTACTCACATTCTCGCTCAAAAACGTGCCAGACCGGAAGCACATTCAGACAAACACTGCCCGGTGCAATATAAATTCTTTCAATAACTTCATCAAGCTGAGCTAAAAAATTCTGATGAGTAAGCATAACTCCCTTAGGATTTCCGGTCGTTCCAGAAGTAAAAATTACGGTAGCGATGTCGTCTCCCTGCCCTTTTTCCAGTTCATTTTCTACAACTCCAGGATTATCGACACGCCATTTTTTTCCGTTTTTCATCAAATTTTCAAAAAGCAGATATTCAACTTTCTCGTTCTGTAGTTTTTCGCGGACTTCATCTTTTAAGTCATTATTAAAACTGATGATTTTTTTTAGAGCAGGAAGTTTTTCTTTTAGAGAAATTATTTTATTCACCTGAGAATTATTTTCCGTAATTACAATTTCACATTCGGTAACAGAAAGAATTTTTTCCAAATCTCCAGGAGTCGCATCGCAGCCACGCGGAACATCAAAAGCACCAAGGCTCATTATTCCAAGACTTGAATCAAGCCATTCTTCACGGTTATCAGCAATTAATCCGACCGGCTGCCCTCTTTTTATCCCCAGATTTAAAAGTGCCGCTGCAAAATCAAGGCCTTTCTGAAAAAAATCACGATAACTTACCGGGACAAAAGTTCCGTCGTGCTGTCTGACATTCTGTGCCGTGAGTTCTGCAAATTCAGAGACAGAATTTTTAATCATTTTTGGAATTGTATAATCAGAAGAAAAAGTCATAAATTACCTCTACAAATTGACATTCTTACACATTTTGTCATTCTGATTTTTAGCATTATATTCAATTTCTTTCTGACATGCAAGGTAATTTTGTAATTTTTCTGAATTTTTGTGAATTTCGCAGAATCTTCATTGTATTGAAAACTAAATAAAAAGATGTTATTCTGTTCGTGTTAGTCGTAACTAACTATATTTCAAAAAACGGAGAGATTTTATGACTAAAACGCTTCAGATTCAAGATGTTAAAAAAATCTATTATGTAGATTCTACAAAAAAAACGAAAGTTAAAACTAACAAGGCTACGGACTCTTCTGTCGAAGTTCACGCCTTGGACGGAGTGACGGCGGACATCAAAAAAGGTGAGTTCACTGCAATTGCCGGCCCTTCTGGTTCTGGAAAAACCACTCTGCTGAATTTAATTGGCTGTCTGGATTCCATAACAGAAGGGCATATTTTTTTAGACGGCAGTGACATTGCCACGATGAAGCAAAAAGAAAGAACTTTACTCCGCCGCGAAAAAATCGGTTTTGTTTTTCAAAGTTACAATTTGATTCCAGTTTTGACAGCACAGGAAAATGTTGAAATGGCTCTTTCGCTTTTGAACAAATTTTCCAAAGAGGAAGTTCGCGAACGTGCCTGGACAATGCTCAAGGAAGTGGGACTAGACGGTATGCAGGACAGACTTCCGTCAAGACTTTCCGGCGGTCAGCAGCAGCGTATTTCAATCGCCCGGGCCCTTGTAAAAGAGCCGGCCGTAGTTCTTGCAGACGAACCAACCGCAAACCTGGATTCAAAAAACAGCAAAATGATTTTGGATTTGATGAAGGAACTCAATGAAAAACTCAAGATTACTTGCATTTTTTCTACCCACGACCAGCTGGTTATGCAGACCGTAAAAAGAATAATCAGAATCCGCGATGGCAGAATAGAAAATCTCAATGCACCAATTCCGGAGGCAAAGTAATGATTTTTAAAATGGCATGGAAAAATATGTTCCGCTACAAAAAACGAAGTTTTGTTACAGCAAGTGCAGTTGCATTTGGCGTAATTTTTACGGTTTTGTTTGACAGCCTCATCTACGGTCTTTCAAATGAAACTGACATCAATATTATAAATTACGAATGTTCCGGTGTGAAATTTTATGCTAAGGAATATTTTAAAAACAAGGATGAACTGCCAATCGACTATCTTATAGAAAAGGATGACAGGCAGAAAATCGAAAATTATCTGGAAAATAAAAAAATTGCTTCCTGCCCGGAAATCACTAGCGAGTGCGAAATATATTTTAATGAAGATTATTTTGAAACCTCCGGCAGCATCACAGGAGTTCTTGTTGGAGTAGAACCTGAAAAGGTAAAAACTGTTTACAAACTTTCAGATTCTTTGCAAAACGGCACATGGCTTGAAAAGGACCCGGGACAGCCTTACTGTTCAGGAGCTGTTGTGGGCAGCTGGATTGCTGATGATATGGGGGCACAGCTTGGCTGGTACATAACTGTTCAGTGTAAGGGAAAAGGTGGATTTACACAAACCATGGACGTTCCAATCGCAGGCATTTTGCATTGTCCAAATTCCACAATCAATTCAAGCTATATTTTTATGGACATAAATTACTTAAACGAAATGCTTGAGATGGAAGGGGCTGTCACTTCGGTAAATGCCAACATGGGAAATTATTTTAATGTGGATGCAAATGTTGCAAAACTCCAGAATGATTTGCACGCATCAAAAATCCTTGACGGCACAAACATGGAAGCAAGGACCTGGCGTGAAATAAATGCTGACAGTATGCAAATGCAGAGTTTCTACAAAGTTGTCACAAACGCCCTCATGCTTTTCCTGTTTATAATCGCGGCAGTGGGAATCAGCAACACAATGATGATGTCAGTTCTGGAACGAAAAAACGAAATTGCCATGCTCAAAGCCATGGGATATTCCGGTGGATACATCAAAAGACTTTTCGCCTTGGAAGGAGTTTGCCTTGGCCTGGTTGGCTGCATAATCGGATTTACAATCGCCTGCCTGTTAAATATCCCTCTTGCCACAAAAGGAATAAACATTGGTTCGCTTTTAGATGATGTTGATATGGGCTTTAGAATCAGCAACATTGTCCGCTCCGAATGGGATCCGGCCGGCTTTGTCCGAGTAACTTTAGGTGCCCTTGTAATTTCGGGACTTGCAGCTTTTATTCCGGCTCGCTCCGTTTCCAAAAAAGAAATTGCAGAAATCTTTAGAAAACAATAGCAGGGGAGAATTAACAAAATGAAAAAAGCCAGTAATTTAAAATTTATTTTCCAGCTTGCGTGGAAAAATATCCGCAGAAATAAAAGACGAACAATTCTTGCCGGGCTAGCACTTTTCCTGGTTACAGTTTTGATTGATATTGATATGGCCACAGAATACGGTTCGCTTAATGATATGAAATTCAATTTTACCCACAACGAACTGGGAACCATCCGCGTAAGAAATCCTCGTTACACAGAAAACGAAAGAATTACTCCTCTCAATCTTTACGTTGAAAATACCAATGATGTAATGGAAGAAATCAAAAAAATTCCACACGTTATAAATGTTCTGCCAAAGATTTCTACAGCAGTTGCGGTTTACAGAAACGGCGAAACAAAATCCTGCCCAATTTACGGAGTTGATTTTGTAAACGGCTACAATCTTTCGGACAAAGACAATCAGATTTTGGAAGGGGATGTCAACCTTGTAAAAAATGGCAATGCCGGTAAAAATGTCATCGTTTCCAGAGCTTTTGCTCAAAAATATGATTTACACGCCGGAGACAAATTTACTTTTATGGCCCGCACCGCCAGCAACGGAACCAACGGTTGTACGGTAAAAATTGCAGCAATCGTAAATTTTGCAGACAGCGACTATTCGGGCAACGTCATTTTGATGGATTTTTACACCCTTTCAAACCTGCTTAGAATGAACGGAAACGCCGTCCAGCTTCTTGTGGTCACAGACGACTGGGAAAACAACCAGCTGACCGAAAAAGTTCTTGCAGACGTCAAAAAAATCCCTTCTATTACGGATTACGAAATTTTGCCATGGTACAAGGGAAGCTCCCTTTACGCAATGTTTAGATATGCAGACATAATGTATTCAATAATGGCATTGATTTTCTTCCTGCTTTCGGCAATCGTGATTTTCAACAGCACATTGATGAGCGTAATGGAACGCAAAAAAGAAATCGGCAGCCTGCTTTCGCTTGGAATGGGAGGTCACACAATCGTTTTCCTCTTCCTTTTAGAAACCATCATTATTTCATTTATTGCGGCAACGGCAGGTTCAATTCTTTCTGCCATCGTAATCACAATTACAGAACATACGGGAATCAATCTGGCAGGTTCAGTTTATGATTCTTCAATGAGCGGTTTTAACATAAAGACAATGCTTTATCCCCATCTGGATTTTAAATTTTACCTTGAATATTTTGCAATCGGATTTTTTACCGCAGTAATTGCAAGCATTCTTCCGTCAAGAATGGCGCTGAAAGTTCAGCCGGCCGAAGCCTTAAGGTCAGAGAACTAGAATTTAGGAGATTTTTTATGAAGAAAACACTTTTTACCACACTTTCACTTTTTATGATTTTCACCGGTGCTGCATTCGCACAGGAAGCCACACCTTCAGTTGAAGAAATTATGAAAAATTATGACAAAAACGAACTTTACGAAACAGCAAAAATGACAGCAAAAATCGAAGTCAAAGACAAGTTCGGTACAACCTACAATTATTTTGAAAGTACCTCAAAGAAAAACGGAGACACCCTCATCACAGTAACAGAAGGGCCGGACGCCGGACAAAAAATCCTTCGCCTCAAAGATTCAGTTTATCTTTACTATCCCGATGCAGAAGAAGTCATCCGCCTGCAAGGAAGTGCCCTGAAAGATTCCATCATGGGCTCTGATTTTACCTACGAAGATTTAACCGGCGACAATTCCATTTTGAATAATTATTCAGGTCAGCTTCTGGGCTTGGAAAATGTCAACGGTCTTGACTGCTACCACATCATGCTGACCGCTAAAAATCGCAAGCAACTCTACCAAAAACAGGAATTGTGGCTGGACAAAAAAACTTACGCCACGGTAAAAGAAATCGACTATTCTGCCAGTGGAAAAGCCATGAACGAAATCAACGCCTACGATTTTAAAAATTTCAACGGTCACTGGATTTCCCAAAAAAGCATCACTCAAAATCTTTTGAAAAAATCTAGCGAAACAACCATGTACGTAACTGCCGTCGAATTCGACACAGCTTTGGACGAAAAACTTTTTGCAGTGACAAATTTGAGTTATTAAAATTTTTATTTGGGCGCATTTTTGTTCCGTACCAACTGACGCCGGAACGGAACAAAAACCAGGCTATCCGGGGTTCCGGCATTCGCCTCCAAAGTCCTCGGCACACAAATAGTGTGCCTGCGGTCTTTAGCGGACGATTGTTGAAACAACCGCCCGCTACCCCTACTATCCTTTGCGCAAAACTTCCAGGAGTTTCAAAAATGAAAAAATCCATATTCCTTACCCTCCCCTTAATTTTAACCAAAGTCCTTTTTATCACCCCACTTTCCGCTCAGGCAAAAGCAGGTGCCAACCTGAATTTTTCCTCCGGATTTGTCCACACCGCCAACGAATACAATCTAGGTGGCACAAAAATCAACTTTCCGCTAAAAAAAGACAACTGGATTACAAGTAGCAACATCCATCTCAAAGTAGACACACAGACAAAATCTATTGTAAAAGCCTATTTTGACGCTAGCATGGCTATGTCCACAATCCCCGAATCAGACATTACACAAGCTGGCGTCCTTGCAACCTTGACACTAAACAAAGCCTACATCAAAGCCCGCCTGCCATGGTTTTATGACCAGGAAGCCAAATTGACCGTTGGAAAAATGCCCCTTAGCTGGGGCTTCGGACTTTACTACAATGCCGGCGATTTAATTTTCGGTGCCGACCCAAACAATTCGCTAAATAGAAAAGACACATCCTTAAGTTTTACGACCGTAGAAGCAAAATCTGGAACGACCTGCGAATCATTTTTAACTAAAGACAAAATCCTTGAACTTTTGACCGGTAGCGGAGATTTTACATCAACAGCATTTTCTTTCTCCTCATCCTCCCTTTCCGATTTTCGAACTTCCACCGACTGGATGGCAGCCTTTTACATGCCATTTGGAAATTACCTTGCCCTTGAAAGCATCGCAATCTTCCCCTTCGACACAGCCCTAAACACCCGCTACGGCAGGGCAGGAGCAAGACTCCAGATTTTCACAAATTTTACGCCCCTTCAGCAAATCCAAGTCGGCTACTTAAGTCCCACAGATTTTTCCAGCCAACAAGCCTTTCTCGCTTTTGACGGCACACTCTATCTAGACTATAATTTGTGCTCTTCAATCACTTTTGACAAAAACGACGGATTTTCTAAAGAAGATTTTAATATTTCTTTCTCCCTCACCAAGATTTTTGGCATCCAGACAGACACTTCAAACCATTCTCTCCAGCTCAAAGCCGAATCTCTCTGGAATCCTTTTGCCAGCCGCCTGCAAGTTTTTGCTTTTGCCTCTTACAACATAACCGATGTCCTTTCTCTGTCCGCCACCTATCTTTTTTACGGCCCTTCCCAGGCAAAAATCGCGGATAATTCCCAGACGGCAGCCCTTGCACTCACATATGAACCGACTACCCATCTGGAATTTTCCCTGCAGGCTGCCCTCGATTGCAAAAATCCGGACAACTTAGCAGCAATTTTGGGTGGAATAAGTTATCGCTATTAACTCCGCGTAAGGGATTGTAAGGGCTGCGAAGCAGGCCACAGCAAAACGAAGCGTCATTGTTCTGACGCGCAGTAGCTGGGGCTGAAGCGATAGCGGAACCCTGCAAAGCCCGACCCGAACGCAGTGAGGGATACGCCCAGATGCCTAACCCCATTTTCCGTTTCAAAAAAATTGCAAGAAATGGTATAGTAAAGCCTCTCTCATCAATAAAATGGCGGAAAAAATGAAAAACGCGTACATCAATGCAACAATTCTTGACGGAACAGAAAATATGGAACCACAATCGGACAAAATTCTTTTTGTGGAAGACGGAAAAATCAAATCTATTGACGATTCAAAAAATTTCAGCGCAGAAAAACTGCTGGCGGACGGATGGAAGGTTACGGACTTAAACGGCGCTTTTTTGATGCCAGGTCTTATAAATCTTCACGTCCATCTTGCAGGAAACGGTCAGACTTCTGCAAAACCGCGCGACAATGCCGGACTTGTAAGAAAAATCATGAGTAACGCCGTGACGCGTGCTATTGCTTACCGCCTTGTCTGCAATTTTGCAAAACTGGAACTGCTGGGCGGCGTAACCACAATCAGAACAGTCGGTGGTCTTGGAAATTTTGACACACGATGCCGCGAAGATTCTGCAAAGGGCAAAGTCAAAGCACCGAGCATTCTTGCCGCAAATCAAGGAATTTCCGTTCCAGGCGGACATATGGCAGGTTCAGTTGCAATTGCCGCCACAAGCATTCAGATGGCCATTGAGCAGGTTCATAAATCATTAGAACAAAACGTTGATTTAATCAAACTGATGATTACTGGCGGCGTTATGGACGCAAAAGAAAAAGGAACGCCCGGCGAACTTAAAATGCAGCCGGAAATGGTAAAAGCCGTTTGCGACGAAGCTCATAAACTGGGATTTAAAGTTGCGGCTCACACGGAATCAAGCGAAGGCGTGCTTGTTGCATTGCAAAACGGGGTTGATTCTATTGAACACGGTGCAAAAATGGACGAAGAAACAATCCGGCTTTATAAGGAAAAAAATGCTTTTGTCTGCACTACCCTTTCGCCAGTCATTCCTTACGTTTTTTTGGACACGGAAATTACCGGTGCCAACGAAAAAGACAAGTACAACAGCAAAATTGTTTTTGATGGAATTATAGACAGCGCAAAAAAAGCCCTGGAAAATGGAATTCCGGTCGGACTTGGCAACGACGTCGGCTGCCCGTTCATTACTCAATATGATTTTTGGCGTGAACTGTGCTACTTTAAAAAATATTGCGGCGTAAGCGAAAAATTTGCACTCTACACCGCTACTTTGCGCAACGCACAGCTTGCAGGAATTGACAACATCACTGGTTCAATTAAAGAAGGCAAAAGTGCAGATTTCATAGTCACAAGAGAAAATCCCCTGATAAACCTTGCAACTTTGCGCAATTTAAAACTAGTTGTATGTCGCGGACGAGAAGTTAAAAATCCTCGCCCAAAACGCAAAGCAATAATCGACAAACTTCTGGACCCTTATTTGTAGTACAAACTTGCGTCCAAAAGTTAAAATCAAGGGTATCTCTGAAAAATTGCAATTTTTAGAGGTTTCATTAAAAACCTAAAATTCAAAATCCAGGCACGAACGCTGCGCAGTAAAAGGTCGAACCTTTGAATCCGCAACGCCAGCGTGCAGTGGATTTTTAGAATATCCTTTCAACGCTTCTTCATTTTCAAAAGTCGAATCCAACATCAAATCTGCATTTGAAGAAGCAAGCCTCCCATCAATATTTACTTTTATGTCAACCAAACCAGGAATTTTCCCCTTGAGTGACTCAAGGTCTTCCTTAATTTCTTTTTTTACCAGATTTTTCTTTTCTTCCGAAAGTTCTGCTTTCAAAGTCCACAAAATAATATGCTTTACCATAAAAATCACCTTTTAAAACTCCGCGTTAATAACGGCAACGCCTTCTATTTTACTCTGTAAATATAATTTTCTTTGCGCGGAGCCGCTTCCTTAGTTCCGCCTTCATCTTTATAGCCCAAAGCAACGTGACCAATTCCTTCAAAATCGCCTTTTATTCCAAGTTTTTCAAGAATTTTCTTTCCAAAATCACTTTCAAATTCCTGTTTTGCACGATGAATCCAGATTGAACCAAGCCCAAGCGATTCTGCCGCGTTCATCAAATTGCCCATAACAAGAGTTCCGTCATAAATATAATTCGAACTCACGGCCTTGTCGGCAAGCACAATCAAAATAACCGGAGCACCATAGAACGGATCAAAACCTTCATCCCAACCGCCAATTTTCCGATTTTCTTCACTGATTTCATTTCTCAATTTTTCGTTCGTTACGGCAATAATCACCGGCGACTGTTTATTCATTCCCGTCGGAGCATAAGTTCCCGCCCTCAAAATCGCATTCAAATCCTCCTCACTAATCATTTCTTTTTTGAATTTCCGACAGCTTCGTCGACTTTCAAGAACTTTCAAAGTTTCATTCATAAAACACCTTCTTTTTTTTTATTTTTCAGGGTGGTCCGGCTAAAGCCGTCGCTACGTTCCGGGTTCCGCATTCGCTCCAGCCACAGTACTCCGCGCCAGAACAATGGCGCTACGTTTACTGTGTCCGCCTGCGGCGCCCTTCACATCGCTACCACAAACACAGTTAAGAACATCTCTAAAAATTGCAAATTTTAGAGATCCCCTTAAAATATAACATTAAATCAACAAAAAGTCTGTTTATTGGAAAATCCAATAAAAACCAGTATCATAAAAATATTCAGGAAAAAAATGGAAACCTTACAGGAAAACGAAGATTTTTTAACAACGCAAATACTCACATATTTAGGAAATAAACGTGCTTTACTCGGAAAAATCGAAATTGAAATCCAGGAAATTCTGGCAAAACTCGGAAAAGAAAAAGTAATTTGCGCAGATCTTTTTTCTGGCACTGGAATTGTTGCTAGAATGTTAAAAAAATATTCTTCGACCATCATCGTAAATGACCTGGAAAATTATTCTTCACTCGTAAATTCCTGCTACCTCACAAATAAAAAAGACTACCCGGTACAAGAATGTAAAATCCTCAGAAATAAAATTATTGACCTTGCCTCAAAAAACAAAATTCCAGGCATTATTTCAAAAAATTATGCTCCCCAAGATGATAATAATATACAAAAAGGCGAACGAGTTTTTTATACCCGCCAAAATGCGCTTTTAATTGACACTTACAGAAATTTAATTGACGAGATTATCCCTTCCGAAGATTTAAAAAAATTTTTTCTAGCTCCGCTAATCACAGAAGCGTCAATTCACGTAAACACCAGCGGAGTTTTTAAAGGCTTTTACAAAGATAAAAACACAGGAATCGGGTGTTTTGGCGCATCAGGAAAAAATGCCCTGCCCCGAATCTTTGGGAAAATTGAATTACAAGAACCAATTTTTAGCAACTTTAAATCAGATTTTAAAATTTATCAAAAAGACACTGTTAAACTTTCAGAAGAATTAAAAAATCTGGACATTGCATATCTGGATCCGCCGTATAACCAACATCCGTACGGTTCAAATTATTTTATGCTCAATTTAATAATCAAAAATAAACTTGACGTTGAAGTTAGCAAAGTCAGCGGAATTACCCAGGATTGGAATCATTCAGAATTTAACAAATCTCGAACTGCTTTTAATTCAATGGAAAAAATAATTAAAAACCTTCAGAGCAAATTCATAATAATTTCTTACAATTCCGAAGGTTTTATAGAATTTGAACAAATGAAAAATATGCTCCAAAAATACGGTAAAGTCAAAACCATAGAAATTTCATACAACACCTTCCGTGGCAGCAGAAACCTGAACCAGCGGGATATTTACGTTTCTGAATATTTATTTGTCCTGGAAAAATAAAAACTCCCCTGCTCATTTTACTTTGCCCAGGAGAGTTGAAGTTTTAAGCGTAAAGAGCTTTAGTTTGTTGCAGTTGGAAGTTCAGAGACTTCTTCAAAGATTCCTGTTACCAGGTAGATAGCTGACCCGTCGTAACACACATTTCCCGAAATTTCTGTGCCCTCTCCGTAAACGGAAATAAGACCATTGTTATTCTTATAGATGAAATCCTGCGAATAAGACTGAGTGTTACCATCACTATCTTTGTAAGAGTATTCAGAAGTAGCAGTTCCATTATCCTTAAAAGTAATTTTTGAGCTCTTATCATCTTCCTTATATTCAAATGTTGAATAAAGACCTCTTCCAGAAATTCTCGAAAATTTCTCAGCCTGATAAATAAAATATGTATCATCAACTTTGCCCATTAGATATGTACTAGCATAACCAATTGAAATTTTACCATCGGTAAAGGAAACTTCTGTTAGCTCTCCGTCTTTTTTCCAGTAAGTTTCTTTAGCTTTAGATGTATCGGTATAAGTTTTTTCAACACATTCATAATCTTGACTGTATAACTTTCCATTTTCTAAATATAAATAAATGTAATAAGTGGAGGCTGTCGAATAATCATTTCCTGTATATGTAGAACAACTGTATAAAACTCTTAAAGACAAACTATCTTTTCCAAAGTCACTTACACTTGTTATTTTTGTCAAATTGGAACCAGTACTTCCACTCTGATCCTCTGGATTTTTACAACCTGCCACAACGAGTGTGAAAGTTGCCAACAATGCTAATAAAGCATACTTCAATTTTTTCATATTTTCCTCCTTATAAAACTCCGCGTTAGCGGCAGCACAAGAGGTGCTGAATAAGCTATTTTTCAAACTCTGTTTGAAAAATAGCAGTGATAAAAATTACACGGATGTAATTTTTATCGCACCTCAATATGAAAAATGTTTTAAAATAAAAAAAGACCGTCCGCACCTGCACATTTTACACAAGTACAAACGGTCTTTGTTTTACCAAATAAAATTTATTTAAGAGAGAGTTATTCCTGAACTGAGAACTGAGAACTGAGAACTGAGAACTGAGAACTGAGAACTGAGAACT
>CAVJCY010000027.1:0-34320 GCA_963648145.1 bacterium | reverse complement strand
TTTACCAGATTTTGAAGTTTTTAAACAGAGATTTTTTTATAATGCGTTTGCCCTGCGGGTAAGCCCAACAAGAACACCGGTACCATTTGCATTGCGAAGACCGCGTTTTACATCATACTTTTGATAAAGATCTGGATTGATAGGGTCATTACGTTCCGCAAGTATCGAAAGTTTTTCTATAAATTTTTTGTGTTTCAAATCTGCCATACTTGCCCCCATAAAAAATTGCATAAAAACTGCATATTTATTCATTGCAATTTTGCATATTTTTATAATTATACAAATTTTCGGGGTTGTTTACAAGACTTTGCAAATAAATCTGAAATTGATACTATAAAATCTGCCTTGAATGAAAAAGATTCTCTTGATAATGAGCAAAACCAAAGACTAAAAAAAGCTTAAGAAGCCATATTGAAAAATTATCATTGTTGCTGACTTCGCCTTCCCTGCTTTTTACGGCAAAAGGCCACGTTTCCGGCCAGTTTTTGCGGCTGCTTTTCTGCCTGCTTTACGCAATTGTTTCGCTTGGTTTTAAATATTACGGCGAAGCCATCACTTATATGTGCATGACTTTTCCAAGTGATTCGAAAATTATTTGTTTTTTTGCGTTAGGCAATGGAGCAGCGACGATGGCAACTTCAGTTGCCGAGGCCGAAGACCGCAGGGACACTATTTGTGGCCCGAGGACTTTGAGGGGTAGCGAACTGCGGAACTGCCGACCCGGAGTGAAGTGAGGGCGAAGCCCGAACGAAACGGAGGGGAACGTCCGAAAAAAAAATCTATGTAGAATACATTTTTAGACATAAAATAAAATGTACAGTATATTTAACATGGAAATGGGAGAAATAATTTTATATCACGGAAGTAATACAAGAGTAGAAAATCCTCAAATTATCAATAGTGCTAGAAAATTAAACTTTGGAAGTGGGTTTTATACAACAAGCGATAAAGACCAAGCTTCAAAATTGGCAAAATTAAAATTCTTGCGTTCTAACACAGGCGAACCTTTTTTGAATATTTATAATTTTACCAAAGGAAAAGCATCGTCTTTAAAAATCTTAAATTTCGATAATCCAAATAAAGAATGGCTTGAATTTGTCGTTAAAAACCGTAAAGGGCTTTATAATGGAAAAGTATTTGACATTGTACACGGTCCTGTAGCAAATGATTCTACAATTACAGTTATAAACAGTTATATTTCAAAAATGATTGATGAAAACACTGCAATATCTCTTCTTCTCCCTCAAAAATTAAAAGATCAATATGTTTTTTGCACAGAAACGGCACTAAAATGTTTAAGTTTTAAGGAGGCGATAAGATTATGAATAATCAAACTGCTTTGCCAGAAAAAATCAGCTAGATAGAAGTTCAAGTCTGTATGTTTATTGCAAAAAATGAAAACTGCTCTTGCATTGATGCCTTTAGAAAATTTTCTGCCTCAAAAACTCATAAAATGCTTATAGACGAAAAATTAGAAATGTGGTTCTTTAGCCCGGAAGCAATCTTCGAAATCTACACCGAAGAAGAAAAGTCTGGAGCCCCACTAAAATCCCAATATCTAATGGGGGCATAATTATGAACAAAGAATTTGAATTTTTTGTTTACTTAATCGAAAGTTATGCAAAATACAAAAACACAGATGCCTTTCACATCTTAAAAATATTGGACGAAAAAGGTAAAACTGATTTTATTTACAATATGTATGAGCTATATCACACTGAAGCCATCGAAAACGCATATCAGGATATAGATAGCCTTGTTGAAACAGGACACCCAGCCTGGTAACTTTTTAATTTTTTTGACAGGCGGTATTACGTCGCAAAACTTACGTTTTCCCCATAACAATGAATAGAATTACGCCTTTTCAAGAGCCGCCAGTTTTTTTCCGCACAGCACACCCAAGATACATCCAAGGCAACTTAATAAAACATAGGCACTGCCTGTCGCATATTGTTTTTCTGCAAAAAGATTATAAGATTCCAGCGAAAATGTTGAAAATGTCGTAAAACCACCGCACCGCCTAAAGCTACAAATAAAAATTTCATTTTTATGTCCTTTTGATAAAACAGTATCTTGATTCTAAAGATGCCAGAAATATTTTCCAAACACATTAAACCAGCAAATTCCCAGTTCTTTTTCATTATTTTCAATTTCAAATTGCTGACTTTTCATTGCCTGTATTTTATTTACATCCAAAAGACCAGACTTTTCTTCTGTACAGGGATAAACGAGCAAAGCCTTTTTCGCTGTTTTTTTATTTTCCGAAAATTTGTGCAAGTAGGCAAACATCTGATACATATCCGCAGAAGCAACTTCACCTTTTGATTCAACCTGTTTCCATTTTGTATCAAGAATAATTCTTTCGTTTTCTTTTTCCCAGACAATATCCGGGCGGCATTTTCTGCCATTCCATATTTCCTTTTGATTTTGGACAAAAACAGAAACATCATTTTCAGACTTTGCAAAAATAATTCTTGCAACATATTCTTCAAACAGTTCGTTCATATCAAACATAATTGCACTGACACTAGTTTTTCCCCGGTTCAAGTCAGGATTAATTCCATTTAAAATCAATTTTGAAAGAGTAAGGACTTTTGAATATGCAGACAACTTTCTGCTTTCCTTTAATTTTTCAACTACATTCCAGTCAATTGCCAGCGGATTAATTGACCTGATATTCTGCATTTCTTCAGCCAATTTTTTCGCCTGAGTTTTTACACAGTCAACATTAAGACAAAAATCTAAGGCGGTTTTTACAATTTGATTTGCTGGAAAATCACGTGTATATTCTGTTGAAGTCGTATAAAACTTTTCTTTGTGAACGATATTCTTATTAAGATTCTTTTGAAAAACCAGTTTTCCTTTTAAAGCATTTTTATTTGATTCTTCTTTTTGATAGGCTTTACAAAATCCTGTACGAATCAACTTTTCAACTTCGTCAACAAAAGCATAATAAAATAATTCCCACAGTTTGTGTTTGTACAAATTTAACGAACTGTTTTCTGTGGGATTCAGTTTTATGTTTTTAGTAACTGACAGCATATCGCACAATAACTTTCGCCATTTTTCTTCTGGAAACCGATTGTCATTTCCTAACTTTGGAAGAACTTCAATATAACAATTTCCAACCTGCAAAATCCCGACGTAAGAAGAAAACTTTATTCCCTTATGAACTAAATCAAAAAATAAAGGTCTTTTAGAATTGAGATGCTGGTCATGATATATTTCAAGAGCATCCAAATGTTTTTGTGAAAATCCGGAAGTTTCGCCGGCAATTAATTTCTGATGCTCAAATAAAGTTATTGAAGAAAGTGACATTTACTCGTAAATCCCAACAAACGACGCTTCATCCCACTTATCAGAAGAAGTTATTTCATAAAGCTCTTTTTGATCAAAATAAGAATCATCTTTAATTTTAAAAAGGTCAATTTTTACTTCTTTTTTTGAAACAAAAGCTTCTCCTAAAATCATCTGGATTTTCTTCATATCGTTATAAAAATATTCCTGTAGTTGTGGAATGATTTTATTTTCAAAGATACTGCACAAATCTTCCAGCGTTAAAGGCTTGTCATCAGCTTTCATAAAATATGCATGTCCGATTGTATGGTCTTTATCAAGCAGATAGCCAAGCCTTTCATTAATCGCGGTAAGCATTTCAGATAAATCAATATCTCCAACCGAACCTAATTTTGAAGGGTCTGGCATCATAGGCACGAAATTAAATCTTCGTCTGAGAGCAGTATCCAGCGCTTCAACACTTCTGTCGGCGGTGTTCATTGTTCCAAGAATGTAAAGATTATCTGGAACAGAAAAAGATTTTTGGGAATAAGGCAAAATACATGATTGCTCATCAAAAGCCCCTTTTCTTTTGCTTTCTTCAATAAGAGTAATAAGTTCTCCAAAAATCTGGGCAACATTTCCTCTGTTTATTTCGTCAATAATTAAAAGATGAGGTTTCTTTTCTTTAGGGGTGGCTTTTGGTGATTCAATATTATCTTTTACTAAAGAAATAGCATCCTCTACCGACAAAGACAATTTATAAACCGAAGCTATTGTCATTGGCTTATTATTATTTTTTTCGCGAATATCTAGTTTTACATTTTTTATAAGCCATTTTACTTTTCTGTACCTTGGATATTCACCACCTTTTTCATCGTAATAATAATCACCTGTAATAATTCCAACAGCATCTGTTTCATTTGCGGAATAACAGGAAACAACAATATCACCAATCTGCATTTTTGACTGAAAAGCCTGAAGTATTGTTTTACCACCATTATCAAAATTTTCAAATTCTTCAAAGTTTACATCACCATATTCAAACCAGCCAATTCTTATATAGCCATTTTCAAGACAATCTTTTCTTGTAGGATTATCTCCAGTTCTTTCAAGTGATACTTTCCAAACCGTTGGATTATCATTCAACTCTGCAAATAAATTTTCATTGCTTGAAACGGAAGATGTTACCAAAGCCCGTTGACATATTTCCTTAAAAATCCCGGGCTTAATTTCATATTTCAAGTCAGTTGAATCTTCCTCTATGACAGGTTTTATTCCTTCAATAAAATCTTCATAACTCAACGACTGATGAAAAGTTGTAAAAACAATCCTCTTTTCACTAACCAGTTCTTTGTATCTTTTTAGAATTTCATCTCTGGTGGCTTTGTGTTCTTCATAATATTTACTGTCGCAGATTTTTACAGCCATTTCCTTTGTAATATAAGTTTTTCCAGTTCCGGGAGGACCATAAAGAATTTGATTTAATGGGATTTCGTTTTCAGACATGATATTTCCTCCGTCAATTGAGCTTTCTTCATTTTGTTTTTCATCTTTGCCGATTATTTTATTTTCTGCAACCCAGTTAATTATTTTTTCAATTTTTATGCTTTCATCAGGATTTAATTTTTTTGCTTCATCTAAAATTGCAAGGATATTTTCCTTGTCAGTTAAATAATTAAATCCGACTTGCCCTAATCTCTCTCCGCCTTCTAAATATTTCTTGGCTTCATTATCAACAGGATTTTTAAAATAGACACAGTAATCTTTTAATCCGCAGATATTAAAAAGTAAATTATCTTCTATCGCTTCAGGCTTTTTCAAAATCATAGCTTTACCGTAAACTCCAACAATCTGATTATTTGAAGACATTAAAACCAGATGAGAATACTCGGAAGAAGTTTTTGGAGCACCTCTTGAAAACTGAATAAAGCCATAAATTTTGTCATCAACATTTCTTGGATTATCAAAATCAAAATTCCAGTTTTCATGCCCCACATTACCGTTTTTTACATAACCAAAATTCGATTTATCATTGCTCAGTCCTTTCCAGCCATTACTGTTCCAGGTCATATTCGTAATAATGCATGAAATATACTGCTTTCCATAAGAAAAATACTTTGAAATTCCAAACTTCTCTAAAGCCGCCTTCAAATTATTTCTAAGTCGAAATTTATAAGTGCCGATTTCTTTATTCGTACAATCTTTAATCTGGGAAAGTATAGACCAGTTTCTTTCACTACCGGTATCATCTTTCCAGACTGGAACATTAAAATATTCCGAAGCATATTTTCCAAAATCCGCAGTAATAAAATTACGAAAAAGAGCCATATTATCGCCGTATTTATTGGCAATTTCCTTACATATGAATTCACCGCCATTATCCATAATACTGGCTAAGGCTGTCAGTATTCTCTGATTATCTTTTATTTTTTCATTTAAAAACCTGAGCCAGTCTTCCCTGCTGATATTCGGTTCATATTCCGAAAGGGAGGGACTCCAGTCTTCGTATTTCATATTTTTACACTCCTGAATGCAATTTTGATTGTATTGAAAATATTGCAGGTGATATAGAGTATCACACAGAATGTATCTGCTTTTCGATGTTTATTGATTTTTTTCATTCAACCTCTTCCTGCATTACACCCTTATCTGAACAACAATTTCATTGTAGCCTATGCGGACAAGTTTTCCGTTGTAGCTCATTTTTTCCGGCTTTGACTCGCGGATAACTTTGGCGGCAAGGGCGCGGATGTGTCCTGCTTTTTCCATTCCAGGATTTCCGCTGATTTTTGAACTTATGTTTTCAAGGCAGACAAGAATTGAATTTCTGTCAGCCTGATTGTACGGCTCTGCCTGGACTGAACATTCAAGGCTGGCATAAAAATCATGTTTGGCTTTCCGGATTTTTTCCGACTTTTCCAAAAGATTTTCACAATAAAGATTGTCGGTAAGATTTTCCAGAACGTCCGGAGCCTTGTCCCAGCGATAAACCCATGTTCCCACCAGCGGAAGTGTCAAAGTTACAGAGTTTTCCTTAAAGTACCGCATAAATGCCTGGTCCAATGTTTCCCTTGAAGCGTTGTAATTAAGTTTTTTCTTCGCATTGTTAAAAATAAGGGGAATATCTTCCGGGTCAACATTGCTCATTTTTCCGTAAGCAAGGCTGAACAGAACCTCAACTGAAATTCCTTCCATAATATACGATGTAAGCTGCGCAAACTGTTCAAAAGAATCACGGCGGCAAAGATATAATTCTCCGGCAAAAAAAGAATCCTTTGCCTCAACCGCCGCAAGAAGAGGTCCTACATGCACAAGAAAATCAAAAATGTCGCTGTCTGAAATATCAACATCCGGCGACACATAGATTTTTGGATTGCAGTTCATCTCATCCTGAAGATAAATGCACCACCTTGGGCTAAAATAAGTGCTTGCCGCAATCTCCTGATAACCGTCAACTTTAGGCAAAACACCATTCTCCAATTTTCCTTCATAATCTAACTGTCCTGTCTTGCTCTTTGAAAATTCAAACCAATTGTTTCCACATTTAATTAAAATCTGCGCATTCATATTGCACCTCCTGCTAAAAATCCATTCAAACCGACAATTCAACCAATATCTAAAATCATTATAAAACCCAACCTTGGACAAGAATTGTCCTACCCTTTTAAAATTTCATGCTATACTAAAAATATGGGAACAAAACACGAACAGACACACATTTTAAATAACCTTCTTAAAATCGAGCGGGCAATCAGGAACGGCGATTATCCTAACGCGACAGATTTGTCAAAACTGATTGAAAAAAGCGGAAAAACCGTCAGACGCTACATCGAAATCCTAAAAAATGATTACGACGCCCCGATTGAATTTGATTTTTCCAGAAACGGATATTACTACACCGACAAGAACTTTTTTATCCAGAATATAATGCTCAAGGAAGGTGAACTGCTCACAATCTCCGCAATTCTTCCGCTCCTGGAACAGTACAAAAACACACCGCTAGAAGAAAATTTCCGCTCAATCATGTCAAAGATAACCAATATGCTTCCAGCCAACGTAAGTGTTGACTCTTCGCTTGTAAACAATGAGATTCATTTTATCTCCGAGCCGGTCACAAAGCTGCAGAACGGAGTTTTTGACGCTGTCCTAAAAGCCACAAAAGCACACAAAACAATGGAATTTGAATACAAGACTGCCCAAAACAAAGAACACGAAAAACGGGAATTCAATCCCTACCATCTGATTTGCCAGAAAGGCAGCTGGTATGTAATCGGTTATTCCTTTCACGCAAAAGACATACGTCTTTACGCCATGCCCCGCATCCGCAATGCAAAAATCACAGAAAAAACTTTTAGGATTCCTAAAGACTTTAAACTTGAAAATCATATTGACCCGAACTACGGAACATGGAACACAACTACCCCGCATTTTAAGGTTGAACTTTTAATCGAGCCGGCAATTAAAACCTATGTCATGGAACGGGAATGGCACAAAGCCCAGCAAATCACCGAAAATCCGGACGGCTCAGTTCTTCTTTCCTTTGAAACAAACCAGCTGAACCAGACTGCCCACTGGGTCTTGCAGCTAGGCGGAACAGCAAAAGTCCTGAATCCACCGGAACTGACTGATGCAGTTAAAAATATCGCAAAAAAAATTTTGGAAAAGTATTAGAATTTTTCAGATTCTTCAAAGGGCAATCCGGACGCAAACATCTCTTTCATTTTACCTGTAACCGTGTTATATTTTTCTTATGGCTCAAGGAAGATTTTTGCCGATTGGCATTCAGACATTTTCAGAAATCCGCTCCCGCAATGCAGTTTATGCAGACAAGACGGCTTTTGTCTACAAACTTGCAACAGAAGGAAAGCCATATTTTTTAAGCCGTCCGCGCCGATTTGGAAAAAGCCTTTTTATTTCAACACTTGAGGCATATTTTTTAGGCAAAAAGGAACTTTTTACAGGACTTGCGCTGGAAAAACTGGAAAAAGACTGGATTGAATATCCTGTTTTAAATATCAGTTTTGGCGGAAATTCTTTTTATAAAACTGATATTTTAAAAAGTTATCTGGATAATATTCTTCTTGATTTTGAAAAAACGTATGCTCTTGCGGCTGTGGATTCAGATGATTTTGGAAGCAGGCTTGGAAATATAATAAAAGCAGCCTTTGAAAAAACAGACCGCCCTGTCGTGATTTTAATTGACGAGTACGACAAGCCTATTTTGGACGCGCTTTACACCGAATACGAAAATCAGAACCGGGAAATATTGCGAGCTTTTTACAGCCCTTTAAAAAATAGCGACAGATACATCCGTTTTCTGTTCATCACTGGAATCACGCGCATAAGCCATATGAATATCTTCAGCGGCTTGAACCAGCTGGAAGACATTTCCCTGGAAGAAAAATATTCCTCAATCTGCGGAATTTCTGAAACTGAGCTTACAGAGTATTTTATGCCTGAGATAGAGGAACTTGCCCAAACGAAAAAGCGTTCTGTAGAAGAAACAAAAAAACGGCTTGCAAAAATGTATGACGGCTACCATTTTTCCCCGAACTCAGAGGGCGTTTACAATCCTTTCTGCCTTTTGCGGTGCCTGAAAAATTCTGATTTTGGCTCCTACTGGTTTGAAAGCGGAACTCCTTCATTTTTAGTAAAGACCTTGCAGAACCAGCCCTTCCAGCTTTTTTCAATTATGGACGGAAGAAAGGCGACTGAAAGCCAGTTTAAGGACTACGACCCGGACAGCAAGAATATGCTCCCGGTAATCTACCAAAGCGGATATTTAACAATAAAAGATTTTGAAGAAACAGAAGACAGCCGCATTTACACTCTGGGCTTTCCGAACAAAGAGGTTGAAGACGGATTTTTGAATGCAATCCTGCCAAAGTTCATAAGCGTTCCGGACGATGACCTTGGACTTTCCGTGGACTATTTACGAAAAGCCTTTGCCGCAAACGAGCTTGAATATGCAATGCGGATTGTAAAGGCGTGTTTTTCTGACATTCCGACGATTGTACAGAAAAATATGTGCGAAAACTTTTACGAGGCAATCACCCACGTTTTATTCCGTATGACCGGTTTTGACGTTGTAAGCGAAATGCAGTCAATTTTCGGAAGAAGCGACATAATCGTTACAACCCAGACCGATGTCTACATTTTTGAGCTGAAAACAGTTCCTCCAACCGATTTTGAAAAGGGCGTAAAGGAAGCCCTGGATCAGATTGAAAAGAAAGGTTACGCAGAACGCTACAGCGTAAGCGGAAAGACTACCCACAAAATCGCGCTTGTTTTTGCTGACGACGCGAGCGGTGTTCTGGGGTGGAAGGAAGCGTAAAAGCTAAGTAACTGCTAAGGTGGCATCAATTCAAATTCGCCTTCAGTAGAAATATAAACCAAGTGACAATAAGTTTGCGGATACCGTTTCTGCAAATACAGAAATGACGTTTACTGAACCAAGATTTCCCGATGCTCCTGACAAAAATACTTTTATGCAGACAAAACCTGATACCACTGCTGCACTTCATCAAAAATCAAAAGACTTTCAGAATTCAGCCTTTTTCCATAACGGGCTTCAATATAAGGTTATCTCTAAAAATTGCAATTTTTAGAGGTATCTTTGAAAACGCGATGTTTTAATTCATTGTATTTTTAACGAATTAAAACTCGAAAGGCTCCCTTATTTCAATTTATCCAATAGCAAACTTGCTTTTGCATTTTCCGGATAAATTTGTTTTGCAGTTTCTGCAGCCCGGCTTGCATTTTTTTTGTCAGAAGAATCTGCATAAATTAAGGCAATTCTGTAATAAATTTCAGAACGACGTTTTGGCTGCATTTCACGGGTTGCTGTTTTTCCGTACAAATTTAAGGCTTTGTCTTTATTTCCGTTTGAATAATAAATGTCCGCAAGATTCATGCAAGTCATATTAGAAACATTCGGTGAAATTTGATTTTCTTCTAGAATTCCAGAACTTTCGAACACACAATATTCATAAATTCTCAAGGTTTCATCATAAAGTCCCTGACTTTGAGCAAAATACCCAGCATATTCCAACAATCTTAAGTCAAGTTTCGTCATTTGTGAGACAAATTGTGTCCAAAAATCAGTTTTTTCATCAAAAACGAAAATTTCTTTTACATAACGCAAAAAAACTTTCCAGGCTTCATCAGTTTGTTTTTGATTTAAAAGATAGTGTACGGCGTATTCTATAATCAAGGCACGGTTATCTTGTGCGGAATAATAATTATTTTCCAGAAAATTCCACAAATCACGGTCTTTTTCTTTTTGAGTTTTTGAAAAATCCGTTTTATAAGCCAAATCCATCTTTTTTATTTCAAGATACGGATTTTGTTTTCTGAGCAATGAAGAATTTATCCTGTAAAGTGCGTCACTCAAAGGAATTTTTCTGCGGCTATCGTATTTTTCCATCTCAAGAGTAGAAAGTCCTGCCTTGCGCAAAGCTTTTATTTCAAAATTTTCTTCACGTTCTAGATTTGATTCGTATGCAAAGTCAGCATATTGAATGAGTCCCGGCACATAATCAGGCCAGTTTGTAACGACAGTAAACAAAAGGTCGGCGCATGTAGCTTTGTCTCCGTTGTATTTTGCCCAGACTGCACTGTTTGTCATGAGCAAAGGCAGCAATTTTTGTTCATCTTCCGTAAGTTTTGAAAAATCCTGTTTTTCCGGAATTCCTTTTTGACGTGCATTTTCTGCCTTATCATACAAATTCAAAGCATAATAAGCATCAGATTCAAGGGCCGCAAGTTTTACTGACGAGGTCTTAAAAATATTTTTCTGAGTAAAATCATCAAAATATGTTCTTGCAGTTTTAAGTGCATCCACACATTCGTAATATTCTTCGGCATCATAAAGCGCGAGTGCCCAAAAATATGCATCATCAGCATCAGCAAAAATACCTGGAGAAAGATTTGCAGCTGCATTATACTGACCGTTCACAAGATTAATTACTGCACAATTTCTCAGCCACAGCGGACTTTTACTTCCGTGGTAAGCATCGTAATAAACGGAATAAAAATCATCATTTTTGTAAAGCAGATTTAATTCTTCCTGCGTTTTATCTTTGAATTCTACCTCATATTTTAACAAAATCGCCTCTGAAAAAAGCGAAGCATACTTTCCATTTTTTAATTTAATTCCGTATTCCAGTGCTTTTTCAAGAGATTTTTGATTTCCGCTTTTTACAGAAACTGTTCTTGTTCGCGTTGAAGAATTTTCATTACGACATTCTTCCAGCAAAAAATCCGTGTAAACAGCAAGTAATTCCTGATTTTCCGGATTTTTTTTCAAGGCCTGCAAAATTACTTTATCTGCCTGGTCATAATCTGCAAGCATCTTATATCTTTTAAAAATCCCGATATAAGACCAGGAATCATAAACTTTTTTCTGAATTTTCTTTAATTCGCGCTCAGCATCGTCAAACTGATTTGTGGAAATGAGTGCATCAATAATTTCAAATTGTGTGGTTAAAGATTTTTGTTCTGCCCGCATTTTACAAGATGCAAAACAGAACAAAATTAAAAGAAATGAAATAAAGATGTGCTTTAAAAGATGATTTTTACTTTTTTTCAGACTCATCTTTGCCTATTTTATCTAGAATTGCATTAATGAATTTATAAGAATCATCAGTTCCATATTCACGCGAAATATTAACTGCCTCATTAATTATAATTCCAATATTTGCATCTGGCTGAAAAAGAATCTGATAAACGCTGGTTCGTAAAATTGCCAGCGTTACTTTGTTAATTCTTTCTAAAGACCAGGTTGAAGACAGATGACTTTCTATTGCTTCATCAATTTCTTTGATGTGTTCGATTGTACCGGCAATAATCAGACTGGCAAAAGTCTGTTCTTCCTTCTGCTCTTCGTTAAATTCTTTCATTACCGGTTCACCGTCTTCTGTTATGCTTTCAGTTTTCTGAAGCCATGTAAAAGAAAGCAAATCTTCAAGTGGTTCTTTTGTAACGTCCCAGGAATGCAAAGCCTGAAATGCAATAATTCGTCCTTTTCGTCGTGACACTTTTACTCACCCCAGTCCAGAAGTTTATTCAAAGCATCTCCAGATTTTTTGCGGTCAACGTTTTCTGCTGTATCAAGTTTATCTGCAAGTTCCTGTGCCGCAGTCTGAAGATACATCTGCTGTTTCTGTTGGCTAAGATTCGAACGAATATAATCATAAACTGTTACAGTTGTTTCTGGCTGAACTAAATCGCTAATACCAAGCATTTTTGCATCATACTTTTTTCCAACCGCAATAAATCTGTAGTCAGAAGTTGTATCCTGAATGTCAGAAACAAAACCTTCACTCTGACTAAAAAGAAGAATAATATTCTGAAATGGCATTCCAATTGCGGCTGCACCCTGTTCTGTTTTTGGTAAAAGAAGTTCGCCTGCCTGGTATCCAGAACCTTCAGCATTTGACTGAACAGTCATCTGATCTGCAGTAAGTTTTTTGTCTATATATTTGTTTCTTAAGTCGTTTAACTTTATTTTTGCAGCGTCAGCATTATCACCTTTTTGAACAATTACCATGAAAATTTTCATCATATCGTCCCAAACAAATGACTTTTTATTGCTTTCATAAAACATTCTGATTTCATCGTCAGTTGCGGCAATTGCCTGAATTTCTTTCTGGCGCTGCTGAAGAACATACTGCTGAATAATCAGCTGATTTTTCAAATATGCCTTGTAATCAGCGGTGTTCATTCCAACTTGCTCTGTCAAAAGCTGATCCAAAGTTTTTCCCTGAGACTGTTTGATAAGATCGTTAAGTTCCTTTTCTGAAACATTCAGTCCTGTCTGAGCGGCCATAAGCTGCTGGAAATACTGAGAAACGTAAGTATCTGAAACTGTAAGTCCGGCTTTCTGTGCAGCCTGAAGCATCAATTTTTCGTCAATAAGAGCGTCTAAAATCTGTTGTTTTTCTTCAACAGAAAGACTTCTCTGCATTTGTTTCTGATAAGTTGACACTCTTGTTTTTAACTGTTTTACAGTAATAGATTCGCTTTTGTTCAACTTCACAACTGCCAAAACCTGTAAATCATTAGACTGAGCAAAACTCATTCCAGCTACTGCAAAAAGCATCATCAAGCCAAGTGCAATTTTCTTCATATTATGTACCTCAAAAAAAAAAGAATTCATTTGATTTGGACTTTTAGTCGCCTCTGAAAATAAAAACTTCCAAAGGTTTTCCGTTTGTTTTTTGTATAAAATTAACAACAACTTTAGAATTTAGTTACGTAACGAAAATCCTATTTGTCTAATGGCAAACCACCACTGATTGTTGCACGAATTCTGCGCACACCAGCTGATGAAGACTGTTCTTTTTCAATCTTAAAGTCTCCAATCTGTGCAGTATGCTGAACGTGCGGACCACCGCAAACTTCCTTAGAAAACCAATCAGTTTTAGGGTTACGCCCAATAGTATAAACTTTAACCTGTTCCCCATACTTGTTAGAGAACAACGCTCTTGCACCTTCAGCCTTTGCTTCATCAAGAGTCATAACACGCATATCAACAGGCAAGTCTTCCTTGATTTTCTGATTTACAATGTCCTGAACTTTCTGGATTTCTTCCTTAGTCATAGGGCGTTCAAATGTAAAGTCAAAACGCATACGTTCACTGTTGATATTTGAACCTTTCTGTGCAACCTGAGGGCCAAGTACATCAACAAGAGCCTGCTGCAAAAGATGAGTTGCAGTATGATATTTTGTTGCAGCGTCAGATTGTTCCGCAATTCCCCCCTTTGCTTTTCCCGCTTCGGCAGTTTTAGAAGCTTCTTGATGTTTGCGTTCAGCTTCTTTAAAGCCTTCAATATCAACGGTAAATCCGTTTTCAGCCCCCAATTCCTGAGTAAGTTCAAGCGGATAACCATAAGTTTCGTACAAATTGTAAGCTACCTTACCGGAAATAATTTTTTTAGGATTTTTCATCAGATTTGGAAGCATTTTCTGAAATTCCGATTCACCTTTTTTAAGGGTAAGACGGAATTTTGCTTCTTCGGCTGTAAGTTCTCTGTAAATTTTTGCAGAATTCTGTTCAAGTTCAGGATACGGACCTTTGAAATTTTCAACAACAACCGCTGCAACTTCTGCCATAAAGTCTTTTTCAATTCCAAGTTTCATTCCGTGACGAACTGCCCGACGGATTAAACGGCGTAGAACATAACCGGCCCCAACACGATCTGGAGTTACACCTTTCTGATCACCAAGAATAAACACTGATGAACGTGCATGATCAGCAATAATTCTTACAGATTTATCTTTTTCTTCATCAGAACCGTAAACATAACCGCCGGCAAGTTCACCAATTTTCTGAATAATTGGCTGGAAAACTTCCGTCAAATAAACCGAAGTTTTTCCCTGCAAGATACAGTTTGTTCGTTCAAGCCCCATTCCAGTATCAACATTTTTCTTTGGAAGTGGTTCAAGAGTTTTTTCGTCGAGGCGGTTAAACTGCATGAATACGTTATTCCAGATTTCCATCCAGTTTGCAGAATCCGTGCCTTTATTTGAACCAACAGGAGGTAAACCTTCGCCAACCCAGTAAAAAATTTCAGTATCAGGACCACAAGGACCGGTAGGACCAGCTGCCCACCAGTTATCAGAAGCCGGCAAATAAGCAATTTTATCTTCCGGCATGCCAACAGAAAGCCAAACAGAAGCAGCTTCTTCATCACGTGGAGCATTTTCATCACCGGCAAAAACTGTTACAGAAATTTTGCGAGGATCCAATCCAAGCCACTGTTTAGATGTAAGGAATTCATAAGAATAAGAAATAGATTCCTTTTTAAAATAATCACCCAAAGACCAGTTACCAAGCATTTCAAAACAAGTCAAATGAGAGGGATCCCCAACTTCATCAATATCACCAGTACGAACACATTTCTGGTAATCAGTAAGACGAGTGCCAGCTGGATGCTTTTCGCCAAGTAAATAAGGAACGAGTGGATGCATTCCCGCCGTTGTAAACAAAACAGAAGGATCGTTTTCCGGAATTAAAGACTGTCCGGAAATTTCAACATGATTTTTAGATTTAAAGAACTCAATATATTTTGAGCGAAGTTCGTTAGCGTTCATAACGTTAAATTATAACCAATAAATAGTCGAATGTAAATTATAGGAAGAAAGAGCATCAAATTCGCCAGAATTTTCTCAGGCAAAATGCCACGTTCCAACTCGCATTTCACACTTCGGTAACCCTCAAAGTCCGCGCCACGCAAATCAGCGTGGCTTACGGGCTTCCGCTCCGGTTGTTGAAACAACCATCGCGGGTGTTCAATTCTCGGGCCGGTTTTTCGTAAAAAATTCAACTTTTCTAAAGACTTTTTTTTTAATTAAGAGAGTCTCTAAAGATTAGAATTTTTAGAGGTTCTCCTATCAAAAACCTCAAAATAATTTCGGAATTTTTACCCAAAAAAACTCAACAGATAAGGGTATCTCTAAAAAATCATTTTCAATGCTTTTTTTAGAGATACATTCGAGTTTTAATTCGTTAAAATACAACGAATTAAAACATCGCATTTTCAAAGACACCTCTAAAAATTGCAATTTTTAGAGGTTCCCATAAAAAAAAAGCAAATAAAACTAAATCTTTATTTGCTTTTTTTACTAGAAAACAAGTTTTTAGGGCAGAGTCCTAAACGCTTGCTGGAAAAGAGATGAGGCTTGGGGAGCACCCCCGAAATAGAGGGTTTTCTTTCCTCCAGAGACACTATTCTATAATCGCAATTACATCAGACATTTTCAAAATCAGATGATCTTCACCGTCAATTTTGATTTGTGTTCCGGCATATTTGTCATACATGATTCTTTCGCCGACTTTTACTGTGATTTTTTCGTCGTCAGTACCTGAACCAACTGCAATTACAGTTGCAGTCTGTGTTTTTTCCTGAGCAGCTTCTGGAATAATAAGTCCGCCGGCTGTTCTTGTTTCTGCCTTGTCATTTTTAACAAGAATACGATCTGCTAATGGTTTAATTTTCATATTTCTACCTCTTTATTTTTATAAGCGAACCTCTAAAAATTTTATTTTCTAGAGATATCTTTAATGATTTATGTCTTTAAAATTAATAAAATTTTTGTTAATCGTCTACTTTTTTGTGTAAATCGGTATAATCAATTTATGCAGAAAGAAATTACTATCACAATAAAACCTGAAGAAGAAAATAATCAGAATCTTTATAAAAAAATCGTCAAAATTGAATTAAAAAAGCAGAATATTCCACTTCCTAAAAACCAAGATGAAATAAATCTTGTGTTTATAAAAAAATCAATTGATGCAAGGCACGGTCAGCAGAAAATTCACTTGCGTTTTAAAGTTTTTATTGGAGAAAAACCAACTGCGGAAGAAATTGATGGCAGAAATTTTGTCCCAGAATGGAAAAATGCGGACGAAAAAAAATCAGTGATTGTTGTCGGTAGTGGTCCTGCGGGATTATTCGGTGCCCTAAAACTTTTGGAAACCGGAATTAAACCAATTATAATTGAACGGGGCAAAAACACAAAGGAACGGCGTCAAGATATTGCCCTGATTAGCACAAAATCAAAAGTAGATTCAGATTCAAATTATTGTTTTGGAGAAGGCGGTGCCGGAACTTTTTCTGACGGTAAACTTTACACGCGTTCAAATAAACGTGGAAATATAAATTCTGTTTTGCAAATTTTTGCATTTTTTGGCGCAAATCAGAAAATTTTGACGGATGCTCATCCTCACATTGGAACTGATAAACTTCCGCAAATCATAAATAATATGAGAAATAAAATTATTGAACTTGGCGGAGAATTTTTGTTTGAAGAAAGACTCTTTGATTTTATTCTAGAAGAAAAAAACGGTTCAAAAGAAATCAAAGGTGTAAAAATTCAAAATACGCAAACCGGAAATAAACGCGAAATTTTTGCCGATGCAGTTTTACTTGCGACGGGGCATTCTGCAAATGATATTTACACCCTCATAGCGTCAAAAGCACCTCTTGCACTGGAAGCAAAAACTTTTGCGGCGGGCGTTCGTGTTGAACATCCGCGCGAATTAATCGATTCAATTCAATTTCATGGAAATGCAAAGCCGGAACTTGGGGCTGCAGAGTACAGAGTCACAACGCAAATTGACGGAAGAGGAGTTTATTCTTTTTGTATGTGTCCGGGCGGTTTTGTCGTTCCTTCTGCAACAAGTGCGGATGGAATTGTTGTAAACGGAATGTCGGCGGCAAAACGAAATTCAAAATGGTCAAATGCTGCAATTGTTGTAGAAATTCGGCCGGAAGATGTGCCTCAGAAATTTGTAAAAATGGCGGAAGTTGCCGGTTGTTCTCAGCTTGCCGGGTTGTTTTTCAGGACGGAAATTGAAAATCTTGCGGCAAAAAATGGGGATGGACAGTCGGCACCAGCTCAAAGAATTACGGATTTTCTGGAAGGGCGGAAATCAGAAACTTTACCACAATCAAGTTATACGGCCGGTCTTGTAAGTTCTGAACTTGATAAATGGCTGCCAAAACATATTTCTGAACGTTTAAAATTAGGATTTAAAGAAATTAATAAAAATATGCACGGATTTATCTGTGATGACGCACTCATGATAGCTCCGGAAACAAGAACAAGTACTCCGGTAAGGATTTTGCGAGATAAAGAAAACTGCCAGTGCATTGCCATAAAAAAACTTTACCCGGCCGGTGAAGGTTCAGGATATTCTGGCGGAATTGTTTCTAGTGCAATGGACGGAATAAAATGTTGTTCAGAAATTGCTAAAATTCTGTAAAGGGTATCTCTAAAAAATCATTTTCGAAACTTTTTTAGAGATACATGAAAGAGTTTTAATTCGTTAAAATACAATGAATTAAAACATTGCGTTTTTACAAAACGGCCTTTAAAAATTGCTGCAAACGTTCGCTTTTTGGATTTCCAAAAATTTCTTGTGGAGTACCTTCTTCAGCAATAAAACCGTTGTCCATAAAAATAACACGGTCGGCAACTTCGCGGGCAAACCCCATTTCGTGAGTAACAACGACCATCGTCATACCATCGTCTGCAAGTTCTTTCATAACAGCAAGAACTTCACCAACCATTTCCGGATCAAGGGCAGAAGTAGGCTCATCAAAAAGTAAAACTTCAGGATTCATTGCAAGTGCACGGACAATTGCAATTCTCTGTTTCTGACCGCCACTTAGCGTAGACGGATAAACATCAGCCTTTTCTTCAAGTCCAACGCGTTTTAAAAGCTGAAGTGCAGTTTCCTTTGCTTCTGCTTTTGATTTGAGTTTTAAAGTCACCGGTGAAAGTGTAATGTTCTGCATAACTGTAAGGTGAGGAAACAGATTAAAATGCTGAAAAACCATTCCCATTTTTTGCCGTGCAATATTCAGATTTGTCTTAGAATCCGTCAAATTAATACCATTGAAAAGAATTGTTCCAGAATCCGGAGTTTCAAGTCTGTTAAGGCAGCGTAAAAATGTACTTTTACCAGAACCCGACGGTCCAATAACGACAATCTTCTCGTTTTCTTTGATATTAATTGACAAATCTTTGATAACATTCAAATCGCCAAAACTGATTTTTAGATTTTTGACTTCAATTATAGTTTTGTGTTCTGTTTTATTTTCTGTCACTTTTAGCCAGCCTTTTTTCGAGTAGTCCGAAAAGTTTTGTAAGACCAAGGGTCAAAATAAGGTAAATTGCAGCACAGGTCAGGAGCGGAATCCAGGCATTGTAAGTTGCATTTCTAATCATATCACCGGCTTTTGTCATATCCATAACGGCAATAAAGCTGGCAACCGAAGTTTCTTTGATAAGAACAATAAATTCACTTGTGTAGGTAGGAAGGCAAGCCTTAACCGCCTGTGGCAAAATGATTTTAAATAGAGTCTGGTTTGGCGAAAGTCCCAGTGAACGTCCAGCTTCTGACTGCCCAATGTCAACGCCTTGAATTCCTGCCCGGAAAATTTCTGTACAATATGCACCTGAATTTAAACCATAAGAAATAATTGCCACAATAAGACGTGGCAAATGCAACGGAGCAAAAACTACAAAATAAAAAATCATCAGTTGAGTTGCAAGCGGAATGCCACGCAAAACATTTGTATAAACAGTTGAAATAATCCGTAAGATTTTGTGTTTGGAAATTCTCATCAGAGCAAAAATGCAGCCTAGCACGGTTCCGATTAAAATTGCACAAAGCGCAATCAAAAGAGTAGTTCCCAAACCTTCTACAATCAAAAGCCATCTCTGTTTATAAATTAGAGTATCGTAAATTGGTTGGAAAAACGAAGGTATTGTTAGAAAAAACATATTATATTATATAAAAAAAAAGAGAGTTTAATCAAATATTCAGCTGATTTTGGCTATCTCTGAAAAAAAAACGATGCTTTTTTAGAGATACAGGCGGGTTTTCTTTCGTTACCTTGTATATTTTTTTACAGGGTCATTTTGATTTTGACACTTTGCGCAAGGAATTGCAGCAGACACGACGGCTGTTGCAACAGCCGGAAGTGAAAACCCACAGGCGCACTATTTGTGCGCCGAGGATTTTGAAGCGAATAGCGGAACTGCGGAAAGTCCGGTCTGCCTCCGGCAGATGCGCCATAAAAAAAGCTGTGACATTCTGAATTACGTCCGGAATATCACAGCTAAGGTTTAATGTAATTTATTTTCTTACAATGATGACCTGTTCTGAAGCAAAGTATGGGATTGAAAAATCAACATTCTTTTTGCGTTCTTCTGTTACTGACATTCCGGCTGCAATAAAGTCGATTGTTCCAGCCTGGAGTGCAGGAATAAGAGAATCAAATTCCATGTTTACAACTTCGAGTTTGTTGCTGAGATTTTTTGCAATGTACTGTCCCATTGTAATATCGAAACCTTCAAATTCTGTTCCTTCAACATATTCAAATGGCGGGAATGCAGCGTTTGTTCCAAGTTTTACAGTTCCGCTTGCATTTGCCGGAGAAACATCAGCAGGGATTTTAATTTCGCCGTCAGCTGGCATAAATGCGTTTACAAGTTTTTCATAATCGCCGTTTGATTTCATATCTGCAATTGTTTTATTGATAGAATTCAGCAAAACTTCGTTGCCTTTTTTTATTGCGATGGCATATTCTTCTTTATTTTCTGAAAAATAAGGGTCTCGGATAATTTTAAGGTCCGAATTCTTTGAAACAATAGCAAGAGCTGGAAGTTCATCGAGAACGATTGCGTCTATTGCACCGTTCTTTAAGTCAAGCGCAGCGTCCATTCCAGATTTAAAACCTGCAATTTCTTTTGCTTTAGAAGATTCCTGACACCATGTATCGCCTGTTGTGCCAGTCTGAACACCAATTTTTTTACCTTCAAGATCTGCAATGCCATTAATTGTTACCTGTGTTTTTTTTGCACAGCCAGTAAACATTGCAACTATTGCAACTGCTGTTAAAACAACTGCTATTTTTTTCATAATAACCTCCAGTTATTTTATAAAATAATGGGCATCTCTAAAAAATCATTTACAATGTTTTATTTAGAGATACCGGCGAGTTTTAATTCGTTGATATAGCACGAATTAAAACATCGCATTTTCAGAGTTACCTCTAAAAATTGCAATTTTTAGAGGTTCCCTAATTGCAAAGCATAGCATTTTTAAGAGTTTTGTACTAGAAAATCTTATCGTCAAATGTCAGACTTTCCCATTTTTCTTTTGGACTTAGAAGAGGTAACGAAAGAAAACGACAATTTTTCTGTGCCTTGAGAATTTGACTGAATCGCACTATATTTAAAATCATGAAGACTAGAACAATTCCTCTTCTTTTTGTTTTGATTACGGTGATTCTTGCAGCTTCTTTTTTTCTGATCAGATTTTTTATCAGTGGAAACGTAAATTCAGAAAAAGATTCCCTTACCCGTGCAAAAATTGTTGATTTAAGTTCAGCTCAAAAAGTTGAATCAGATAAAGAAAATAAACTTTCATCTTCACAGATGGAAAATTATGAAACTTTTGTTCCGCTTCTTGCAAATGAGACTTTGATTAGTACTTCAACTTTTGATTTTACGAATGACGGTTATGACGACGAAGTTATTGTTGTGCGAAAGTCAGGTTCTGAAATTTTATGGCTTATACCGGCAATTTATAATTCTGAAAACGGTGAATACACTCGAATGGAGCAGATTGCAACGCCTTTTTCGCGCACAAGAACTTTTTCTTACGGTGGCATTGATTTGATTGGAGATCATACCCAGGCTTTGGTTTATCAAGGTGTTGATGATGACGGACAGTACGTTCTTCAGGCATTTTTGTGCCGTGAATATTCCGACGGCAATTTATTTTTTGAAAGTATTGGTGATTTTTCTAGTGATGGAACCGTTTTTATTCAGCAGACCGAACGTTCCGACAGTTATGAACTTGGAATTTCCAAAGGCGAAAGTTATTCAATCTGGGTTTATAAATCTGATGCACCGGAAGGTATGACGGCGGAAGAAAAATCGGTCGCAAATTTGAATCAGATTCAGCAGGAATATAAATGGAACGCGGAAACTGGGCATTATGAACTTTCCGACGAAATAAAATTAACGGCAAGACGTCTTGCAGCAAAGGAGTTGAGCAGAATTCAGGACGGAACAATAGAAACTTTTGCCAGTTTTTTAAACGGATTGTGGTACAGAACTTCTAATGATGGCAGTGAAATTTCTTATTTGTTTTTTGATTATGACAATTCTGAACTTATTCAGTTTGTGGGCGACAGTCAGGAAGTTTACGAATGGGAAGACAGTAAACTTCGGCACAATGGAATTTATCTTACAACCGTTAATGCAGACATTATAAATTTACACCGTCGTTTTGATATTATGCTTGTGAATGTTGATGAAATAAAAGTTACGGTTCGTGATGAAATCAATATGAACATCAAGCAGACTTCTGAATGGGACGGAAATTATAAAAAAATGAACATTCAGAGTTCTTTTACGACAAAAGAAACTGAAAAAAAACGCACAGATCTTTTTTTACAGGAACTTTCAAAAAATGTAGTGTGGATTAGCACCGACGATTCTTTGACAATGTCCTTTAAAGAACGGGAGTACATTCTTCAAAATAACGAAATTACCGAAACTGGTGTTTTTTCTTTGCTTGATATTGGCAATTATGCCGTGATTCAATTCCGTTCTGATTCTGATTTTTCTTATTTAGAGCCATCTTATTCCATGAAATTTGGAACAAAAGTTGTGACGGAAACCGTAAAGCGAAAAACTGTAGAAAAAACAGTCACAGATTACGATATGATTACTTTTTCGCCCGTAAAATATACTCCGCTTGACTGTTTTTCCGCTGACGGTCGTGTTCTTGTAATGGAAAAGCATCAAAAACAATAAAGGAAAATTTGCTCCAAATTAGGGAAACTCTAAAAACTCGAAAGTCACTCTAAAAAAGCAGAGAAAATGACTTTTTACCAGATGCCCATTATTGAGGGAACCTCTAAAAATTGCAATTTTTACCAGATGCACTTGATTTACTTTTGAGTAAAAATCTTTGCATTTGTTGTTAGCCCCCAGACTGTGCTATATTGTAAGTATGAGAATAAAAATCTTTTCAGGTCTTTTTTTATGCTGTATAATAATTACAACCGGTTGCGCAACTGATAAAACCACAACTTCTGTGTCTGAAGAAAAAGTTTTGGAAGAAAAAACTGCAGAAATTGTAAAGATAGAACATTTTACAGACTGGCAGTACAAAGGTTTTGGCGCTGAATTGCCGGTTAGTGCAGAAATTGTTTTGCAAAAATTTCTTGAAGCTGAAAAAATGAGCGGAAAACTTACGGACGTTACAGAAAATTCTAGTCAGAATTTTCAATTTTTTGATTTTGACGCAGGAATTTTTTTTGAGATTTGTGAAAATTCATATGTTTTTGCTTCAAAAGGCGTAAATCCGGATCAGGCTTTGAGTTCAGTTATTTCTGTTAGTCAGAAAGTTCTAGCGGAATTGAATAAAAACGAAGATTTTTCAGATTTACAGAATGAAGTTTTTTGGGTTCTGGTTAATTCGGAATATTTAAATTGGGAAAAACCGTATTTTGCGGTAAGAATTTATAAAGGGAGCCTCTAAAAGTTGCAATTTTTAGAGGCAACGAAAAAAAAGTGATTTTTTAATTCGTGCTATACCAACGAATTAAAACTCGAAAATCTCTGAAAAATCATTGAGAATGATTTTTTAGAGATGACATAAACAAAAGTAGGAATCAGAAAGTCAAAATTTAATTGACTTTTATGGGAGGTAATATGAAAGTTCTTGTTATTGGTGGTGCTGGCTATATTGGAAGTCATGTTGTAAAAGAATTGATGAAAGCTGGTCATGAAATTACAGTTTTTGATAATCTTTCAAGCGGATTGCGCTGTAATCTTTTTGCAAAAAATAATTTTATTCACGGCGATATTTTAATTCCATCTGAAATTGAAACAGCATTTGCCCACGGATTTGATGCTTTTGTTCATCTTGCTGCTTTTAAGGCTGCTGGAGAAAGTATGATTGTTCCAGAAAAATATTCTGTGAATAACATTACAGGAACTTTGAACATTATGAATGCTGCCGTAAAATACAATTGTAAAAAAATGATTTTCAGTTCTTCTGCCGCAACTTTTGGTGAACCTCAGTATCTCCCGATTGACGAAAATCATCCTCAAAAACCAATTAATTACTACGGATTTACAAAACTTGAAATTGAACATTTTATGAGTTGGTATGATCAGCTTAAAGGCTTGAAGTTTGCCGCATTAAGATATTTTAACGCTGCCGGTTATGATCCTGACGGAGAAATTCGCGGGCTTGAACAGAAACCTGAAAATCTTTTGCCACGAGTAATGGAAGCGGCTCTTGGAAAACGTCAGCTTAAAGTTTTTGGAACTGATTATGATACTCGTGATGGCACTTGCATCCGTGATTATGTTCATGTAACAGACCTTGCAAAAGCGCACGTTATGGCATTGGATTATATTACAAAGAATGATAAGAGCATTATGCTGAACCTTGGGACAGAAAAAGGTACAACTGTAAAAGAATTAATTGACGCCGCCCGCAGAATTACAGGAAAAGAAATTCCTGCAGAAGATGCACCGCGTCGCGAAGGTGACCCGGCAAGTTTGTATGCAACTTCTAAAAAAGCAAAAGAACTTTTGGGCTGGGAACCAAAATATTCTGATGTTGATACTCTTGTAAAAACAACCTGGGAAGTTTACAAAGACTAAATTTTAATTGCAGACAAGGCAAAACTATGAACAAAATAGAAGATTTTATGGCAGAAAGCCGTAACTCTATGATTGAACTTGAAAAAAGATTGACTTCTGTGCCGGCACTTGCACCCGAAAATGGCGGTGACGGCGAGGCTTTAAAATGCGCAGTGCTCAAAAAATGGCTGCTGGACAGTGGATTTGAATCGAATCAGATTGAAGAAATTCATGCACCAGACAGTCGTGTGAGTGCCGGTTACCGACCAAGCCTTATTCTTACAATTCCCGGAGAAAGTGACGAGTATGCCGTGTGGGTTATGGCTCATCTTGATGTTGTACCAACCGGAGATTTAAAGTTATGGAATACGGATCCGTGGAAAGTTGAAGAAAAAGATGGCGTTCTTTATGGTCGTGGAGTGGAAGACAATCAGCAGGGTCTTGTTTCTGCAGCGTTTGCGGCACTTTACTATCAGAAAAATAAAATAAAGCCCGGCCATACCGTAAAGCTACTTTTTGTTGCTGACGAAGAATGTGGAAGTGCATTTGGAATTATTTGGCTGTTAAAAAATAAAAACCCGTTTAAAAAGCAGGACTTGATTTTGATTCCTGATGGCGGCGACAGTGAAGGCCGGACAATTGAAATTGCGGAAAAAAATATCCTGTGGCTGAAAATTCACGTGCAAGGAAAGCAGACTCACGGTTCACGGCCGGACAGCGGAAATAATGCCTGTCTTGCCGCCAGTGATTTAAGTTTAAAACTTAATGCACTGGAAAAAGTTTTTGACAAAATTGATGATTATTTTGAGCCAAATTATTCAACCTTTCAACCGACAATGCGTTTAAAAAATGTAGACGGCGTAAATATTATTCCTGGCGAAGATACTTTTTACATGGATTGCCGTATTTTGCCGTGCTATCCTTTGTCTGAAGTGCTTAAAAAAGTGGATGAATGTTGCAAAACTGTAGAAAAAACATACAGCGTAAGAATTGATTATGAACCTGTGCAGAAATCTGAAAGTCCGGCAACGGACGAAAATGCCCCTGTTGTAAAAAAACTTGCACTTGCCATAAAAAATGTTCACGGGATTGATGCAAAATGCATTGGAATTGGCGGCGGAACCGTCGGTGCAGAGTTGCGCCGTGAAGGTTATGATGCCGTTGTCTGGAGTACTTTGGATGATATGGCTCATCAGCCGAATGAATATTGCAAGGTTGATAATATAATTGCCGATGCATTGACTCTTGTAGAAGTTTTTAAGCATTGAAAATGATTTTTTAGAGATACTCTAAAATAAGGGCAAAAGAATTGCTGCGTGATTGCACTGAATTTTCAGTTTTACGACATGGCTGAGGGATTGGAAGTGCGGTGAAGGCAATTTCAATTGCCGAAACCGAAGCCCGCAGGCGCACAATTTGTGCGCCGAGGACTTTGAAGCGAACAGCGTAACACTGCAAAGCCCGACCCGCAGCGTAGCGGAGGGGCAGCCCCAGATTATAAAAAACTCCAGTCAAAAAAATGGCGGAGTTTTTTTTTATTTAACGGATTTTGAAGAAAAGACCCGTCAAAACTATGGTTATGAGTGTCTGGATTATTACGAATTTAATTAAAACTTGAGTTGGCGACCAGCCACGGTTTTTTCTCATGTGGTCGTGGAGAGGGAAGCGGATATTTTCAAATATTTTGATTTTAAAAAAGCGTAACAGTGCAACTTTTAGAAGTCCCATTCCGCCGTTTATAAAAATGATGGAAGAGGTTGCAAGAATGAGGAACGGGTTGCCACTGACCATAACACAGACTCCGATAAAGTAACCTAAGGCACGGCTACCTGCATCGCCCATAAGACAGTGACTTGGGAATGCATTGTGCCACAAATACCCCATTACAACACCGGTAAGCGTAAAAGTCATAATTCCCCACTGTGCACCTGTTGAAAGGTGAAGAACTTTGAGATAATTGGCAATTTCTACGTGACCAAGTACAAAATAAAAAATTGCACCGATTGTTAAAAGACCAACAAGAACTAGTGTAGAACTTAAACCGTCAACGCCGTCTGTGCAGTTTGTTGTGTTGATTGAAGCCCAAAGCATAATTGTACAGATGATTATGTAAATGACAGGATTTACCGCCACAGGATTTGTAATGAACGGCAACCAGAAATGAACAGTTTTGTCCGGCGAAAGTTCTCTAAGTCCAAAATACAAAATGAACGAAGATAATACGCTGACAATTAAATCCAAAGCACCTTTTATATATTCTCCCCAGGAATTTGTGCTGCGGTCGTCAAGAAATCCTGTAAGCATCATAATCCAAGTACCAATCAGAACGCAGGTGCGTGGCCAACTTAACGGAATTATCAAAAAGCACAGAATAACAAAAAGTGTGATGAAAATTGAACCTGCACCGGTAGGTTTTCCTTTTGCAGCTTCGGCATTTTCTTTAATTGTAAATTCACGTCCTCTGTCTTGTGGCAGAAATTTGTAAAATTTAGGAATTAAAAAAACAGTAAGAAAAAAACCTGTCAAAAGCCCAATAACAATAAGCACGGCATAAGAAGTCAAAAGTCGGGCAGGACCCCAGAATTGCTGTAAAAAAACACCAAGATTGTAAAGCATATAAGCCTCTTAAAAATTTATATGAGTCATACCTGTAAAAATCATAACAACATTATGATCGTTACAATATTTTATAAGTTCTTCGTCAGTTTCCGCACCACCCGGCTGAATAATCGCTTTTAAACCATTATCAATTATGTAACGCAGAGAATCGCAATATGGCAGAGGACTGTCGCACACAAGAAGTTCGCCGTTTTTTCCAAAATCTGTGATTGGAATACAAAGTTGATCCAATGTCTTTTTTGTAGTCGTGCAGCTTTGTGCCACCGTAACAATATGATTTTCTTTTAAAAGAATTGCACTAAAGGAGCGGGCTCCAAGGGTCAAAAGGCTGCCAAACGCCATTTCGTCTGCAATCTGCTGGTCCGGGCGGCTGCGCGTTTTTATTTGCCAAAGGTCAAAAAGCCGGGAATCCTTTGTCTGAATAAGAATGCCGCCGTTCACAAGTTTTCCTTCAAAGTCTGTAGTTATGACTTTGGAAGTTGGTATAAGTTTTAAATTCGGTTTTTGAGAAAGAATTTCAGAAGCATTTTCTGTAAATGACGGCGCAATAATTGCCTGATAATTGTATTTTACAATTTCTTTTGCGGCGTCCTCGTCAATCACGCAACTGCAGCCCAAAGAAACACCGTCTATGTCTTTTTCAAAATTGTTTGTCTTGATTATAGAGTCCAAAGCGTTTGTTGAAAGCGAAGCACCAAGAATTGAACGGAATTTTATTGCAATTGTAAAAACTGTTCCTGTAAGCGGCGTAAATTGAGTTGTAAAATCATAACCATCCGCGTTAATTGTTTTTACATTGAACTGACCTTTCATTGTCGTGTACAGAGTGCTGATAAATTCCCAGGCCATAGAAATATCACAAATCGTGTTAAAATCAATGTTTTCGGTAGGAATTTTTTTCAGACCACAGACCGCGCCGTTTTCTACCGGCAGACTGTAAAGACACGCCCGTTGCTGTTTGTTTGAACCGTTGTAAAGGGCGTGCTTTGTATAAGGTACCGTAAGATAATTCAAAAAATCATTGCTGAACTGAGGGCTGTGCAAAATGGAACAGGCAATTCCAGAATCATAGGCAGAAACCATATTCAACGCCTTTGCTGCAAGATAAGTCCTGAATTCCGCAGAAATACTGTCCGTCATCAGCTGCAAAATTGCTTCGCGATAATCGTCTGGATCTGTAAGAATAAGTATATTTTCTGAATTATAATAAGCGGTGCGTAAAACTGAAGTTACAAAAAAGTTTGCAGGGCGTTGGAGGAGCGAAAGCTGATGTTCCTGCACTATATTCTGCAAAACTGGTCGGAAATTTATGCACACAAGCGAAATTTCATTCTCGTGATTTGTTTCAGAAAGGTGCGAAAGCGAAGAAGTCCCGGCAAAAACACTTTGCGATGGCTGCACAGACAAAATCTGCTGTTCAACCAAAGAATATCCGGAATTAGTTTTTGTAGTTTGTTCAAGTGAGTCTTCGTGAATGACTGGAATGTTCAGATTGCGCAAAAAAGTTTCAGTTTTATTTGCAGAAATAAGTTCCCAGTCAGATTTGTAAAGATAATCTGCAAGTTCGCCCAGATTCTGAGTGTTTTCCACATGAATTAAAGCCCGCTTTTTCATAGTTCTATGTTAGCAGATTTTTTATTTACCGTCATTAACCACTTTTTTTATAGGAACCTGCACACTGCCTGTCTGTCGAGCGGGAACCTCAATTTGAGCATTCGCCTCTACCCACCACATATCGGCACAATTCAATTTCCTAATTCCTGATAAATATGATAAAATCAGTACGGAGATTATTTTGAAAATCAGCAAAAACGCTTTATTTTTTTTATTTTTGGTTTTGTCTGGAGTTTTTACTTCCTGTTCTACTGTTGCAAGTGTTTATGTTTTGCGTCCGGCGCGAATGGAAATGAACGGCGCGGATTCTATTGGACTTTTGCCTTTTACCTCTTATGAATCTGGCCGGCGATACAGTTCTGGACTTTCTTTCTGGGATTTTTTCTTTGGATACGAAGAATATGAAACTAAGGATAATTACGATCAGCGCCAGATTTTAAACTATATTTCAAAAGAATTAACTTACGGACTTAATAATTCTCAATATCTTACTTTGATAGGTTCTTCTGCAATAAAAAATGCCTACGCAAATAATACTTTGCCGGATATTGTTGATATTTATTTTGCCGGTGAAATGAAATTTTTTAGAGTCTGGGATGAAACAATTTATGATGAAAAAAAAGTAGAAATAAAAGATCAGCCTCGTGAATATGAAATTTATTATGACGACGATGGAGATATATATTTTTACGAAGAACCTCCGAAGAAAAAATATAAAACTGTCATAGAAGAAAAATTCCGTCGCCATATAGACCTCTCTTTTGGCTATGAAATTATTGATGCAAAAACCGAAAAAATCCTGAGTTATGATAACGTTGACATAAAGGACTATTCATCAGATTACAAAAATCCAAGAGATTTGCCATCTCCACTAAAAATGATTACTTACGAACTTGATGATATGGTTACGGACATTCTGCGAGATATTCAACCTTATAAGGTTTCAAAATCAATTGAATTTCTGGATATAAAAACAAAGGACAAGCAAAAAAAAGAATTGGTAAAAATCACAAAGAATTTAGTTGAAAATTCAGATTTTAAAAATGCTTACGAAAATTACTATCAACTTTATTCAGAAGATGGAATTTTTGAAGCCGGTTATAACGCCGCAATGTGCCTTGAAGCGCTTGGCAAACTTTCTGCTGCACAGGAACTTATGGAATATGTCTGTAATCATTCTGATGATTCGCGTGGAGTTTCTGGACTTGCGGACATAAAAAGGGAAATTTCTCTTCAAAGAACTCTTCAAAAACAGTTTGAAAAACAGGAAGAAAACATAAATTCAAAAAATAAGGCAAAGGAAGAAAAACTAAAACCTGTAGAAAAAAATTATCCGGAATCGTCTGCAAAAAAAAATCAGATTAATTACGGTAACGAAAAATGATTTTTTAGAGATGCATTTTATGCAAAAAATCAAGATACGGTTTTAGTTCTTCAAACCAGTATTTATCGTCAATTTTTTTACCGCCGGCGGTGTGTCCAAGTCTACGGTCCGAACGTACTTTTTCGCCGTGAAAATCGCTGCTGGCAGTAATAAAGTAACCTATTTTACGGCCAAGTTCTTCCAGACGCAGACATTCGGTTACTCTTGCCCCAGGATGAAAAGCCTCTAGACCGGCAACCCCGCGATCATAAAAATCCTTAAGGGCATCTGGCAACTTTCCCCATGAAAGATAAAGTGACATTGGATGTGCTATAACCGGAACTCCGCCAGATTCTTTTATTGCAATAATTGCTTCGTCAAGATTTGCTGCACTGCGGTTAACATAACAAGGGCGACCTTTCGCAAGATATTTATCAAAAGCCTGTTGTTTAGTTTTTACCGCCTTATATTTTATTAATTCATCAGCAAGATGTGGCCGCCCTATTACCGTGTTTGGAAAATCCGCTTTAAGTTCTTCCATAGTGAGTGGAATGCCAATTTCGTTGATTTTTTTTACAATCTGTTCGTTTCTGATTTCTCTGTTATGAACAAGATTTTCCAGAATAATTTTTAATGAATCAGAAATATGAGTAAATCCCAGTCCTAAAAGGTGAAATTCACCCGTGGGAAAGTTTATATTAAGTTCAGTTCCGGGAACAAAAGTGATGTTCAGTTTATCCGCTTCTATTTTTGCTTCTTCCAAACCATCAACGGTATCATGATCTGTGATAGCTATTGCTTTAAGATTTTTTTCTGCAGCTTTTTGAATAATCTGTGACGGTGTGTACTGACCGTCAGATGCTGTTGTATGCACATGTAAATCAATCATAAAGTTAGAATAGCACAAAAGAAATTCTTATGGTATAATTTCATCGGTACAAGGATTTAAATAAGTCTATAAGGAGCTGTATTTACTATGCCAAAGGCAATGCAATATACAAAAGGTTCAATTATTTATTTTGAAGGTGACCGCGATGAACGCATTTTTATTATGCAAACCGGTGCCGTTCTCCTTTCTTCAACGGATATAGAATCTGGAATGCCGACTGCAGAGCAGGTAAAAAGTGGCGAATTTTTTGGAGTAAAATCTGCTTTAGGTCATTTCTGCCGTGAAGAAACCGCTACTGCACTTGTACCTACAGTTGCGATTGCTCTTACTGTTCAGGAATTTGAAAGTCTTTTTAGTAATAATAAACAGTTGATTATGAAAATGCTACGAGTTTTTTCTAATCAGTTGCGACAGATACATAAAAAAACAGAATCAATTTTAAATAATGTTACAGAAGATCAGCAGAGTGGTATGCTTGCCGTTGCAAAAAGTTTTTATGATGACGAAAAATACCGTTCTGCGTGCGATGTTTATCTTAAATTTTTAAAACGATATCCAACATCACCAAAACGTGAAGAAGTTGCAAAGTTGTACGCGACTTCAAAATTAAGAAAAGAAAAACTTGATATTCATAACAGAGTGGCTTTTGCAGAAGATTATGATGAGCCTGGTAATAATTCTATGAAGGTTTTTCAGTTGCCGGCTTTTGAACGTTTTGCAAAAAATTATGAACCGGGCGAAGTTATTATTTCTGAGTATGAACCTGGTGACAGTTTTTATTTAATTCAGAGCGGTAAAGTTCAGCTTGTAAAATGTGTAAACGGAAATTCAAAAAATCTTGATATTTTAAAACCCGGCGAATTCTTTGGCGAAATGGCAATTCTTGATAATTCTCCTCGTTCTGCAACTTGCATGGCAATAGGAAATGTAAAATGTTTGGAATTCAACAAGGAAAATTTTGAAGTTTTGATTACAGGAAATCCTCAAATGGCCTTGTTATTGTTAAAACTCTTCTGTAAACGAATTTATGATCAGAAACGTCGATTTAGAATTCTTGTTATAAAAGATTTTACGGCCAGAGTTGCAGATGTTTTCTTGATGCTTGATGAAATGAATCCGGTTGCAAATCCTGCTGACAAAATTAGAAGATTTAATGTAACATTGTCAGACGTGTCACATTGGGCTGGACTTTCGCAAGAAATTGTAAAAGACGAGTTGTCAAAAATGTCTGCACAACGTAAAATAGAACTCTACGATAACTACGTAATCGTAAACAACATAAACGACATGAAGCGAATCTACGAAACTCGCAAATTGTCAAAGTAAAAAATCTTGCCAACTTAGCTCACCTGGTAGAGCAGCTCCCTCGTAACGAGCAGGTACTCGGTTCAAGTCCGGGAGTTGGCTTTATTTAAGGGCATCCTCTTAAAATTGAGGATGCTTTTTTTTTATTACGAAAAATAAACAGGAACCGAGTAACGAAGTGAGCGCCGACCGAATAGGGAGGAAGAGGCGGCAAGGAGGCCGCCGGAAGCGAACGAGGTGCCTGGAGGCCAAAAACAGGAAGTTTTTGGCAGAAAACAACTGTTCTAGTCTGTTAGTTGGATGAAAATTTAGAAAACAAAACTCGGTAGTAAGCGAATTGAACAACAAATACGACTTGCAGACGAGGCATTTGCGTCCATATTAAAAAAAAGTATTTTCTAAGTAGGGAATTTTCTGTATATTTGTACTATATATTGGCGTTTTATTGAAAAGATTGCGCTTAATTAACAGGGGTAAAATATGATTTCTTGGTCAAATGCTGACAGTTTTTCTTCTTGGAAAAAACTGATGTCTTTAAAGGGAGCTGTTTCTGTTGCAGATGAACTTTCTAGTGAAAATGCGGCAAAAAGAATTGCTGATTATTCGATTCCGATGGGCGGCGGACTGACTTATAATTATGCGGCAAAGCAGGTTAATGAGCAGGTTTTGAAGACTCTTGCGGAATTGGCAAAGGATCAGCAGCTGGTTGAAAAATATCAGGAACTTTTGAATGGTGCTGTTGTTAATACCGGGGAAAATCGTATGGTGCTTCATCAGTTGACTCGTGGTCAGCTTGGTAAGGATGTTATTGCTGACGGGATTAATAAGCGGGAATTTTACGAAAATGAAGTAAAGAGAATTGCAGAATTTGCCAATGATGTTCATTCTGGAAAAATTTTGAACGAAAGGGGTGAAAAATATACTACGGTTTGTCAGATTGGTATTGGTGGTTCTGATTTGGGACCGCGTGCAATGTATCTGGCACTGGAAAACTGGGCAAAGAAAAACAATACTTTTAAAATGGAAGCCCATTTTATTTCTAATGTTGACCCTGATGATGCTAGTGCAGTTTGTAAATCTCTTGATTTGGCTAAAACAATTTTTATTCTTGTTTCTAAATCTGGAACAACTCTTGAAACTTTGACTAACGAAAGTTTTGTTAAGGATTATTTGAAGAAAGCCGGTTTGACTGCATCAAAACACATGATTGCAGTTACTTCTGAAACTTCTCCGCTGGCTCATAATCCTGATTATATGAAAGCATTTTATATGGATGATTACATTGGTGGGCGTTATTCTTCTACTTCTGGAGTTGGCGGTGCGGTTTTGAGCCTTGCTTATGGACCTGAAGTTTTTAAGGAATTTTTGGCAGGTGCTGCGGAAGAAGATAAACTTGCTTTGAATGAAGATATTACTAAGAATGCGGCTTTGCTGGACGCTTTGATTGGCGTTTATGAAAGAAATGTTCAGGAATATCCTTCTACTGCAATTTTGCCTTATAGTCAGGCTTTGTCACGTTTTCCAGCTCATTTGCAGCAGTTGGACATGGAATCTAACGGTAAGTCTGTGAATCGTTTTGGTGAAAAAATGAATTATGTTACAGGTCCGGTAATTTTTGGTGAACCGGGAACTAACGGTCAGCACTCGTTCTATCAGTTGCTTCATCAGGGAACTGACATTGTTCCACTGCAGTTTATTGCTTTCCGCGAAAATCAAACTGGAGAAGATGTTGTGATTGAAAATTCTACAAGTCAGACTAAACTTTGCGCAAATGTAACGGCTCAGATTGTGGCTTTTGCGTGTGGTAAGGCTGATGAAAATCCGAACAAGGCATTTGCGGGTGGTCGCCCTTCTAGTTTGATTTACGGTGAAAAGGTTTGTCCGAAAACTCTTGGTGCTCTGCTTGCCCATTATGAAAACAAGGTTATGTTCCAGGGATTTGTATGGAATGTAAATAGTTTTGATCAGGAAGGAGTTCAGCTTGGTAAAAAACTGGCAAAAACTGTACTTTCTGGAAATATGAGCGGTGCACTGAAGGCATATGCGGGACTGCTTTTAAAAT
>CAVJCY010000026.1:0-36686 GCA_963648145.1 bacterium | reverse complement strand
AACCTCTAAAAATTGCAATTTTTAGAGGTATCTTTGAAAACGCGATGTTTTAATACGGGCGCAAATGCCTCTTCCAAGTCGCACTTCGCACTTCGGTAACCCTCAAAAACTGAATTAATGCAAATAGCATTAATTCAGTTTTCTTTTTGCCTTGTTCAAACAAAGCAAAAAGGTGCTCAAGGCTCCGGCGCAGTAAACCGTAAAAACTGCAATTAAAAAAACTCTTTTGCACTTTAGCGTCTTTCAATTTTGTAAAGTGCTGTTTTTTTTCCGTTTACCAAAGTATTTAGATTTTCTTTTATTTCAAACGAACTTTCTTTTATAGCCTGTTCAAACTCATTTTTTCTTGCCGCCAAAATTACAACTTTTCCATTTTCAGAAAGAATTCTCTCAAAACTTTTCAGCATTTTTTCATAAAATAATTTTATGTCACCAATATCTTCGTAAAATCCCCAAGGCGGGTCAGTTATAATTCTGTCAATCGACTTGTCTTTAATTTTTTTAAGTTCAAAAGCATTATCACAAAAAACATGAACATTCTGCCTTTGCAAAATCTTCTTTTCATTCAGAAATTTCACTTGATTTTCACTAATGTCACTTACAAAAACTTCTTCAAAATCAAAATTTTTTACAACCTGCACCGGAATTGAACCATATCCGGAAAAAAAATCGGCAACAGTATTATTCTTTTCAATATCCGCAAAAACAGAAAGAAAATATGCAACTTCCGGCCGCAGTTCCCCTTTATTCAGATTTTTTTCTGTAAATTCGCGCTTAGAAATCAACTGCCCGCAAAACCCAAAACCTTCGCGCCTTATGCAAAACCAGAATTCCGTCACAGGATTTACGCGGTCAACCGTCAGTTTTGAATTTTTTACAATAAAATCTTCAGCCTTACGGGCAATATTTTTATCAACCTTTGCAAACTGATTTTCCTGATTAAATCTTATTCTGAAAGTTCCTTTATTTATCAAAAAATATTTTCTTTCACTGCAAACACTATTACACATGAATTTAAAATTCTGTGCATTTTTAAAGAATTTCAGAACAAAAAACGTATTGTTAAAATAAATGACCTTTTCAATATTCCTTGAATTTCCTTCATATTTGTAATGAACCATTCCGTCATAAACATTAATTATTTTTGCATCCGGTAAAAAATGACTCAAAGTTTTTTGAACCAGGCTCTGAAATCCTGTTGTAAAAGTTGAAATAAATTCCGCCATAACAAGTATAGTATCAATTATAAAGACTAAAAACAAATTGAATTGTGAACCTCTAAAATTGCAATTTTTAGAGAGACCCAATTATAGACATTCTGTTAAAAATTATTATATAATGTGAAACTACGCTTATGTTAAAAGTGTGTTTTATAAACACCAGGAGGAAAATTGGCATATTCGAATTCAAGCAGCAATAAGGGCTTGCGAATCAATGAATATATTCGCGTGCGTGAGGTCAGACTAATCGATGACGAGGGAACCCAGAAAGGCATTGTTCCAACACCGGAGGCTCTCAGACTTGCAAGAGAAAAAGATCTTGACCTTGTTGAAGTTTCACCGAATGCTAATCCCCCAGTTTGTAAAATACTTGACTATGGTAAATACAAGTTCGAACAGGAAAAGAAGCTCCGTGATTCCAAAAAGAACCAGCAGGTAACAAAACTCAAGGAAATCCGTATGCAGCCAAAAATCGGCTCAGGAGACCTTGATACCAAAGCCAAACATATTCAGGAATTCTTAAACGAAGGTGACAAGGTTAAAGTAACAATCCGTTTCCGCGGTCGTGAACTTGCCCACACAGAACTCGGTTATGATGTACTGAATGAGGTGTTAAAGCGACTTACCTCGGCGTATAATATTGAAAAACCAGCCGCAATGGACGGCAGGAACATGTCAATGACAATCTCAGCAAAAGTCGCAAAGAAAGAGGTTTAGAAAATGCCTAAAATGAAAACAAAAAAGTCAGCTGCCAAAAGATATTCTTTAACAGGTACTGGCAAAGTTAAGCACAAGAAACAGAACCTTCGTCATATTTTGACAAAGCGTTCACCAAAAAGAAAGAGAAATCTTCGCGCAGCAGGTTATGTTGCTGAAGCAGATGCAAGAAAAATCAGAAAGCAGATGCTTCCATACGGTTAATGAGGTGAATAAATGTCAAGAGCAATAGACGGAACAAAAAGAAAAAATCGTCGCAATAAGATTTTGAAACTTGCAAAAGGTTTCCGTGGCGACAGAAAATCAAACTACAAACCAGCAAAAGATGCAGTAACAAAGGCTTTGAATCATGCTTATGTTGATCGTCGTGACCGCAAACATGAATTCCGCACTTTGTGGATTGCTCGTATTAATGCAGCAGTTCGTGAAGAAGGTCTTACATACTCTCGCTTCATTGACGGATGTAACAAAGCAGGTATTAAATTGAACCGCAAGGCTCTTTCTAATATGGCTATTGAAGATCCAGCAGCATTTAAGGCAGTTGTAGAAGCTGCTAAAAAAGCGCTTAAAGCATAATATTTGCTTTATTAAGGAAAAAATATGATTTCTTTAGATCAGATTTGTTTACTTGAAGAAAAAGTTGAAAGTGCTGTTGAAAAAATCCAACAGCTTCAGGCTGAAAACGATGCTCTGCGCAAAAAATGTTCAGAGCTCACAAATGCGCTTTCTAGCAAAACGGAGCAACTCAACACTTTTTCTGTAGATCAAAATCAGATTGAAGAAGGAATCAAAAAAGCTCTTGCTCGGCTCAATTCTATTGAAAATTCAGTATTGAAGGCTGCCGGTCAAGGCTTGAATCTTAAAAATACAGGAATTTCTGAAGTTGCAAAACAAGAAGTTCCTGCTGTTTCAAAACCAATTCAAACTACAGAAGAAAATCAAAAAATCACAAATGTTTCAGAACAAGTTGAAACAGCTTCTGTAAATTCCTCTTTTGCAGAGAGTTTTACTCAAGAAAAGGGAAGCACAGAAAATACAACTTTTGAAGAAGTATCTGTATCAGACTCTCAAACAGAAGTGCCTGTAACTAATCTTTCAGAACCACAGAATATCCAGGAACATTCTTTTAATTCTGTGCCAACTTTCAATTCAATGTCCCCTGTAAAATCTCAAACAGAAATGGATTTAGAGAACACACTTGCCGGTAACTTTGATTCTACAAATGAGACTTTTGCTGAAAATCCATCAATTAATATTGACGGTGATATTCAAGACGATGATTTAGGATTTGATATATTCTAATGGCAAAACTGAAAATTCAACTTCTTGGCGAAAATTTTACAATTCAGGCAAATGAAGACGAACAATATCTTCAAAAACTTCTTGGATATTATCAGCGCATAACAAATGATATTCAGTCACAAAATCAAATAAAAGACAACTTGCAAATTGCAATTTTAAGCGGCATCATGCTCTGTGATGAACTTTACAAAGAAAAACAAAATAAAGTTGCCCATGAAAACGGTCAGACAACGGAAATTACAATCACGGAAGAAGAAGAATTAGAAAAACGAACAAAATATATGATTGATAAAATCAATGAGGTTTTGTAATTTTTTTTCGTAAAATGAGGTAATTTTTAGAGTGAAAATTAATCATATTTGGATTGATGCGGATTCCTGTCCGACTCTTGTAAGAAATCACTGTATAAAAATTGGACGGCAGATGAATATTTCTGTCACGCTTGTTGCTAACAAGAACATTCCATGCACAGAAAAACCTTTTGAAATGATTATCTGCAGTAACGAAAAAGACAGTGCTGACAATTATATTCTTGAACACAGCGAAACTTCCGCACTTGTTATTACCCGTGACATTGTTTTTGCCGCCAAACTGGTCGAAAAAAAAATAAAATGTATAAATGACCGGGGAACTGTTTTTTGTACTGAAAATATAAAAAAACTCCTGTCAGAACGCAATTTTGACTTTATGATTGCACAAACAGGAGTGGTTAAACACATCTCAGAAGGTTATTCAAAGAAGAATTTTTCTCAATTTGCAAGTTGCTTTGACAAAATTATTCATCAGGATACGCATTAAGAATCGCCGTAATTCTATCTTTTACCTGTATAAACGCTTCAACAACTTCTGGGTCAAAATGACTGCCAGAATTGCGTTCAATTTCTGCGAAAGAATCTTCCAATGACCAAGAATCTTTATAGCAGCGTTTGTGACTTAAAGCATCAAAAACATCAGCAACGGCACAAATACGCGCAGAAAGTGGAATTTCTGTTCCAGAAATAGGCTTTCCCTCTTTTAATTGGAAATCCTTAATTGAAAAATCATTTAACCTAATGTTTCCAGGGTAACCTTTAGTTAAATCGCCGTCCCAGCGGTCATGATGATGCAAAGAAATATCAAGACACATCTGATCCAAAGGACTTTCCGGCGGATCAAAAAGCTGTGCACCAATTACGGTATGGCATTTCATAATATTTCTATCTTCATCAGTGAATTTTGCCGGCTTTTTTAAAATTGTATCTGAAATTCCAATTTTTCCGACATCATGAAATTTCGTCGCAATTTTTAAATTATCACGGAATTTATGAACTTCTTCAGGCGAAATATTTTTATTGTAGGCATACCTGTCATAAATTTCCTGAGAAAAATATGAAACTCGCTCAACATGGGTATAAGTTTCTTTAGGATCACGGAATTCCGTCATTTTTAACATTCGGCGAACCATATCACTGGTAAGATTTGCATGTTCAAGAGCCTGAACTACATTTGATGCAAAATGCGTAATTAAAAGCGAGGCTTCTTCATCAAATGGAATAAAATTTCCATCTTTATCTTTTGCATTTATAATCTGCAGAACCCCAAGAAGTTTACCATTTGCCATTTTCAATGGAATCGTAAACATTGAAGTTGTACGGTAATTTGTAATTAAATCACTGTTTTTATTGAATTTGTAAGTTTCGCGACCGGAAAGTTTGTAACAGTCATCAATATTCAAAGTTTCTTTTTTTAGCGCAACATAACCGCAAATCTGCTGTTCATTAATCGGAAAAGAAAAATTTGTAAAAGGAAGTTTTTTTCCAGGTTCAAGACGTTTCAGTTGAGTATCATTCTGTCCATATTTTATGCGAAGCATGTTTTTTTCGCAAACGTAAATTGAACCGGCATCTGCATTAACAATTTTTCGTGTTTCAGTAAGAATTTGCTCTAAAAGAATATCAATATCCTGAATTTCTCCAAGTTGCTGTTCAATTTTTACAACCTTTTCTAATTTATCTTCTCTATCCGCTTTCATCTCAAATCCTGAATTTTGAATCTCTAAAGGGAACCTCAAAAAATTGCAATTTTTAGAGGTAACTCTGAAAATACGATGTTTTAATTCGTTGTATTTTAAGGAATTAAAACTCGAACGCATCTCTAAAAAAGCATTGTAAATGATTTTTTTAGAGATGCCCTAAACAAACATTATTACATATATTTTATAAAAATAAAATTATCTAATCTGCATAAAACACTAGAATTCTATGTTTTTTTTCTTTCTGATTATAGAAAAATAAATTGGACCGGCGCCGTTTTGTTTATCTGGCAAAATATGGTAACCAAAATCTGTTTTTTCCATTTGCGGAAGATTGATTTCGGTAAAATTTTTAATTTCATTTAAATCAAAAGAAGGTTCAAGAAAATCAAAAGAATCTCCGTCTTTATTGAATTTTTTAATCAGCCGTTGCACCATTTTATCATTTTCTTCTGGGCACAAAGAACATGTCGAATATAAAAGAATTCCATTTACCTGCAGCAAACGGTAAGCACAGGAAAGCAAAGACCACTGCTGAGTTGTTACAGTTTTTATGCGCGAAGGCGACCATTCGGCTAAATATTTACAGTCTTGAATCACGTGTCGTTCAGAAGAACACGGAGCATCAAGCAATATACGGTCAAAACATTCGCTTTGACGCAGGCACCACGTAGCCGCATCGCTGCAAGAAACCGTAATGCTGCTCGAAATATTTTGTGGTAGACATTCTTCAACTACGACGGAAAGCCTATGTTTGCGCTGTGGGGAACGTTCATTACTAAAAAGTCTGGCATTTTCGGACATTCTTGAAGCAAGTACTAAAGTTTTTCCACCAGGAGCAGCACACATATCAAGAATATTCTCTGCATTTTTTACAGGAAGACAAAGCGCAGCAAGAACACTAGCACTGTCTAGAAAATAGGATTTTTGACTTCCGGGAATTTTATATTCCACGGGGGTATTTTCTTTAAAAAGCGAATCTTTTAATAAAGGCCAGCGTTCACCATAAAGATTTGAATAATAGAAATCAAAACTTTCGGCACCTTTTTGCTTATTCTGTTTCATAAAGAGTGAACAATCCTTTTAAAATTTTAAATTTTAAGATTTTGAATACAGATTCATTTATTTTTTCCTCAAAATCAGAATCTTCAAGTGCTTTTTCATAAATCAATTTTGCCGGTTTTGAAAAACGTTTTTCGCTAATCATAATACAGTTAATTCCGGCTTCTATTGCTTTTACGGCCGCAACATCTGGCGGATAACCGTTATCTGCAAGTGCAGACATAAAAATATCATCAGAAAAAATAATTCCTTCAAAACCAAAATTATTTTGCAAAACTTCACTAACCCATTTGTAAGAAAGACAAGACGGAACGCCATCGTCAAGACATGTTGTTATAGCGTGAGACATCAAAACTCCGGCGGGATTCAGTTTTATAACCTCGCGGAAAGGCTCCAAACTCTGCATAAGATTTTCGTAATCAGTTTTTATTACAGGCAGCCCAGTGTGCGGATCTGTATTCGTATTCCCCGGAAAATGCTTGATTACACAGCCAATTCCGTTATTTTCGTAAGCATTTACGCACGCACTCGAATATTCAAGTGTTTTTTGAGCATTTCCAAAACTTCTGCCAGAAAGAAAATCTTTATTTTCTTCTGTACAAATTTCTACAACTGGTGCAAGATTCAAATGAAAGCCGAGATTTTTCATTTTTAACGCTTCATCAGCATATAATTCTGAGGCTTGCTGCAAAGTATAATTATTTGCCATACGTTCCTGACTAGGAAAAGGTCCCATCAAATTTTTCAGACGATTTACAACTCCGCCCTCCTGGTCAATTGCAAGAAATGGCTGAATAATTTTATTTTCATCGCAAAAATCATGGATTGATTTTATAAAAGCGGACGTTTCTTGAGTTGTGTCTGCAAGATTGTAAGAAAAAAAGAGATACCCACCGGCAACTAAAGGTTTTTCATTTTCAAAATTTTCCGCCGGAAGTTCATCATCCAAAGATTCTGTAGATAAAGAATTTTGTACCAAAACTGAAGAATTGCCGGCAAAATCTGAAACTTTTTCAAAAACACGGAATTTTTGATTGCCATCAAGATTTACAATAAAAAGCTGAGGAATTTTTTGAGTTAGAGAAAGAGTTTTTATGTATTCTTTGAGTTTTAACTCCTGTTTTTCTTCTTCTGAAAGTTCTCTTACGGGCGGATTTTCAATAACTTCCGAGATTTGTTTTTGATTATTTTTTTTGCAGGAAAAAAGAACAACAACAAACGCAAAAATCAGTAATGTAAAAATATTTTTTTTCATAATTTTAAAGTCCGAATATTAATCTTCAAGAGTCCAGACTCCTTTTTCAACACCTTTAGTTTTATCATAATCGTAAACAAGATTAGATTTTATACTCTGCATAGGATTCCATACAATTCCGATTGTAATTTTTGGAGTGAAATCATAAGTTTTATACGAAAATTTGTCCTTATATTTTGTAACAATTTTTGGAGAAATTGACATTGTCATATTGAAACTCCAGTCATGAAGATTGTGTGACATTGTCATATTTAAAGATTTTATTTTAAAGCCTGAGTTTTCACGGAGGGTTCTGTTATCAAACCTGAAAGAATTAGCCAAGTCTACTAGCATATTAAAAGGAAATACACCTCCTTCATCATAATTTCCTTTATGAAAATACCAGTAAATAATGGAATTTTTTGAAGTTGACGAAAAAGTCAGATTAAAAAATTCATTGATTTTAAAAGTAATGCTTGGGCTAAACGTAAAAGAAGAATTTGTTGCACGTAAAAAATCAAAACTTATGTTTGTATTAAGACCGGCAGACAAAGAAATTCTGTTCTGCCAGGTATATAAAGTTTTTGTTGTCTTTGAAAAGGCAAAAGTTAGGGAATAAGGACCAAATTCCTTTTCAGTTCTCGCTTTCCAACCGCTTCCCTCCACTAAATCGTAACGGTAAGTGTGAGACATAACATAAGCAAGACTAAGCCCACTCCAAGAAGCAGAAAGTTTTAAACTTTCCGGGTGCGGAGATGAATCTTTTATGTTGTAATTAAAACTTTCAGTAAATTTTAATTTTGAATCAAAAAGATTAAGAGTTGCAGACTGCTGTAAATTATCGGTAGACCATCTTTCGCTCCAGGATAGACTTTCATCTGTAGATTTTTGTGTAATTCCGGCACTAAAATTGGTTGTCAAATAAGGAAAAACAAAATTTAAAGTTGCCGAATAAGCCATAAGCTGCGGCGGCAAAATTGTAGTAAACGTGAGATTTTGTTTAAATTTGCTGTTTTTTTCCTGAGCACTGAGTTTTAAATTCAAACTATTTACGGTTATACAGTCATCATCCCATTCAAAACCGTGCCATTTATAATTGTCTTCACTCAAGTTATCTTTATCACCAAGAAATTCGTAGCGTAAAAGTTTTATTGTAGAATTCCAGCTTAAACCGGTTCCAGAAAAACACTCAGAATTTATAAAAGGATTTATTGAAAAAGAATTTGTATTTATAATATTTCGCGACGATGCCTTTCGGTCTGCAAGTAACAGAGTTTTTTTTGCCGAGTCCGTATATCCGCCGTTATCTGTAGAATCATAAGTAAGAATATAAGGATGATCTTGAAAAACCGGTTCAAAAGACAATTTATTGTTCAAAGAAAGAAAACTTCCGCCGTAAGAAAGCGCAGAATTTAACGAAGCCGGAAGTTTTGCTGTATACATAAAGGAACGGAGATTTTCCCAACTAAAATCAGAAGATTTATTTAGCATTGTTGAAGAATAAGCAATCTGAGTTGTTACAGAAGGCGAAAAAGAATATGTAAGTTTATATTCAAGGCCCTTATTAAGACTGTTTAGTGCCACAGAATGAGTCAATTCAGGCAGCTGCGGTGTAATTAAGTCTTTTTCATCCTCAGTTTTTTCTTCTGATTTTAAAACTGCATTTTGAGCAACCGTTTCCGTAGAATTAGATGTACCGTTTTCTTCTGATTTTTCGTTTTGTTTTGCTTCTTCGGCCTCTTTTTGCTTTTCTGATTTTAAATCTTCCGGGACAGACAAAGGAATATCATATTTTTGTTCAGAAGACGATTTTTGTTCAGAAGTTTCTTTTGGATACTGGAAAATTGTTCCAGAAATGGAAGCCGTTAAATTCACAGGTATAACTTGTGACGGATAATAAAATTTTCGCTCAGGAGTATAAGATGCCCAGCCGTCAGATTGTCTATTGGTTTCATCATACTTTTCATATAAAGAAGTTGCTGACGCGCTTTTTGAAGAAAAATTCACTGAAGATTTTAAAGAAATACTTGCAGATGAAATATATGGCTTTAAAAATGCCGGCAAAACCGGTGTATAAGACGAAGTTGCAGACCATGTAAAAGACGAAAGTTCATTTGTAGTAGTAGAATCATCATCACTTTTTGTAGTTGAAAGAAAATAAGAAATCCAGTCCATAGATTCCTTGCGGTCTGCAAGAAAATCATTGTTGAAGAAAGGATCTGAATAAAGCGGCATGGAAAGTGAAAACTTAAAAGGCTTTGTAAGTGAAAATTTAATTCCCGCAGAATAACGGAAAGGCACATCAAGACCCATAAACGAAGAATGATCCCAATACTGATTTTCGCTAGCACCATAAGGCATATACTTTCCAGACGACTCAAAAATCGTTGTGGAAAATCCTGTGTAAAGATTAAACGATAATTCAGAAATATATGACGGTAACGGCGACAAATTACCCGCAATTCCGGCAAGATAGCCAAGATTTGAGTGCCAGTCAACCATTAACTTTGTAAAATTTGTCGTATTGCCAGTATAATCAGAATCAAGATTATGAAGCACAAGACCTTCCCGCTTTTGTTCTTTTAAGGTGCCAGGTTTCATAAAATTGTAAAGTGCAGCCAAAGATTTTGTAGCAGTATCAGAAGTGGACGAGGAGGAAGTCGACGAAGACGAAGAATCCAAAGGTTTTCGTCCGTAAAGATAAGTCGTAGTTTGGATTGAATACCCTGTTCTTTTTTTATAACTGAAAACCGGATTAAAAATCAGTTCATCTTTTGGATAATAAAACGCCGGAAAATACAAAATCGGGATATTTCCGACATATAAAAGCGCGTTGAAAAAAGCAAATTCTCCGCCGGGCAAAAGCCAGGTGCGCGTTGCATCAATTCTCCAGTGAGGTTCATCTGCATCACAAAACGTCAAGGAGGAATTTTTAAATGCAATTACATTTGATTCAGTTTTTCCAAAAATATCAGAAAAAACAACTAAAGTTGAACCTGAAGGCAAATTTATTGCATCAGATTTTGTCTGAATTACACGACCGTCTTCAAAAACACCTTCAAGAGTAGCGGTATTCATCATCAAAGACGCAGCTGTTGCCGTTTCGCCACCAGATGTGCCGGATTTTGTAACAATGCTGACGTTGCCTTCCGCGTAAAGCATTTCTGATTTACGGTCATAAGAAACTTTATCTGCAGAAATTTCTGTAGAATTCTGACCTTTTGAAACTGAAATTTTTACTGAACCTTCCAGAACAATCGAATCTGCACCAGTTTTTTTATCTTTTTCGTAAGTTGTTTTTCTAGCATTTGTAATTGTAATTGTCGTTACTTCTGAATTCTGAGCAAAAACAAAAAAGGAAGAAAGATAGAAAATCATGATAAAAAGAAAAAAACTAAATTTTCTCATTTTTAATTTGAACCGCTCCTCATTTTTTCAAGCATTTCCTTTACAAATTTTCCAGTATAACTGTTTTCACATTCCGCAACTTGTTCCGGAGTGCCTTTTGCAACAATTGTTCCACCGCCGTTTCCGCCTTCAGGTCCTAAATCTACAATATAGTCCGCCTGGCAAATAACGTCCAGATTATGCTCAATCATAACAACTGAATTTCCGTTATCTACAAGACGCTGAATTACACTCATAAGTTGCTTAACATCCGCAAAATGAAGACCTGTGGTCGGTTCATCAAGAATGTAAAGAGTTTTTCCTGTTCCAGGACGGGCAAGTTCGTTTGCAAGTTTTACTCTCTGAGCTTCGCCGCCACTAAGAGTCAGAGCATTTTGACCTAACTGAATGTAGCCTAGCCCAACCGACTGCAAAGTAGAAATTTTCCTGTAAATATGAGGTATTGAAGAAAAGAATTCGCACGCCTCGTCAATGGTCATCTTCAAAACATCATTAATATTTTTACCTTTGTAAAGCACTTCCAGAGTTTCATGATTAAAACGCTGGCCGTGACAAACTTCACACTGAATAAAAACATCAGGCAAAAAGTTCATTTCAATTACAATTTCGCCGGCACCCTGACAATTTTCACATCTTCCGCCACGGACATTAAAACTAAAACGACCTTTTTCATAACCGCGAGCCTTACTTTCCGGCAAACTTGCATACAAATCGCGGATTGCATCAAAAACACCCACGTAAGTTGCAGGATTTGAACGCGGAGAACGACCAATCGGCGACTGATCAATATTTATAACCTTATCAATTGATTCAACACCTTCAATGCCGCCACACTTGCCAACCGGATAATTCGTACGCATAAGTGCATTTGAAACAAAAGGATAAAGAACATCGCTCATCAAAGTTGACTTTCCCGAACCACTTACGCCGGTAATGCAAGTAAAAACTCCAAGAGGAATATCTACAGAAACATTTTTTAAATTGTGTTCGCTGACATTTTTTAATTTCAGGAATTTTCCGTTACCATAACGACGCTCTGCCGGCAAATCCATTTTTAAGGTTCCCGCAAGATACTGCCCCGTCACACTTTCTTTTACACGGGCAACTTCTTGTGGCGTACCGGCCGCTACAATTTTTCCGCCATTAACACCGGCACCAGGTCCTAAATCAACAAGAAAATCCGCCGTCCGCAGCGTCTGCTCATCGTGTTCAACAACAATTACAGTGTTTCCGTTATCACGTAAATTTATTAAAGTATCAATTAATTTTTGATTATCGCGCTGATGAAGTCCAATAGAAGGCTCATCAAGAATGTACATAACACCGCAAAGTGCAGAACCAATCTGAGTTGCAAGCCTGATTCTCTGTGCCTCGCCACCACTCAAACTTTCTGCCGAACGTTCTAAAGTCAAATATCCAAGTCCAACATTTTGCAAAAAGCGCAGCCGTGATTTAATTTCTTTTAAAACCTGTTCACCAATCTTTTTCTGACTTTCAGAAAGTTCTATTATGTCAAAAAAATCAACAGATTCTGCCACAGAAAGTTGAGTCAATTCCCATATATTTTTACCACCAACAGTAACACCAAGTGCTTCCGGTCTGAGTCTTTGTCCACGGCAAGCCTTACAACCGGAAATTGACATAAATTTTTCTTCAATGCGTTCCCGCTGGGCATCGCCCCACGCTTCATTGTGACGGCGGTTCATATCAGCAAGAATTCCAGGCCACGGACGATTATACTCTGAATAGCCTTCCCCGCTCTGTTTTTTATAAATCCAGTGAATATTTTTTGTAAGATTCCCGTTCCACAAATAATCCAGAGTTTCCTTACTAAGTTCATTTACCGGTGTATCAAGAGAAAAACCTTCCGCGTCGGCAACAGCCTGAAACATAGAATGATTCCACGCACTTTCTGGATTATAAAACGGAAAAGCACCCTGATTAAAAGACAAACTTGCATCTGGCAGAATTTTCTGCAAATCCCATTCCATTTTCTGACCAAGCCCCGTACATTCAGGACACGCTCCAAACGGATTATTAAACGAAAAAAGCCGCGGCTGCAAATCCGGAATAGAAATTCCACAGTCCGGGCAGGCATTCTTCTGACTAAAAAAAACTTCCTCGTCCCCGTTGTCAGTGCGTCGGCTTACAATTACAATTCCGTTCGCGTTTTTAAGTGCAATTTCAATACTGTCCGCAAGTCGGGCACGGCAATCTTCATTTTTTACAATGCGGTCAACTACAATTTCAATCGTGTGCTTTTTCTGTTTATCAAGTTTTATGGAATCGTCAAGTTCCGCCATTACGCCGTCAATTCTAGCCCGAATAAACCCCGAATTCTTGGCATCTTCAAAAATTTTGGTGTGTTCCCCCTTTTTTCCACGAATTACAGGTGCCAGAATCTGCATTTTTGTACCGTCCGGCCAGCTCATAATCGTATCAATAATCTGATCCACAGACTGTTCCCGAATTTCCCGTCCGCATTGAGGACAATGCGCCGTACCGATTCTTGAAAACAAAAGACGGTAATAATCATAAATTTCTGTGATTGTTCCCACGGTAGAACGTGGATTTTTATTTGTAGATTTCTGTTCAATGGAAATTGCAGGCGACAGCCCTTCAATCAAATCCACATCGGGCTTATCCATTCTGCCCAAAAACTGCCGGGCATAAGAACTCAGACTTTCCATATAGCGGCGCTGACCTTCCGCAAAAAGAGTATCAAAAGCAAGCGACGACTTTCCAGACCCGCTCAGCCCCGAAATTACAACCAGTTTATTTCTTGGAATATCTATATCAACATTTTTAAGATTATGTTCTCTGGCCCCACGAATTAGTATTTTTTCTTCCATAAGCTAAGTAATTATAATATTTTTCTGAACATAAAAAAAGACCTGCCGAATATCTCCGACAGGTCTAAAGTTTTGATTTTAGTTTTTTTTGGGCGTATCTGCCAAAGGCAGACCGGGCTTTTCGCGGCTACGGCATTCGCCTCCGGCTTTTGCGCTGCGCACCAGAACAATGGTGCTCGCTTGCAAAATCCCGCTTCGCGGCCGCTACAATCCCTTACGCAAGATTGCAAAACTTTTTATTTTTCGCATTAAAATGCAAAATTTATTTTACTTCTACGCTTACAGACTTAATTGTAAGGTTTTCAATCATAGTTCCATAAACTGGACCTTTAATAAAAATATAGTTAGAAGGATTTGTTGCTGTAAGAGTGTAAGTCAAATCAAAATCCCCCTGAGCAAGATTATCAAAAGTAGAATCCGTATAAAGATTTGAATTAGTTGACTGATTCATATCTACAAGCCAGCTTCTAAATCCAGATTTTCCTGCATTTTTACCAGTCAAATGAACTTTTACAGTTGTTCCTGCAGCAATTTCTTCTGCAAGTGGCCACTGAATATATTCACCGCCATTCATTGTAACGCTACCGTCATCATTCAGACTTACAGCCCATGAATCAACAGTATCCCACATTGAAATTTCAATAGCACCATCTTCTGCAACAGCAACAGGAGTATCAACCTTTGTAGAAGCACAAGAAACAAATGCAAGAAGACTTGCAGCCAAAACAGCAATACCAATTAGTTTTTTCATAAAAAATTACCTCGTACTAGTATGCTACCATAAAAAAAGCATAAGTCTATAGGAATTTTCATGTATAAGGCTATCTCTAAAATTGCAGTTTTTAGAGGTTCCTATAAAAGAAAAATACAAAGTTATCCGACCGTTATATTTCCTTTTTCGTCAATCACGATTATTGTTTTGCAACTTATACATCGGAATCTTCCGGCATGCTGACTTTGCAACTGTCTTTTACAAGTAGGACAGTTAAACATTTTTGGAAACACAGAAACCTGTTCAGACCGAAAAGTTGAAATTCCGTTCAAAATTGTAATTGCTTCGTTATAAGTCGGTACAATTTTAAAAAAATGCGCAAATCCCAGCAGAGAAATTGTTTCCATTATCTGAGGGCACAAACCTGAAAGAACAATATCACCGCCCCACTGATTTACCTTTTTCAAAAGTGAAGTAAGAATGCAAAATCCTGTAGAAGCAAGGCCTGTCAAGCCTGAACATTCAAACACAAGATTCAGATAATTGTAATCTATAACCTTAGAAATCTGGTCGTGAAAATAATTTGAATTATAAGTATCCACGTAACCTGCAAGGACAATTAACATTCCGCCCTTTATACTAGAAATAGGACTCAGTTTTATTTTTAATGTATTTTGCTGTCCATCATCAAACCCAGGAATAATATCATTATTTCCCGCCATTTTATCCTCCATATAGTTTTGTCCTTAGACTTTAGTTTGCTTTAATACTGTTCTTTACAATCACGTCGTGTGCTCCGCCTTCACGAATAGAAGCCGGACTTACAAGAGTAATTTTAGCATACTTCTGCAAGTCAGGAATTGTTGTTACACCACAGTTACACATAGCGTGAATAACTTTGCTTGTCGTCAAAGTAACGTTATCGTGGAGAGAGCCTGCGTACGGAACATAAGAATCAACACCTTCTTCAAAAGCCATAGTTTTTTTGCCACCTAAATCATAGCGCTGCCAGTTGCGGGCACGATTTGAACCTTCGCCCCAATATTCCTTTACATAATTGCCGTTTACAATCAACTTATTTGTAGGGGATTCATCAAAACGTGCAAAATAACGGCCAAGCATTACAAAATCAGCACCCATTGCAAGTGCCAATGTAACGTGATGATCATAAACAATACCGCCGTCAGAACAAATAGGAATATAAATACCAGTTTTTTCGTAATAAGCATCGCGCGCTTTAGCAACTTCAATTGTAGCAGTTGCCTGTCCGCGTCCAATACCTTTCTGTTCACGGGTAATACAGATTGAACCACCGCCAATACCGATTTTCACAAAATCAGCACCGGCTTCTGCCAAAAAATTAAAACCATCAGCATCAACAACGTTACCGGCTCCAACTTTTGCTTCCGGCCATTTTGCGTGAATGTCCTGCAAAGCCCTTCTCTGCCATTCTGTAAAACCTTCAGATGAATCCAAAGTCATAACATCAACACCGGCTGCAAGCAGAGCCGGAACTCTTTCCATATAGTCGCGAGTGTTAATTCCGGCTCCAACAATATAACGTTTTTTAGAATCAAGAAGTTCAAGAGGATGTTCTTGATGACTTGCAGCATCTTTACGGAAAATCAAACTTAAAAGTTTTCCGTTTTTGTCAACAACCGGCAGCTGATTTACTTTTTTCTGCCAGATAATGTCATTTGCCTTTTCAAGAGTAACGCCTTCTTCTGCCATAACAAGACTAGAAAGTGGTGTCATATAATCTTTTACTTTTGCATCCGGGGAACAATGTGTAATTCTAAAATCACGGTCTGTAATAATTCCTACAAGTTTACCGTTTGCAGTTCCGTCTTCTGTAACAGCGACAGTGGAATGTCCTGTTATTTCAATTGCTTCAACAAGTTCTGACAAAGTCTGCTCTGGTTTTATATTTGTATCAGAAGTTACAAATCCTGCTTTATAGGCCTTTACACGTGCAACCATTGCTGCCTGTTTTTCAATTGTCTGAGAGCCAAAAATAAATGAAATTCCACCCTCTTTTGCAAGGGCAACGGCAAGTTTATCATCAGAAACTGCCTGCATAACTGCGGAAGTCATAGGAATATTCATTGTCAGCGGACATTTTTCTCCGGCTTTTTTATTGTAACGTACAACTGGTGTTTGTAACGTAACATTAGCAGGAATACAATCCGGACCTGTATAACCAGGAATCAGCAGATATTCATCAAAAGTGTGTGATGGTTCTTCAAAAATGTAAGCCATGTTTTTGTTCCTCTTATTAGGGTTTTCAAAGATACCTCTAAAAATTGTAATTTTTAGAGGTTCCCATTATAAAAATTATTTAAGTATAGTGAGATTTTTTCAATTTTACTACTGCATTTCAGATTTTTCCTTTAACATCTGAGCATCAGCATCTCCCTGACGGACTTTTAAATCACGAAAATTTTTGTCTAATACCGGTAAATCACTTTTTTCGCCAAGTTTCTTTTTTCTCTGTTTTTTTAACGCCTGGCGCAAAGCATAAGAAGATGAACGGTTCATAAGTGAATAATATTCTGTGTCATCCATAATTTAATTTTTTTTCCTCAAAATAAGGCTATCTCTAATATGGAAATTAAATCTGCCTTTTTTTTAACTTAAAGTATAGGGTATCTCTAAAAATTGCAATTTTTAGAGGTTCCCTATAATATAAATCAAAGCTATGCAAAATATCAAAAAATTCTCTCTTTTTCTCGTCTTTCTGATGTGCCAGTTTTTTCTTTTTTCTCAGGAAGTAAAAGCTAAAGATGGTAGATTTTCGACAGGCTCGTCATTTAATTCAATTACTAAACTTTTTAAATTAAACTGTGACTGGGAATTTTACTGGGATAAAACTCCTGAACAGGTTTATGAAATTTTGGACGATTTTTATAAAAATCCACAGATTAATGCAAAATCAAAAAGTCCCGCAGATGCGCTTATAAAAGTTCCTTCGTTCTGGAACAGTACAATTCTAAAAATTACAGGAAATAAGGAAGCTATTGGAAAAGGCACGTACCGCATCGTATTAAAAGACCTTATGTATTCTTATTCCTACGCACTTTCATTAGAAGAAAGTCCGGGAACTTCCTGTGCAATTTTTATAAACGGCAAAAAAGTTTTTACAACAGGAAATCCTTATGCAGAAGATTCCAAAGGAAAATCGCTTATCAGACCAGTTTATTTAAATTTTACCTCTAGTGAAAAAGGCGAAGCAGAAATTTTAATTTTTGTAAATAATTTCTTTTACCGCAAAGGCGGATTATGGGATGCTGTTACATTCGGACCTGCTCAGAAAGTTTTTACAAATTATCTTTTTATGACAGGATTTTCACTATTCTGCTTTGGAGTTATTTTATTCACGGCAATCATCAATATAATTCAGTTTCTGGTAAACAGAAAAGAACGGCAGCATCTTTATACTTTTATAATAGCACTTGCTTCTGCATTCAGATGTGCAGTTGCAAATTTCAACAGTCTGGAAATTTTAATTCCAGCGATGAGCGCGGAAGTCAAGGTCAAAATAGAATTCCTTGCAATCTGGGTAATTCCGGTCGCTTATTATATGCTTCTGATTTTTCAATATCCGAACACTTTAAAAAAAACTTTTAAACTTCCTGCTTTAATTTTCAGATATACATTTTTTGCTTTTGATATAGGATTTGGACTTGCTTCCCTTGTTTTACCTGCAAAATTCAGTAATCAGCTTGTGCCATACCTTGAACTTTGTGCAACAACCGGTGTTGTTTATGGCCTCTTTTTTATTATTGTTAACATCATAAGAAAAAAGAAATATGTTTTTTATCATCTTGCGGACATTATTTGTTTTGCAGGGGCTCTTGCTTTTGGCACAATTGTTTCAAATTCAAAAGAATCCATACCATTCAATTTGTCCCCGATTTTCTTCACTCTTTTCAGCATTATTCAAATGGCAATGCTAAGTAATTATCAAAAAGATTTATATAATGACCGAAAAAATAAAATTCAAAGGCTACAGAAATTAAATGAATCTTATCTCAGATTTGTACCTTACGAATTTATCAATCTTTTGAAAAAAGAAACAATCACAAATGTCCATCTTGGCGATTATTCCGCCGTGGAACTGAGTATTCTTTACACAAAGATTTCTACGATTGACACAAAAACTTCAAAAAGACCTTATTCTGAAGTTGAATATGAAATTTACTGTGATTTTTTCAAACTTATTTCTCCGTCCATCACAAAAAATTCCGGATTTATCACAAAATTCATTACAAACGGTTTTATTGTACTTTTTTACGGCGAAACTTCTTCTGATAATGCACTCAGTACCGCTCTTGATTTTGAAAGAGAAATTAAAGCTATAAACGAAAAATATAATCCTAAAGGACTTGAAATAAAAGTTTATACCGGTGCGCATTTTGGAAATATGATTTTAGGAACAATCGGAGATAATAACCGTCTTGACGACACAGTTATTTCTGATACTGTAAATACAGTTGCACGAATTGAAAGTGTCTGCGAAAAGCTTGACCGCCAAGTAATTATTTCCGAAGAACTTTTTAAAAACACAGATTTAGATACAATCAACGAAGTAAATATAAACCAACTTCTGCCTATTTCCGTAAAAGGAAAGAAAAACAGCCTGAGATTGTTTGAATGTGAAATAAATAAATTCTGGAAAAAAGAAATCAAAAGCACAACTTCTGACGACAACAATGAATCAGAAAATCCGGAGGAATTTTAAATGAAAAGATTTTGCACATTTCTGTTCATTTTTATGATTGCAGTAATTAATCTTCCGGCCGTTTCAAAATTCAGCGTACCAAATGCAAAAAAACTTTCTCATTCCACTGTCATCATTCAAGGTCCTTGGGATTTTTATTGGGGTAGATTTCTTACAGAAGGCGAAGAAGCAGAACCAGATTGCCATGTAAAACTTCCATCTGCATGGAATTCTTATGATTTGCCTGAAGAAATTCATAAAATTGCAAAAACAGGCAAGGGGTCCGGAACTTATAGAATTCTTGTTACAGATTTAAAACCACTGACAGAATACGCTTTCAAGAGTTACGATCTTGCCAGTACCGCTACAACAATAATTGCAAACGGAAGTGTAATTTTTACAGCCGGCATTCCGTATATGAACTGGACTCAGACAAAAGCTGACCAACAGATGAAACTTGCCCGCTTTAAAACTGATGATAAGGGGCAGGCCTTTTTTACAATTTATGTTTCAAACAATATTTACCGTAATGGTGGAATATGGAATCCTCTGGAAATTGGCGAACTTGAGTTTATGTCTATTGTTTACGACAGCCAGATTGGATATTTCAGCGGATTAGCCGGTGTTCTTTTTGCAATCGTTATATATTCACTTTTTTTGTATATTTTTGGAAAAAACAAAGCAAATCTTCTGCTGGGCTTGTTTACAATTTCTTTGATTATAAGAATTCTTTCTGCGAATTTTTCTATTTTCAAGCAGCTTTTTCCAAATATGCCTTACATGCTTTCCCTCAGGCTTGAATATTCTGCACTATATCTTTCGCCGATTGCTTTTATTCTCTATTTAAAATATGTTGACAGAAATATTTTTAACAAAATGAAACTGCGTATTTTTATAATTCCAGGCATTTTTTTGGGAAGCGTCGCAATTTTTGCTCCAGTTTTTATAAGCAACAGATTTATTCCAGTTCTCCAGATTTACTGTGGAATTTCCTCAATTTCCTGCATCGTTTTTATGATTATTTATACCGTAAAATACCACAATGCAACGGGAATTGTTACTTTAATTGCCGTAACTCTGCTTTTTTTGGGAGCGACAAACGACATTCTGATTACGGACGGTCATGGATTTAAAGTTTACGGCATTCAGATGCTACCTTTTGCGTTTTCATTTTTTGTTTTCAGTCAGATACTTCTTCTTGCCATCAGACAAAGTAAAAATGAATCTGAACTTCAGGAAATTAATGATTATCTAAGTCTTACAAACAAAGCTTACAGTCGTTTTGTTCCAAAAAAACTTTTGGAACTCTTTAAAAAATCTGACATTACAGAACTGCAGATTGGCGATAAATTTTCTAAAAAAATGATGATTCTTACTGCTGATATAAGAAATTTTACCGCAACCTCCGAAGAAATGACAGGATTGCAGGTTTTTGAATTTTTGAACGGATATTTTGGAAAAATCGGTCCGATTATTGATTCCTACGGTGGCGTAATAGAAAAATATCTTGGAGATGGAATTGTCGTTTTCTTTCCGGATCATTACGAAAATGCCATTTATTGTGCGTTAAAAATGCAGGAAGCAATGATTGAACTGAGAAAACAATTTTCGTCCCAAAAATTACCGGAATTAAAAATTGGAATTGGCATTCACTTTGGTGATATTCTTGTAGGAACTGCCGGAGATAATTCTAGAATGTCGGAAGTTTCACTTTCAGAAGAACTTGAAGTTCTTTTTAAGACAGAAGAATCAACAAAAACTTACGGAAAGGCAATTATTGCAACAAAACAGGCTTTGGATATTGCAAACCCAGGAAATAACAAAAATTTTCATGAATTTGAATTTTATGAAGAAAAAATCAAAGATTCAGATTTATATTTTATCTACAGCGACAAAATTAACGGTGAACTGTAAAACATCGTGATTTTAGACAGTCTTTTGCGTACGTTTAATTTTGCTATCGTTCACATAAAAGCTGTTTTGTGATATGCTCTAAAAGTAAAAGTTGACGCGATGAATCTGTGCCGCTCTTACTTTCTTTCCTGTTATGGAATCAAAAAAATTATTTTTTTTCTGCGATGATTCTGCGGATTAAAAATACAAATCAGAGGCGTTTATGAACGTTGTTGTAATGGGAGCCCAGTGGGGCGATGAAGGAAAAGGTAAAATTGTTGATTACCTTGCTCAGGATGCAAAATATGTAGTTCGCTTTGCTGGCGGCGCAAATGCAGGTCACACAATTGTTGTAGATGGGAAAAAATATGCCCTCCATCAGGTTCCGTCAGGAATTCTTTACCCAGAAAAATCAGTTTTTTTAGGAAGTGGAATGGTAATTGATCCTGAAGCCCTTTTCAAAGAACTTCAGATGCTTTCTGACAATGGTATAAAATGGGAAGGACGTGTATTTATTTCTGACCGTGCCCATCTTACGCTTCCTGGATACCGCGAAATGGACAAAGCCCGCGATGCTGCAAGAAAACGCCCGATAGGTACAACAGGTCGAGGAATTGGAACAACGTATTCACAAAAATCTGAACGCGACGGCATTCGTCTTGCAGACCTTGACTGGGAAGAAAAATGGAATGACCTTGACGACGCTGATAAAAAATTCCTTGAACAGTACAAAGACAAACTTATTTCTATGCGCGTGAATCTTGCTGCAAAAATGTATGAATTCCGCAACGAAAATATACTTTTTGAAGGTGCACAGGGTGCAATGCTTGATATTGATTCTGGAACTTACCCTTATGTTTCTTCTGGTGCCTCTGGAAGTTACGGTGCCGCATCTGGTGCCGGAATTGGGCCTAAAGCACTTGATAAAATATACGGTGTATTCAAAGCCTACGAAACTCGTGTTGGAAACGGTCCAATGCCTTCAGAATTCAATTCAGAAACAGAAGGTGAACTTTGCGACTATGTACGAAAAACCGGCAATGAATTCGGTGTAACAACAGGACGTCCTCGTCGCTGTGGTTATCTTGACCTTGTTGCTTTGCGATATGCCTGCCACGTAAATTCAATTGACGGTCTTGTTCTTACCCACCTTGATATTTATGATGACATGAACGAAATTGAAGCCTGCGTTGCTTATGATATTGACGGTAAAATTGTTACAGACTTCCCGGCTTCTATTCCGGAATTAAATAAGGCAAAACCTGTACTACAGAAATTTACAGGTTGGAAAAAAGACATTACAAAATGTGATTCTTATGATAACCTGCCAAAGAATGCAAAAGAATACATTGAATACATTGAAGACTTTACAGGAACAAAAGTAAGCATTGTTTCTGTTGGTGCAGACAGAAATCAGACATTTGTAAGAGAAACTCTCTGGAAATAAGTCTTTATAAAAAAGAGGTCATAGATTTTGTGATACGCTCACTTTGTCTGTGGCCTTTTTGAATTTTACACACTTTGCGTAAAGGATTGGAGCACCCGCGAAGGCTGTTTCAACTGCCGAAGCGGAAGTGTCAAACCGCACCATTTGTGCGGTTTGACGCTTTGAAGCGAATAGCGCAAGTGCGGAAAGCCTGACCCGAAACGTAGTGAAGGGGTACGCCCAAAAAAATTAAAAAAAGGAATAAGAAACGGATGAAAAAAACTAAGATATTTTCGCTTTTTATTGCAAGTTTTCTGCTTTTTTATTCCTGTACAAGCACGTCTGAACTTAGAACACCGAACGAAACTGAAAAAACACCTGAAATCGTCACTAAAAATAACGAAAAAATTGAAAAAAATGAAACGGAAACGCAGCAAATCACGGAACAGCCAGCTATAGAACAAAAAAAAACTGAGAACGATTCCATTACGCTGCTTTTTACCGGAGATTTGATGGCCCACAGCGTGAATTATCAGATTACTTCTTACAGTAAAATTTACCGCGACGTGAAATTTCTGTTAGACAAGTCTGATTTAACTTTTACGAACATTGAAGCGCCGATTGACACGACAAAAGATATATCCTCCTATCCGAATTTTAATATGAACCGGGAATATGTTGAGGCAGCTGTTGATGCAGGCTTTGACGTTTTTTCGCTTTGTAACAATCATTCAAATGATCAGGGGCTGGACGGAATTAAAGAAACAATAAAAACTGCTGAAAATATTACGAAAAAATATTGTGAATTGGAACGTAACGTTTATTTTTCCGGACTAAAAGAAAAAACTGAGGATTCTTATTCTTACAATATTATTGAAAAAAATGGCTGGAAAATTTTATTTTTGCCGGTAACAGAAATTTTGAACCGGCCGGATTATTCAAAATATATAAATTACACTGGAGTTTCGGCAGAAGACCGCAAGATTTTTGTAGAATATGTAAAAAAACTTAGGGAAGAAAATCCTTGCGATTTATTTGTTTTAAGTCTACACGCAAATGAACCGGAATATACCAGAAATGTTACGGAAAGTCAAAAAAAATACTATTTTGAACTTTTAGATGCCGGCGTGGATATTTTGTGGTGCAATCACGCACATATTATTAAGAACCGCCAGTTTGTTTTTAATTCTGAAAACGGAAATCAAAAAATGATTATGTATGCAAATGGAAATGTAATCAGTGGACAGCGCACAAAACCTGATTTTAATGCAAAAAATCCTGATTATGAGCGTGACAACACAGGCGACGGTCTTTTTTATTTTCTGACACTGAAAAAAAATGATTTGACGGGGCAAATTCAAATTATAAAGGGAGAACCTTTTTTTGTGACAACTTATATAAACACGGCTTATGAATTTGTTTTAAAGCCGATGAATGAAGAATTTATAGACTATCTTTATGATGTTCCAAGGAAAAATTGGGCGGAATACATAAAAAAGCGTATAATTATAAACAATAGAGAAACAAAGGATTTAATTACATGGCAATAAACTACAAAGATTTACCCGTTTATTCTCAAAAACAGAAAATTCTTGACTGTCTGGAAAACAATCAGGTTGTAATTGTAGAAAGTCCAACAGGTTCGGGAAAAACCACTCAGATTCCTGTAATTTTGTATGAAGCTGGATATGCAACAAACGGAATAATTGGCGTTACTCAGCCTAGAAGGATTGCGGCTTTAAGCGTAAGTGAATTTATTTCAAAACAACTAGGAACAACTTTTCCGGGACTTATCGGTTACAAAATGCGTTTTGAAGATCAGACAAATAATGACACAAGAATAAAAATCATGACGGACGGCATTTTACTGCAGGAAATGAAACTTGATCCGTGGCTTTCAAAATATTCCGTCCTTATGATTGACGAAGCGCACGAACGCAGTTTGAATATTGATTTTGTTTTAGGACTTGTAAAACGTGTTTTAAAAGAACGAAATGATTTTCACGTAATTATCAGTTCGGCAACGATGAACACGGAAGTTTTCAGCCAATATTTTGACAACGCTCCGATTGTTTCAATTGACACGGTAACTTATCCGGTTACAGTTATTTATGATTCAATTCCCGGTGGAGTTACAACTTGCACGGATGCTGGATGTGATCTTTTGCTGAATAAAATCTGCAATACGGTAGAAAGAGTACTTGATAATGAAGAGGACGGCGGAATTTTAATATTTTTACCGGGTGAAAAAATCATCAAAGACTGTATGTGGAGCCTTGAACACGCTCCTTTTTCGCGAAAACTCTTTGTGCTGCCACTTTACGGAAGGCTTCCAAAAGAAGAACAGGAAAGAGTTTTTAACGATCCGCCGGCAGGAAGAAAAAAAATTGTAATTTCTACGAATATTGCAGAAACTTCGGTCACAATTCACGATATTACGACGGTTATTGATTCAGGACTTGCAAAATTGAATTTTTACAGTCCAAAAACTTTTACTTCGTCACTTGTAGAAACACCTGTGAGCAAAGCAAGTTCAAATCAGAGAAAAGGAAGGGCCGGCAGAACTCACGAAGGAACCTGTTACAGACTTTATTCCAGACTTGATTTTGAAAGCCGGGATATGTTCACCAGGGAAGAAATTTACCGCACAGATTTGAGCGAAGTCGTTTTAAGAATGGCGGAACTTGGAATTACAGATTTTTATAATTTTGATTTTATAGCATCTCCGGGAACGGAAGGAATTGCCGGTGCCGTAGATACTCTGAAAATGATTAATGCCCTGGACGACGATAATAGTCTTTCTGAAATTGGAAAACTAATGGTAAAATTTCCGCTTGAACCAAGAATCAGCAGAATTATTGTTGAAGCAATATTGCGTTATCCTGAAGTTCTAGACAAAGTGTTAATTGCAGCGTCCTTTTTGTCTGCAAATTCTCCGTTTGTTTTGCCACCGGATCAGGAAATGGAAGCAAGACTGGCTCATCACAGATTCCGAAATATGCAGGGAGATTTTGTAACTTACATAAATTTGATGCAGGCCTGGAAATCTACTGAAAATAAGGAAAATTTCTGTAAAAAGAATTTTCTTGATGCGCGCGTAATGGCAGAAATTGACAATATAAATTATCAGCTTCACGAAATTGTCGGGGACATACTTGGCATTCCGATTATGGAAAATGCAGGTTCTTACAGCGATTATCTTTGTTGCATAGCTGCCGGTATGATTCAGTTTGTGTGCATTAGAACGGGCCGAGAATCTTACCGTTCACTTACCGCTGACCACATTTGCATTCATCCGGGCTCTGTTATGTTTAAACAGGATCCTGTTTTTATTGTTGCGGGCGAAATTGTAAAAACTTCAAGAATTTATGCAATGAGCGTAAGTCCTTTGACTAAAGCAATGCTTGATCAGATTAATCCGTCCCTTTACGAAAAACTTTCTTCCTGCAAAAAAGAAAAAGTTGATGCAATAGATGAACTTCACTTTAATTCTTATTTAAAGATATTAGAAGAAAAGAAAGTGTCAGCTGAAAGAAAGAAAAAACAAAAAGGAAATTCTGCTAACATAGAAGACACCTCTCTGCATCTTGGGAATCAGATTTTTCGGACTAAGAAAATTAAAGGAAAGAAAACCGCTATTTTACCGTTCCAGCAGATTTTGATTGCCGCAAAAGAAGAAACGGACAGTGCAAAATTAAAAGCGTGCGGGACATTAAAAGGCAAGATTATTATGCCGGACAACGGAACTTTGCTGAGTGGCGAAAAAATTTCAATGATAATTAACATTATAAAAACTATTAATTTGATTCCGATTTTAGAAAAACAATGGAACAGAAAACTGAATACCTCAATTTTTGATCCTTTTGGAAAAGAGCAGATTATAAACTCGCTAGAAGTTATTTTGCGCGTTGCTATGGCAAAGCAGCAAAGCCGGGAATATGGTTTTATTGCACTGTTCACAGATGGTAACGGAACTTACTGGTTTAAAATTTCCCGAGGTTTTTCAACTGCACTTTCGGAAAGTCATTCAAGTCTTGAAACCTTGATAGAAGAAAATGTTGATTTTAATGAACAGGAAAAAATGAGAATTAACGACGCTCTCCGCCTTGTAAATTCTTTCTACGAGTAAAAAAAAAATTCAGGATTTAAAAAAGCATTGAAAAAGATTTTTTAGAGCTACCCTTTATAAAAATTTGTTTTTGGTTGACGGTATTCAGAAAAAAAATCAAAATTCTAGTACCGCCTATTTTTCTAAGCCGCTGGAATTTTCAGTCACAGAAGCCGCCGTTTCATTTTCCGATTTTTTTTCAACTTGCGTTTCTGTTTTTTCCGAAACGTCTTCTTTTTTTTGTTTTTCATCAACGGTGGATTTTTCTTCATCTTCAATATTCAGCATTTTTTTGATTCTGTTTCTGTTTGAAGAATTTGCTTTTTTATCTGCCGCAATGGAACGCATTTTTTCTTCCACGCCTTTAAATTTTCCGTTTTTGTACATATCAAGACCAAGATTTACGGTCGTAGTATCTTTTGATTCAAGATACAAGGCGCAAATTTCTTCATATTCCTGTTTTACATTTTTTGCAAGTTCCTTTCCAAGAGCATAACGGAGAGTCTTTCTCTTATCATCCGTGACGCATGTTTTTGCAAGGTCTAGGATTTCCTTTTCCCCTGCATTGCCTTCTTTCAGCAAAACTTCGGCAACTTTTTGTTTTGTAGAATCACCAGTTTTTTTGTCCGTTACCTTAGATACAAGAAAATCATTACCCTCTTTTGTATTTAACTTTGCTATTGCCTCAAAACTTGTATTTTTGATTAGTTTTTCACTGTCATTTTCTGAACGGTAAATTAAAAATGGCACAGCCTCTTCCATGTTGTTATTCTTAACAGTTTTGATTGCTTCCTGACGCACTTTCCAGTGTTCATCGCGAATTGCCTGAATAATTGTTGTTTTTGCATCAGGATTTTGAGGATAATGCGAAAGGCCTTTTATAACATACTGCCTTAAATTTGGATCTGTTGCAGAATAATTTTTTATGAGGACAGGAACGCAATCTTCATTTTCCAAAAAACCGAGTGCTTCTGCAGCATACATTCTGACAAAAGTGTTTTCATCTTCATTTTCAAGAATTTCTATAATTTTAGGACGAGTATTTTCCGCGTGAAGTTTTCCAAGACTGCTCATGAGAGTTTGACGCTGAGCATCGCTCAAATCATCACGGTCCAAAAAATCAGAAATAAACTGAGCCTCACTGTTTCCGCCAATTTCGCCAAGAGTGTCCAATGCCTGATTAAAATAATTTTCGTTTTCACCTTCAATCAAGGCAAGAACAGGAGGAACGGCCTCTTTTGTGTGAACTTTCTTAACGTAATTGAAAACTGCATTTACAACGTCTTTTTTTTCATCATACGGGTCGTTTAAAATTTCCACGGCAAAATCTTCAAGGCAAGGATCTTCAAGATTTGTAAAATATTCAAGAATTTTCTGCTTTATCTGAGCATTTTTAGTTTCATAAAACAAATCATAAATTGCTTCTGTGTAGCGCGGATCTTCATTTTTAATTAAATCGTCCAGTAAATCAGAAATCTCAGAAGGAAGTCCATAGAGAATTGTTTTTTTATTTTTTTCATCACTTTCTTCATTTTCATCTTTTAAGGCAGCTTCTTCGGCCTTTGCACTGTCAACTGGACGAGGACGTTTTTTTTCAGGAATTGTTCCAATTCCTCCCCTGCTCGCTTCGACAGTTTCAGTTTCTGAACCATGAGTTTCTATTACGTTATCAGAATTTTCAAGAATCAAATCATCATTTTGCGAAAAACAAAACGCACAAAGCGAAGTCAAAAATAAAAAAGAAAAGGCAATTTTTTTCATCTATGCACTATACTCCCTGATGAAAATTCTCCAAAAAATCTTTTCTGTACTGTTCAAAACGGTCTTCATCAATTGCGTTTCGAATTTCTTTAAGCATATTATTCAAAAAGTACAAATTATGATAGGAAGAAAGAATACTGCTTAAAATTTCCTGCTCCTTGAAAAGATGTCTTAAATAACTTTTTGAATATGTACGGCAAACTTTACAATTACACTGACTGTCAACCGGCGTTGAATCGTGAATCCAGCGTTCCTGTTTTATGCTCAACATTCCTTTGTGAGTAAAATAAGAACCGTTCCTGGCATTGCGAGTTGGAAGAACACAGTCAAACATATCAATTCCCGCCTGCACGGCATCAAGAATATACTCCGGAGTTCCAATTCCCATAACATATTTTGGCTTATCTTCCGGCAGATATTGAACGGTATAATCTAGAGTATTTTTAAAAACTTCCGAAGTTTCGCCAACACTTAAACCACCAATTGCAATACCTGGTAACATCAAAGATGAAACAAACTGAGCACTCTGTTTTCGTAAATCTTCATAAAAATTTCCCTGTACAATCGGGAATAAAACGCCCTGATAACCGTTTTCACAAGCCTTTTCCCATTCAGTTTTTGCACGAACAAGCCAGTCTGACGTCACTTTGAGGGCTTTTTCCGCCTCTTTTTTTTCAATTCCAGCACCGGTACAAACATCCAGCTGCATTTGAATATCAGAATTGAATTTTACCTGAGTTTGAACAACGCTTTCCGGCGTGAACATATGGTAACTTCCGTCAATATTGCTTTGAAAACGCACGCCTTCATTTGTAATTTTTCGTAATTTTGAAAGGCTAAAAACCTGAAATCCACCCGAATCAGTTAAAAAATTCCTCTTCCACTGAGAAAATCCGTGCAAACCGCCGGCTTCCTGAATTAAATCTGCACCAGGACGCAAATAAAGGTGGTAGGTATTTGCAAGGATAATGTCAAAATCTATTTCTTCAAGATCATCTTTTGTAATTGCCTTAACGGTAGCATTTGTTCCAACCGGCATAAAAACCGGAGTTCTGACATCGCCATGTGGAAGGTGAATTGTTCCAGTGCGAGATTTGCCATCACTTGATTTATGCTTAATTTCAAAAATATTTTTATACATAATTTTTCTCCAAAATCATTATTTTAAGGGAATCTCTAAAAATTGCAATTTTTAGAGGTAACTCTGAAAACGCGATGTTTTAATTCGTGTATATCAACGAATTAAAACTCGCACGTTTCTCTAAAAAAAAACATTGAAAATGATTTTTTAGAGATACCCTATTTTAAGTTCTTGCAAATTTGAACAGAGTGGCACTCAGTCCTGTAAAAACAAAGACCGGCAACCACGCGCCCATAAAAGGACTTATATATCCATGTTTTGCAAAAACCATTGTAATCATCATAAAAACATAAAAAAGAACAACCGCACTAACACTGCTTGCAAGACTGATCAGAAGAACATTTTTTTTAGTCTTACCGGTAAGCCCGATTGAAAGAAAAACAACCAAAAAAACAATAAACGGAAAAGAAAATTTTTTATAATATTCCGAAAGTTGTTCATGGTACGGAAGTCCTGCCTTGCGCAAATGATCAATGTAAACTTTTGCTTCCCCGGCACTAACCGTCTGAACATCAACAGTATTATTTCTAAAAATTTCATAAGATTCAGTTAGATTTTTTACCAGATTATAATTTAGTGAGGAAATTTCAAGTTTTCCGTTTTCATAATCATATTCTGTAGTTCGTTCAAGATTCCAGACTTTTTCATCCTCATTCCAGTAGGCATTCTGAGCATAAATAACTGATTTCAGTTTATTTTCATCGTCACGAAAAATCAGATAAAGCCCCTGAAGTCGTTTTTCTCCTTCGTAGTATTTTCTAGCCTTGTAAACAATTTTTCCGTTATCAGAAATTACAACCACGTTTGAATTATTTTCGGAATTTGACTTCATCAAAAGCTGATTTTGCAAGTCCTGTTTTTTTTGATAAGTCTTTACAACAACTTTATTTTCAAAAATAAAAAGTCCAAACGAAAAAAACAAAGAAATAATTAAAAGCGGCAGGGTAAATTTAAAAAGTGAAACTCCGGATGCAAAAAGTGCTTCCAGTTCATTTCTTGCATACATATCGCTTAAAGAATAGGAAGTCGCAAAAAGAAGTCCCACAGGAACCGCATACCACAAAGTTTTTGGCGTATAATAAAGCGTTACTCGGAAAATATCCGCCCACTTGCAGCCCGCCTGAAGATAATTTGCAATATGCATAAATAAATCAACAAGATTCAAAACAAGTGAGAAAAAAATAACCGAACCTGCAAACAATGGCAAAACTTTTTTAAGAATATATTCAACAAGTTTCATTTTCTTATCAAAATAAAATAGAAAAAAGCCCCTACAAAACCGACAACAAGATTAGGAATCCAGATGCTCCAGAACGGATTCCACCCAAGTTTTTGCACAAAAAGCTGCCCCATAATCTGCATTGCCCACGAAAGCACACAGATGACAATTCCTACAAATAAACCAATTGTCTGACCGTTTTTTTTGCCAAACAAAAATGCAACCGCCATTGCAAGAAAGGAAAAGAACAAAGCCCCAAAAGGAACAGAAAATTTTTTCCAGAATTCCATTCTCCAGATATTTAACCTTGAACTTTTTTTGTCACCAAGGTTTTCTTTCATTTTTTTTATTTCTTTTGCAACGTCAGTAGTCGTCATTTCACGCGCAGAATGAGAATTTGTATTGAGCACAGAACTGTCAAAAATATTAAGCGTTGCTTTTTCAGATTGCATAACATCATAATTTGAACGATTGGAAGTTTGAATTGAAGTAATAATCGCGTCCTGCATATTCAACTGCATTAAAACGCCTTCCTGACGCGCACCGGTCAAACTTGATTCCCCGGCAACAATAATGCGGTCAGATTTTCCATCAGAATCAAAAAGAATAATATCAGAAACAAGACCTTCATTGACTTCGCCCATCACAACCATAGTGTCGCCCATCTGCTTTGCACTGTTAGATTCAAGTTCAACGGTCGGGGTAGACTGCATGATTTTTCTGAAAAGCTGATTATATTTTTTTGTCCCTAGCGGAAGCAGATAGTCATTTACAAAAAACGAAGCAATCGAAATCAAAAGTCCCAAAATCAAAACCGGCTGCAAAATTCTGAAAAATGAAAATCCCGCAGAACGGAAAATTAGAACTTCATTACTGCTCATCATTCCGCCAAGACTCATCAAAAATCCGACTAAAGTTGCATAAGGCGCCGACTGAGCAATAATTGTGGGCAAACTGTAAACCATGATACGCACAACGTCCTGCAACGGTGCAGATTTTGCTAAAAGATTTTCTACAGTCAGAAGAATCTGATTTACAAAGAAAATCATAAAGAAAAACAAAAACGCAACTAGAAAATAGAGGAACAAATCTTTGAGGAGATATTTTAATATAATGTGATTTTTCAGTTTCCCTCGACGAATATATTTTTCAATAAAATTGTCAAAGAAATCCTGAATTTTTAAAAAAATATGCTCAAAAGACATTTACAACTAGATTCCCGTAGAACCAAATCCTTTTGAACCTCTGTCAGTCTGCGACAATTCCACAGTCGGAACAAAATCAGCCTGAATTACAGAAGAAATAATAATCTGAGCAATTCTGTCGCCACTATTTACTGTAAAATCTTCCGCTCCGGCATTAATCAAAATGATTTTTAATTCTCCGCGATAATCGCTGTCAATTGTGCCAGGAGTATTCAAAACAGTAATTCCATTTTTTGCAGCAAGTCCAGAACGCGGTCTGACTTGAATTTCATAACCTTCCGGAATTTCAAAAAACAGCCCGGTAGGAATCATTGCAAACGAACCTTTTTTGATTACAACAGGATTTTCAACAAGAGCACAAACATCCGCTCCGGCAGCGCCAGCAGTTTTATAAACAGGGACAACGGCACCAGCCGAAACCAGGCATTTTACATCTACTTTCATAATTTTATTATAGCAAAATACAGGGAGATTTGCCAATTTGGGATTTTATAGATAAGGGTTTTCTATAAACTTCCCACAAAAAAAAAGCCACCTGCGATTTTTACCTCACAGGTAGCCTTTAAAACTCAAACAACAGTGAAAATTTTAGTTTTCAGCGTTGTTTTTTCTATTTCTTTTCTTCTTCCAAAGCGTCAACGTAAGAAAGATTTAATCTTCCCTGCTTGTCAACTTCAAGAAGTTTTACAGGAATTACCTGACCTTCTTTAAGAACGTCTGTGACTTTGTTTACTCTCTGACGAGAAAGTTTAGAAATATGACATAAACCTTCTTTTCCCGGCAGGATTTCTACGAATGCACCAAATTCCATAATTCGCTTTACAGTTCCCTGGTAGATTGTTCCAACTTCAGGATCTTCTGTAATTCCTTTTACGGCTTTTTTAGCAGCTTCTGCATTCATACCATTCTTAGAATAAATTGTAACTGTTCCGTCATCATCAGTATTGATTGTAACATCATACTGCTGACACAAAGCTTTTACATTTTTTCCGCCAGGACCAATCAATGCACCGATTTTATCAACAGGGATTTTCATTGTCATAATCTGCGGTGCATTCTTTGCCAAAGGAGCTGGTTTATCAATGCATTTTTCCATGATAGAAAGAATATGAAGTCTTCCCTGTCTTGCCTGTTCCATTGCCTTTTTCATGATTTCAGTTGTTACACCGGCAATTTTAATGTCCATCTGGAATCCTGTAATACCGTCTTTTGTTCCAGCTACTTTAAAGTCCATATCACCAAGGTGATCTTCTTCGCCAAGAATATCAGAAAGGATTGCATATTTTCCGTAAGGATTGTCGCCTTCCGGCTCTGTAATAAGCCCCATTGCAACACCCGCAACCATTTTTTTCATTGGAACACCGGCAGCAAGCATAGAAAGACAGCCTCCACAAGTAGAAGCCTGAGAAGAAGAACCGTTAGATTCCATAATTTCAGAAACAACACGAATTGTGTAAGGGAATTCTTCGCGAGAAGGAACCATTGCTGCAAGAGAACGGCGTGCCAAATTTCCGTGACCAATTTCACGACGACCAGTTGTTAATTTTCCTGTTTCACCAACAGAATATGGCGGAAAGTTGTAGTGAAGAATAAAGTGTTCTGAACGGTCTCCGTCAATATCATCATAAGTCTGTTCATCCATTGCAGTTCCCAAAGTACAAACTGCAAGTGACTGAGTTTCTCCACGAGTGAACAAAGCAGAACCGTGAGGTGTTGGCAAAACGTTGATTTCACAAGTGATTGGACGAATTTCGTCAGTTTTACGACCATCAATACGAACGCCCTCTTCAAGAATTGATTTTCTGAGCAATTTGTACTGAATATCGTCCATTAAATTACAGAAAAGTTTAGCCTGAATTGGATCAGAAAGCTGTTCAGCATATTTTGCAGCAAGATTCTTCTGAACTTCAGCAATAGCCTTCCCACGATTCTGTTTTCCGTCCTGGAAACAGGCAGTTTTCAAAAGTGGAGTTGCTTCGGCTTCAATTGCTTCAGAATTTTCCAGTGTAACATCAAGAGGATTAAGAGGAAGTTTTTCTTTTCCGGCCTTTTTCTGCAATTCTTCCTGCAAAAGACACATATCAGTAATAAATCCCTGAGCCTTTTCCAAAGCACCAAGCATAACTTCCTCAGAAACTTCCTGAGCACCACCTTCAACCATTGTAAAGCCTTCTTTTGTACCGGCTACAACAATTTCCAACTGAGCTTCTTCAATCTGTTTGAATGTAGGATTAATAATATACTCCCCGTTCAAATATCCAACACGACAGGCAGCAACCGGACCGTGGAAAGGAATATCAGAAATTGTAGTTGCAGCAGAAGCGGCAATTACGGCAAGAATATCCTGAGTGTGAACACCGTCGCAAGAAACACAGGTTGGAACAATCTGAAGTTCATGACCAAAAGACGGTTCAAAAAGAGGACGCATAGGACGGTCAATTAAACGAGAAACCAAAATTTCTTTGTCCTTTGGACGACCTTCACGTTTTACAAAACCACCAGGAATTTTTCCGGCAGCATAAAATTTTTCATTGTACTCAACTGTAACAGGAACAAAATCCTGACCTTCTGTAACCGAAGAAGAAGCACAAATTGTTGCAATAACAGCTGCTCCGCCCCACTGAGCGTAAACACAACCATTAGCCTGTTTACCGATTTTTCCAGTTTCAAGGATGAGATCGGCATCTCCAAGTCGGTAAGTTACTCTTTCTACTGACATTAATTTTCTCCTACACACATCACTACATCCGATGCGTGTTTTTTTATTTTTCATCTACATTTCGCAGATTATTTACTTATTAAATAAGGCGGGGAAAGTCTTCCCCTCGCTTCAGCCACGCAAGCGTGTCTTCCGCTACCCCTTCTAGCGGGGGCATAATCTTTTCAAAAAGTCATGGGCAACTTCATTTTTTTTTATTTTACGGTCCCAGCCCCCGCAACGCCCCCAAATTTTTGCGGCAGGTTATGGAGCACTTGTGAAGGTTGTTTCAACAACCGAAACAAAAGCCCGCAGGTGCACAATTTGTGCACCGAGGACTTTGAGGGCTACCGAAGTGCGCAACAACCGACGGCGAAAGCCGGGCCGCCCCTGCCGTTAAAAAAAATGGCCTGAGTTACAACTGTTTACAAGTAACTTCAGGCACTGTAAAAAAATCAGAAACTACTTACGCAATCCCAATTCTTTGATGAATGCACGGTAACCTTCAAGGTCTGTGCGTTCAAAATAGCGCAACATCTTACGGCGCTGTCCAACAACTTTAAGCAATGCGCGTTTTCCAGAAGCATCTTTTGGAAATTCTTTTGTGTGTGCTGTAAGCTGTTTTACACGAGCAGTAAGCAATGCAATCTGAACTTTTACTGAACCAGTATCAGATTCTTTTGAGCCGTATTTTTTTACTGTTTCGGCTGTTGTTTCTTTTGTAAGTGCCATGACTTAACTCCTTAAAATATTTTGTCTGTAAGCGTTGAATCTGCAGGTCTTTCACTGGAGTTTAGCGGAAAATCACAGAAAAAACGTAATATCAAACTTCTGTTTAGTTTACTTTAAAAATCCAAGTTATACAACAGCAGCAAACTCCTGGCAAACAAAGATATTTTTACAGTGATGGTTAGCTGGCTCAAAAAATTATTTTCGCTGTTTTTTTTAGAGACAACTGCAGTTTTTTAGAGGTTCCCTTAATGTAATTCAAGATTAGTAAAGGCTTTTATGTTGCAATTTGTGAAAAGTTCCCCTCCTTGCCTATTCTTTCCATCGGTTGTATTTTTCACATTCAAGAATTCTTTTTGCATTTTCGATTCTTTCTGCGGTTGGACTTTCGGTATCTTTTAGCGGATAGTCAATTCCAAGTTCTTTGTATTTTATGGCACCAAGTCCGTGATACGGCAAAATTTCCACACGGTAAACATTGTGAAGAGTTCGGATAAAATCTCGTGTTCGCACTAGATATTCATCGTTATCCGTGATTCCGGGAACAAGAACGTGGCGTATCCAGATTGGCTTGTTTATTTCGTCAAGGTAGCGAAACATTTGCACAATATTTTCGCGGCCCGCACCAGTTAATTTTTTGTGTTCTTCATCGTCAATGTGCTTTATGTCCATCAGAAGAACGTCAGTAACATCCATCAGTTTTTTGAATTTTTCAAACCATTCGCCATCTTTTTTAAATGGACCACCGGCACTATCAATGCAAGTATTTATTCCGCGTTTTTTTGCTTCGGTCAAAAATTCAAGAAGAAAATCAATCTGAAAAAGCGGTTCTCCACCACTTACAGTAATTCCTCCCTTAGTTCCCCAGTAACAACGACAAGTTTCGGCTTCACGCAAAAGTTCCTCAACAGTATATTTCTTACCATCTGTCATATTCCAGGTATCTGGATTGTGGCAATAAAGGCAGCGGAGCGGACATCCGGCAAAGAAAATTATAAATCTTGAACCAGGCCCATCTGCACAACCAAAACTTTCCAACTGATGAATATATCCTTCCATTTTGTACACCTCAAAAAATATGCTTAGTATCTCTAAATCTAGCAGATTTTTTAATTTATGAAAAATGATTTTTAATTGTAGTCTGAACATAAAAAAAGCCGTCCCAGCAAAACTGAAACGGCTTTAATTTTAAAGTTTAACGACCTTCATAATCCTACAAAGCAGCGTGGCAAGTACGAGCAATAACATCGTCCTGCTGTTCTTTTGTA
>CAVJCY010000025.1:0-36705 GCA_963648145.1 bacterium | reverse complement strand
TTTAATTCGTGCTATATCAACGAATTAAAACTCGCACGTTTCTCTAAATAAAGCATTGTAAATGATTTTTTATAGCTACCCTAAATATAAACCACTGAGATTTTTTTTTGCGATAATTTTTCATTATAAAAAAAATCCCGCGAAACTGATGGATTGTTCCGTGGGATAAAATATTTAATTAAGAGAGCCTCTAAAAATTGCAATTTTTAGAGGCAACTTTGAAATCGCGATGTTTTAATTCGTTGTATTTTAACGAATTAAAACTCGCACGTTTCTCTAAAAAAGCATTGAAAATGATTTTTTAGAGATGCCCTTAATATTTAAGACTATCGTTTTAATGAAAGCACAGTTTCAAGTAATGTATCTGCGGTCTGAATTGTTTTTGCATTTGACTGAAAACCACGCTGAGTAACAATCATATCTGTCATCTGTTCCGAAAGGTCAACATTTGACATTTCAAGTGCACCAGCCATTAAAGACCCTCTTCCGGCAGTTCCAGATTCCCCGATTCTTGCCATTCCAGAGTTATTTGATTCTACAAAAGTATTATCACCGGCTTTTTCAAGGCCCTGCTGATTAGAGAATGTGGCGAGCGCAATTTGTCCGATTGTACGGTTTGTTCCGTTTGAATAGACACCTGTGATTGTACCTGTTGAATCAATATGAAAGTTATCAAGATAGCCCATTGTATAACCGTCCTGATAAAAAGCTTTTGTTGTTGATTTAGATGCAGACTGAGTTACTGTATCCTTAAAACTTCCGATAGTTCCAAGATTAATATTCAATGTCTGGCGATAAGGATTTCCTTCTGCATCAGGGTTTGAATCTGAAACTCCAAAAGATGCTTGAATTACAACCTGACCTTCTGGATTTGTAACATTTCCGGCACTGTCTGTTACAGAAGCCAAAGCACCGTAATTATCAAAACGAACGGTAAAAGTATTTTCCATTCCGTCTGTAGAGCCAAGTCCTACACGGGTATTTGTAAAATCAGAATTATCCGGGTCAATGTTTACAACGGCAGTCCAGGCATTAGGTTCACCGGCAACTTTTGTAAAACTCACAGAAAGCATGTGTTCATTGCCAAAACTATCATAAATTTTCTGCTCAGTTCCCCAGGTTCCTTTGTAAATATCATCAGGACTTGCACCTTCTGCAATTTCCGGAGTATTTTTGTTTAAGTTGCAGGCAAAATTTACATTTTCAGTCTGTTTTGCAGGATCTTTTGAACCAACCGGAATTGTCAAATCAGTTGGAGTTGCGGCTGTAGAAACCAGCATCTGGCCGTTTACATCTTCTGCCATCCAGCCCTGAACTCTCATACCTGTTGCAGGGTTTACCAGAGTTCCGTCCATATCAAGTCCAAAAGCACCATTTCTTGTATAAAATGATTCTTCGCCGTCTTTAAGAATAAAGAATCCGTTTCCTTGAATTGCAACATCAGTAGAAACTCCCGTAGACTGCAAATTTCCTTGATTAAAAATATTATCAATTGTTGCAACTGTCATACCAAGACCAACTTCTTTAGCATTTACACCACCAAGTTCATCTGTTGGTTTTGCAGCACCAGAAAGCTGCTGACTAATCATATCCTGAAAATTTACTCGTCCGCGTTTAAAACCCGTTGTATTTACGTTTGAAATATTGTTTCCAATTACGTCCATTCTTGTCTGATGATTCTGCAAACCAGAAACACCAGAATAAAGAGATCTCATCATAAGTCTTCACCTCTAATTTTGAATATAGGGAACCTCTAAAAATGCGATGTTTTAATTCGTTGTATTTTAACGAATTAAATCTCGCACGTATTTCTAAAAAAGCATCGAAAATGATTTTTTAGAGATGGTCTTAATTATAAATTGCAGCAATTTTATCCATGCTGTAGTACATTCCGTTTACCAGTATTTGTGGATTTTCTCCACGAGTTGCACCTTCAACAATTCCTTTTGTAGTCGTATCACCTACATTAAGTTCAACAGTTTTGCCCAAAGTAGAAACTGCTTCTGATCCAGAAATATAATTTGAAAGTTTTTCAAAAGATGAACTCATATTCGTCATCTGCTCAAGCGAACTGAACTGTGCCATCTGAGAAATGAACTGAGTATCTTCCATGGGACTTGTAGGATCCTGATTTTGAAGTTGAGTTATCAACAGTTTCAAAAAATCATCCTTTCCTAATTGACTGGAAGTTTTTCTTCCTTCTTGAACCAGAGTTTTATTAAAGGCGTCAATTTTTAAATCATTATTCGCCTTTTCACTGGCTGACATTTGTGTGTTAAGTAGTTCCATCATTCTCCTCACTCACATAAAAATTTGCTGCGTAATTTCAAAACAGATTCCAAAACTACAAAAAATTCTGGACTGCTTTTTTTTTATCGGAAATTACGCAACAATGTTAACCGAATAATTTCCAGTATTTGAAAAATTTTCTAGATTAGGAAAATTATCAAAACCAGAATCCTCTTGAATTGAAATATCACCGTAAGCACGCTTTGCGTAACGTTCACGCTCATCATACTGACCGTTAAAATCAGAATTCTGATTAAAAGAATTGCTGCTGTTTTCATAACTTACATCAAAGGTGGCATTTTCAAATCCCTGCTTAATAAAAGCTTCCCGCAAAGTTTCTGAATTGTCCTTAAAAACTTCCATTGCTTCTTTTGTGGCAACAGAAATCTGAGCACTTACAGTTTTACCATCCAACGATAAATGAATTTTTACATTTCCCAAATCATCAGGATGCAACACAAGATTAATTGTTCCCTGATTATTGTTTTTTAAGATGATTTTTCCTGCCTGAACAAAATCCGGAGTTGAAGAAATCAGCTGATTATTAAACATTGCCTGATAATTTGAAGCAGAACTGGCAGCAGTCTGATTATTCATCAAAGCCACATCAGAATTAGCAGAATCTGCCATATTCATCGTAATTGTTGCAGAATTTTCCCCCGTGATTTTTACTTCAGTACTGCATTTTTCCGTTGATGTGGCAAATTTTGATTTTTCAGCAAGATTTACCGTTCTTTCATCTTGAACTGTAATTTTTCCGTCTTTATCAAGTTTTGAAATTTTTGAATTCTGCTTTGCACCGTCAAAAATAAAATCAGTTTCCCCGTCTGATTTTCCCTCCCATTGACCACTAAGCAGATTTTCAAAATCATTTTTGCTCAAAACATTTTCTTTTTCTGATAAATCCGTAAATTGTGACAATTCCAAGTCATCGTTTTTTTCTCTTGAGCCTTTAACCTTAATTTCAGCCACCGATTTTTTATTCTCAGAAACTTCAGCTTCATTCAAGGACTTTTGAGTTATAAAATCAATTCTTTCAAAATCAGAATCTTTGAGTTTGTTTGAATCCTTTTTTTCAGATTTTTTAACACCCTTTTCCGAGTTTTGATTTTGAATTTCTGAAATTACAGAATTTTCCCCTCTTATTTCTGTTTTTCCAGAATTTTCTGATTTTTCGTCCTTTGATTTTTCAGACTTTACTTCATTTTTTTTATTTACCTTTTCTGATTTTTCAATTTCTTGAGGTTCAGATATGGCATCTACTTCCGATTTTTGATTTACAGTCTGATTTTCATTATTCTGAGCCGTTGTATTTTTATAAACAGTTTCACTTTCTGAATTTTTTGACTGCAAATCATTTTGTGCAGAACGAAGCAAATCCTCAAAATTACATGAAGATGTTGTTCTATTTCCAGACAAAGAATTCATTGCCTGAAAATCAGGTTTGATTTGAGAATTAACGACGATGTCTAAATTGTTTTGAATTGACATTTAGTCTCCTGTCAAACTTGCGTAAAAAATTGACAGGAAACTAAACTGAAGGTTAGTCCAGGTTTTCTGGTTTGCTCAACATCTTGCGCTGAATTTCTGCAGCCCGCTCAGACGGCATAAGAGACAACCAGTAAGAACCCATAGATGATTTTCCATTTGCGGCAGCCATTTCTTCAACCTTGCGCAAAACATCAATTACAGTCTGATCGTCCATCGCAACAAGAATATCAACAGCAGCCTGAGGTCTCATACCGTTCAAGTTACTAGCAATCTGTTCAATATTTACATTTCTATCATCGTATTTTTTGACGGTGAGGTTAAATGTTTTTTCTCGCTCTTCCTGATTTTTTTCTCTTTCTTCAAGTTCAGCGGCAACCTGAGCATGTTGTTTTTCAAGAGTTATAATATCTGCTTCGCGTTTATCAAGTTCTTCTTTGAAGATTTCGTTTGCTTCGCGCTGCTTGTTTAATCTGTCTTCATCAAGATTTGTAACAAGAGGATTTGATTTTGTAACAGTTTGAGAAGTTTGAACCTGTTTTCCGGTAATTTTAGAAACTGCATCGTTTACCCATGTTTTTGCAGGCAGACCAAGAAAATGAAACCACAACAATCCTCCTGCAATAAGGATTAAAATTATAAGAATTTCTAAAACTATTTTTCCAAAACTACCCTTTCTGGCCATTATCCCCTCACAAACAGTTTAAAAGTATAACATACAAAACCTAGTCTATCAAACCGGAAATAGCAGCACCAAGACTAATATCATTGTCGCAGGTTGTAATATGCCAGTAAATTCCCATTCTGTTTGTTAAAACTTCGTCTAGATAACCGGCAACTCTTTCTTTGATTTTCCAGTTTTTAAAGAAAGTTGTACCGTCACAAAAAAGGCAAACCGGTCTTGCAGCATTATGACCTTCTCCACACTGAATTACGCAGGAAGTCAAAACAGCAGCAGCATAACGTGCGGAACGTTCACAAATTGAATCAAAAATCTGATAAAGATTATCATAATCTTCGTCAGTTGCATTTGCATCTTTCATCATTTTTCCGAGAGTTTTTTCTGAATTGAAAGGTCCGTGTAAAAAATCGTCCATTTCAATATTAGAAAGACTTTCAAGTTTTAAAAGAGCAGCATTTACACTTTCTGTAAAAATTTTATCTTTTGCGGCCGCTTTTACGGCATAATAAGCGACAGAACCTAAATAAGCACCGGAGCACAATTTTTCTGTAAGATATTTACCCGGTTGAACGCTGTGAGAATCAACTTCGTGGTCAAAATCAGAACGCACAACACTGCAGAATTTTCCAGATTCATTTACAATAATCTGCTTTTTGATTTTATAAACATCAGAATCTTTTTGAATATACGCTGCATTGTGACCAGTTCCCAAAATCATTCCGATGAACGAAGAATATTCCATTCCTTTTGAAGCACAGGCAGCACCAGCAAGAAGAGCGGCAGTCGTGTCATTACAAAGCGAAATGCGTTTTATTGAATTCCATCCTCGTTGTTTTAAAGCCTCGACCAAATTTTCGCCAACCAGACAACCAATTACTTCAGGAGCTTTTACCTCTTTTGAAAAACTAATTAAAAGTCCATCTCCATTTTTTTGAATTTCCATAGGATAAGAAAAGCAAAAACCTATTCTATCAGATTTATTTTTAAGATGATCGAGATTTTCTGCCATCTGAGCAAAAAAGTCTTTTTTAGAAAGTTCTTTTTCAACTCCAGGCATTTTAGTTTTTTCCATCTCAGAAATAGAAGCATTACCTTCAGCATCAAAATTTACAAGACACGAACGAAAATTTGTTCCACCGGCATCAATAACAATTACAGACTTATTTTTTGCAGTCTGTGCCGGAGGATTACAATAAGTTCTAATCATATCCATATCAGACTTATTGCCTTTAAGACCGTTATCCATATCATTTAACATTGCCTGAGCAACAGACAAAACATCAACATGAGCCACAAAATTATGAGTGGCAAGAAATTTACTTACTGTAGTATTCATTATGTCCTCTTTTTTATTAAGGTCCTGAAAAATCCTCACAGACGAATTTTTAAGATAGTTTCAATTATATTATTAATACGATTTTTTTTCCATTTTTGAAACATTTTTTTTACTTTTTGACAAAATATAGGGCGTTTTCAAAGATAGCTATGAGTTTTAATCGTTGTATTTTAACGAATTAAAACTCGCTGGTATCTCTAAAAAAGCATAGAAAATGATTTTTTAGAGATACCCAAAACAAAAAAAAATTGCAGAGTATTTTGCTAGTTATAAACGTAAGATTTTGAAAATTGAGGTAAATTTTAGCTCTAAGGAATAACTACTTTGTAAAAAATTCGCTATAATAAAAATCATGAGTACATATTTAGGAAAGGTCGGGGAACTGACTCTGAAAGGTTCTAATCTGCAGGAATTTGAAAATCTTTTGATTCATAATGCTAAAAAATGTCTTGGAAAAACTAAGGCGAATGTAACTCTCAGAGCCGGAAGGCTTTATATTGAGTGCGAAAATGATGAAGATTCTGCGGTTCAAAATGTATTAAAGCATCTTTTGGGCATTACTGGCTGGGCAAAGGCTGAAACTTGCGGTCGGACGATTGAAGAAATTAAAGATACTGTTTATAAACTTGCTGAAATTCAATCAAGAAATGGCTGTAAAACTTTTAAAATTGATGCAAGAAGGTCATGGAAGCAATTTCCCCTGAATTCTTATGAAATTTGCTGTGAAGCTGCCGGTCCAGTTGAAAAATTGATGAAAGTTGATGTTCATAATCCTGACTGCACGATTTTTGTTGAAGTTCGCGAAAAATGTTACGTTTTTACTGATAATGAAACTGGCTGCAGAGGGTTGCCGGTTGGTTCTAGTTCAAAAGGACTTCTTTTATTATCTGGTGGACTTGATTCTCCAGTTGCGGGATACAGAATGTTGCGCCGCGGAATGAAAATCGAGTGCGTTTATTTTCATTCTTATCCTTACACTTCTGAAGAAGCTCAGAAAAAAGTTGAAACTCTGGCACAAAAACTCGCATATTACGGGATTCAGATTTATTTGAATGTAATTCCTTTTACTGATGTTCAGATGAAAATCAAGGAAAAAGCTCCAGAAGCGTGGTCAACCCTTATGCTGCGGGTTTGTATGATGAAAGTTGCAAATATTCTTGCAAAAAGATGCAAGGCAAGCTGCATTATCACCGGCGAAAGTGTTGGTCAGGTTGCAAGTCAGACGATTGAAAATATGACTGTGACAGAACATTTTGCAGAACTTCCTCTGCTCCGACCTCTTTGCGGTATGGATAAGGAAGAAATTATCAAAGATTCCTATTTTATTGACACTTATGAAACTTCAATTCTGCCTTATGAGGACTGCTGCGTGCTTTTTTCTCCGCGCCATCCGATTTTGAGGGGGAAAGTTGAAGATGCGGAAGAAATTTATAAAAATCTTGAAGTTGATGATTTGATTAAAAAATCTTTTGATGAAAGAAAAATCATAAAATTTACATTTGGGGAAGAACCGGTTGATAAAACAAACTTCCCAGACCCAAACGAAAATCTTCTTGAAAATAAAAAAACGGACGGTAAATAAATGACCGCTGAAGAAAAACTGAAAATTTTTAATCTGCTGAAAACCGCCGCCGCTGCAGAAAATTACGGCATTGTCCCTCAAAACTTTACTAGCTGCCCTGATTTTTATAATGATGAGATTGAAACAAAAAGTGACGCGCCTGCAATCAATGGTTCACAGAAAATTAACGGCACCGCACCGACAACTGACAGTGCTCCTGAAATCAAAAGTGCCACACCAGAAAACAACGGTACAACGGCAATCAACGGTACTGCGCCTGCTGAAAATGAAAAAAAATTGCAGACACTTGCAGAACTTTCCGGCAAAATTGCGCGCTGTACACGATGTGGCCTTGCAAGAACCCGCAATAATGTTGTGCCGGGGCAGGGAGTTGAAAATCCGCTGGTTTTAGTAATCGGCGAAGGACCGGGTTACGATGAAGATATGCAGGGGCTGCCGTTTGTTGGAAAAGCCGGCATTCTTCTTGATAAAATGCTTGCGGCAATCGGGCTGGACAGAAAAACAAACTGTTTTATTGCAAATATTGTAAAATGTCGCCCTCCGCAAAACCGCGATCCACTGCCGGACGAACAGAATGCCTGCATTTCTTTTCTTGAAGCGCAGATTCATATTTTAAAACCAAAAATGATTTTGTGTATGGGGCGAATTTCTGGACATAAAATTTCACAAACTGAACTGCCGGTTCATGCTATGCACGGTCAGTTTTATGATTATTACGGAATTCCTGCAATGGTGACTTATCATCCGAGTGCGCTTTTACGCGATCAGAATTTAAAAATTCCTGCCTGGGACGATTTAAAAAAATTCCGGCAGAAACTGAATCAAATTCAAAATTCTTAAAAATAGGATTAAAGTAATTGAAATATCTTCAGATTATTTTAAATTTGCCTGTAAATCAGCCGTTTACCTACTCATACAATCCTGATGACGAAAAAGATGAACAACTTGCGCCAGAAATTGGAAAACGTGCTGAAATTATGTTCGGAAACAGAAAAACATCGGGCTTTATAATTGAAATTCTTGACGATATTCCAGCCGGCTATCCCGCTGACCCCACAAAAATCAAACCGATAAAACGAATTATTGATAAAGAGCCTCTTTTTGATTGTGAATTAATCGAAATTGCAAAATGGATTTCCCGCTATTATTTGTGCACACTTGGCGAAGCCGTTTTTTCTATGATTCCTTCTGGTCGGAAAGAAACCAGTGCCTCGGGATTTTCTTTTGAAAACGAAGTTTCTGCAAAAAAAGTCAACGAACTTTCAGAAGAACAAAAAAAAGCCGTGACTGAAATTCTTGAAGATAAAAGTGAAAATAAATTTCATTATCTTTATGGTCCGACTGGTTCTGGTAAAACGGAAGTTTTTTTAAATATTGCAGAAAATATTTTAACTCAAGGAAAAGGGGTAATTTATCTGGTTCCAGAAATTGGGCTTACAGGACAGGTTGCAAGTGCAATAACCGGACGTTTTGGAAACACGGCGGCAATTTTACATTCAGGATTAACTCCAAGTCAGCGCCTTAGCGAATGGCACCGCATAATGCACAAGGAAGCACGTGTTATTGTAGGGGCTAGAAGTGCGGTTTTTGCTCCGGTTCCAGATTTAGGGCTGATAATTATTGATGAAGAACATGATGGTTCATATAAATCAGGAAATTCTCCGCGCTATCACGCAAGACAAGTTGCAATGCATCGCTGTATTCAAAATAAAATTCCTCTGATTATGGGCAGTGCGACACCTTCTGTGGAAGCCTGGCATTTAATGAACAAAGGAAATATCCGGCGTCATAAACTCACAAAACGGCTTGCCGGCGGACAGATGCCTTCGATTTATCCTATAAACCTGAATTCTTATAGCGATGACGGCTGCATTTCAAAACCGCTGGAAACTCAGATTCAAAAAACTCTGAATAATAATCATCAGGTGATTTTGTTTTTAAACAGGCGCGGTTTTACTCATCTTTTTCGCTGTAATTTCTGCGGTTATGAATTGAAATGTAAAAATTGTTCTGTCCCGATGACTTATCACAAAAAAGACAACCGTCTGCGCTGCCATTATTGCGGTTGGTCGATTAGTCCACCTCAAACTTGTCCTGAATGTGGCTCAATTGACATAGGAAGTTCTGGATTTGGAACTGAATACATTGAAGCAGAAACCCGACAAAAATTTCCAAATGCCCGAATTATCCGCCTGGACACCGACGTTGTAACTAAAAAAACTGAGCTTCTTCAATATCTAGATGATTTTAAAAATCACAAATATGACATAATGCTTGGCACTCAGATGGTTGCAAAGGGCTTGAATTTTCCAGATTTGCAGTTGGTCGGCGTAATTCTTGCGGATGCGGGATTAAATATGCCGGATTTCAGAGCCGGCGAAAGAACTTTCTCGTTAATCACTCAGGTTGCGGGCCGCGCCGGAAGATATTTTCCGGAAGGAAAAGTTTACGTTCAAACTTACAGCCCTTCAAGAGAGCCTGTCGCCTTTGCATGTAAAAATCAGACAAACGAATTTTACAATTATGAACTTCAGCAACGTGAACTTCTTGATTTTCCGCCATTTTCGCGCCTTGTAAGAATTATTTTCCGTTCATTTGATAAAAATAAGGCAGCAAAAGCTGCAGCGGACGCATTTCATATAATTCAATCAAAAAAATTAAAAGGTGTTGAAGTTATGGGCCCGTCAGAATGTCCAATCGAAAAAATCAACAGCAATTACCGCTACCAGCTGCTTTTAAAGGGAAAATCCATAATTCCATTGCAGGCAGCAGCCAGAAGTCTTGCCTTTGACTATTCTCATAATCAAAATGTTTACATAGAATACGATGTTGACCCAGTTTCGCTTTTATAAAGTTACCTCTAAAAATTGCAATTGTTAGAGGTTTTCAAAAACTAAACGTGGCGACGCGTGCCGTCAAATTTGATTTTGTACAGAAAAAGTCCATGAGGCGGAGCCGTGACACCGGCGTTTTTTCTGTCCTTTGAATCAATAATCTGTTTTATAAAATCAGGTGAAAGTTGTTTTTTATCAAGATTAACTAAAGTTCCGGTCAAAGTGCGCACCATTTTCCACAAAAACGCATTAGCTTCAATTTGAAAAACGAGCATTTTATTTCCCCAAATATCATTTTGACAAAAAAACTGAGCATCATCGATGTATCTGAAAGTAGAAACAGAATCATCCCCGCTAGCAGCAAATGCGGCACAGTCCATTTCGCCTTTTAAAAACGCACAATATGAATTCAGACGGTCAAGATTAGGATTGTAAAGAGGGATATTCCAGACATATTGGTTCATATTTGCCGGAACACCGTTTTGTGTTGAAATAAAATAACGGTAAACTCGGCTTGTAGCGGAAAATCTTGCATTAAAATTTTCACTAACTTCCTGAGCATTTAAAATCCGCACATCAGAAGGTAAAAAAGTATTCAGAGCCCGAACATAATTTTCTATTTTTATAGTTTCCAGTGGTGAAAAAAAATTGGCGGCCTGTCCAACAGCATGAACTCCGCTGTCCGTACGCCCAGAACCGTAAAGAATTATTTTCTGTTTATGCAGTTTTTCTAGTGCTTTTTCTATTTCGCCCTGAACAGTCCGGTTAGCTTCATTGCCGTTTTTATCATCCTGACGCTGCCATCCACAAAAATTTGTTCCGTCGTAAGAAATTGTTAAATTGATATTGCGCATTAAAAATCGTCGTTTACAAGTTTTGAAAGATTGTCATACAAATTTCTTGCATGCTCAAGAAGCGGTCCCGGTTTGTTTTTTGATGATTTTCCAAGTCCAAAAATGCGGGCAATAGCAGTTTTAGATTCACTGAGTTTTTTTAATCTGAGCTGAATATCATCAGTCTGACCGTATTTATATTCAAGAAGTCCGCAAAGATAAATTACACCGTCCCAACCGTAATTTTTATCCATATCAGGTCCCATATTTCCTAAAGTTGAACTTTTTTCAGTCTTTTCATTTAAAACTGCCTGCTGATAAAAATACAAAGCCTTTGAATAAAAACATTTTGAAACAACATCAAAATTATGCCCTGCACAGCGCTGATTAAGTTCTGAAGTAAGCCACGCCAGTCTGAGCGAAATTATAGCCTGCTTCATTGTTGGAATTGCATAGGAACCAAGATTATCATAAGTCATAAGGGCAAGCATATACATTGCAACTCCGTCATAAAGTGTGCGCTCTTTTTTTAAATTAAAATACGGAAAAATATTTTCTACCGCTGATTTTCGTTTTTCAGAATTTTCATAAATTTTGTCGGCATCATCAGCATTTATTTTTTCTGTAAAATCCGACCAGAAAAACGCAGCATAACAGTTTGGACACGCACCAACTTCATAAATGAGAGGATAAACACGTCCAAATTTTGCAGAAGGTTCAAAGTTTCGGTGCAGTTCTTCGGTAAGACTTCCTGCAATCATTCGGCCGTTTCCGCTTCGCATAATTTCTTTTTCAAAACCTTTTTTGCAAATCGGACAAATACATTTATCTTTTGACCAGTAAGAAAGGCTAGGTTTTTTATCAGATTTTTCTTTTGATTTTGATGATGAACTGTAACTCATATTCGCCCCTATTCTATTTCATCTGAAATTGCAGATTTATTTTCGATTTGTGATTTCTCTGCCAGATTTACAGAATTTTCAATTGTTTTTTGAAGGTCTATATTTTGTTCAGATAAATTTTCAAATTTTTCTTCAAGATTTCCAGGATTTTCATTTTCAACTTCTGCTGAATTTTGAGCATCAGGATTTTGTTCTTGAACGGCAGAAATATTTACAATAACAGATTCTAAAGATTTACTTTCAACCTGAACATTTGAATTTGAAACAAATCTAAGCGGAATTTCATAGACACCAGGTTGTTCAATATTTTCCAAATCCGCAATCACAAAATTTTCAGGAATCACGTATTTTTCAAGATATGGAATTGAACCTGCAAGAGTCACAGAAATTTCTGGTAATTCTCCGTCCAGTTTTAACTCTGAACGCAAATTCAAAACTTTTATTTTTATACCGCTGAAAGTTTTTTGACTTGATTCCGTTGACAAATAAACAGTTGCCTTGTAAGGACCTTTGTCATCAAGTTTTAAAAGTGAATTTGTTTCGTAAGGCTGAACTTCCGTAGAAAAATTAACAACTGCATTTGAAACATTCAACCTGGTAGTTTTAATTTCTTCCGTTGCATTTACAATTGACTCAGGTCCCTGAATTGCAACGTACGGAGGATCAATTTCAACTTTTTCTATTACGTAACCATGCCCAACTTCGCCAACCGTTGAAGCAAGAACAGGAACATATTTCATCGCAGTTTTTTCAACATTGACCTTTAATTTTTCCGGTTTTACTGTAATTTCAAGAGAATCATAACTGCTGATTGAATCAGAAAGATAAAGATTTACAGGAACTTCAAAAATTCCAGATTCTGTAATTGTGTTTAAATTTATACTTGCATTTAAATCAGAATTTTTTATTTGAGAAATGACCTCCTTTTCAGCATGAACTATTACAGAAACATTTGTCGCATTATAGCCGGTCATTTCTACAAGCCCATTTTGAACAACCTGAAGCGGCACTACAAAGGTTCGTTTTTCAAGAAGTGCCGACTGATGCAAAAGATAAAGAGAAATCGCAAGAATCAGGCAGACAAGTTTTATATGCCATTTTTCTGTTATTTTTTCCCAAATTTTCTTGATTTTACTATTTGTGCTCATCTATTGTATCCTCCAAAATCTTATCTTCCGGTCCGATTTCAAGAAGATTTTCAAGCACCTTTCTTATTTCCGATGTAGATAAATCATAATTGAGTTTTCCGTCATAAGCGAGGCTTAACGCTCCGGTTTCTTCCGAAACAATCAGAACAACGGCATCTGTCGTTTCTGAAAGTCCAAGTCCCGCACGATGTCTAGTTCCAAAAGTCTTTTTGATTGAATAATTTTCACTTACTGGCAAAAAACATCCCGCTGCAACAATTTTACTTCCGCTGATAATACAAGCACCGTCATGCAACGTCGTATCTTTTCCAAAAATACAAAGCAAAAGTGATGAACTCAAATCCGCGTTGATTTTTATTCCGGTCTGACTTATTTCTTCCAACTTTGAACGCCGTGTAAAAACCGCGAGCATTCCGCGTTTTTGTGCAGAAAGCATTTCGGCAGCAGTCAAAACTGCATCAACGTAAGTGTGTTTTGACCTTGAACCAAAAGCAAACCAACTTCCCTGCCCGATTTTTAAAAACAATTTACGAATTTCCGGCTGAAAAAGAATGACAAAAACAATTACAAGAACCGGCGCAATAATATTTAAAAGCCATCTTAAAGTCTGCAAATCTAGAAGAACAGTAATTGCATAACCGATTGCAATAATTACGATTGCCTTAAGAACCTGCATTCCATTCGTTTTAGAAAGAAAATCATAAGCCTGATAAAGAATAAAAGTCAGAATTCCAATATCAAGAACAGGTCTGATAAAATTATAAATATGTAAAAGCCGTTCAATCGCAACCATGTTTTTGATTTTACAACATTAACCAACAACTTGCAAAACGTTCAGCACATCGACCATTTCTTTTACATCGTGAACGCGGACAATTTTAGCACCTTTTTGAACGGAAATGAGGTTCGCAGCCAAGGTTCCGGCAAGTCTTTCTTCTACAGGACGATTTTTTGTCATAGAGCCAATGCAGCGTTTTCTTGAAAGTGCCATTAAAACCGGATATTTTCCGTCACAAAATTTTCCGCCGTTTTTTATCAAGGCACAGTTTTCTTCATAAGTTTTTCCAAATCCAATTCCAGGATCCAAAATTATTCTCTGTTCTGAAATTCCATTTTGCCGGGCATATTCAATTCTGCTGTAAAAATAATCTTCCACTTCTTTTATTACGTGTGGAGAAGTTTTCCGTTCTGCTTCAACGCCTTTAAACTGATGCATTAAAATTATTCCACAATCATTATGATTTAAAACTTCTGGCATTTTTTTGTCATCTTCAAGTGCTGAAACATCATTTAAAATATCCGCACCTTCTTCAAAAGCAGCCTTAAAAACTTCAGCTTTTCTTGTATCAACAGAAATCAAAATATCTGATTTTTTTCTGATTTCTTTTATAACCGGAATAATCCGCCTGATTTCTTCATCGACCGGAACTTCTGTAAAACCCGGCCTTGTAGATTCCCCACCAATATCAAGAATGTCCGCACCGGCATCTATCAACTCAAAGGCCTTTTGAAGACCACCCCTGCTTTGTGAATAAAATGAATCTGGCGTGGCATTTAAAATTCCCATCACAAAGGCACGTCTTTGCGTATAAATTGTTTTATTACAAATATTCAGTTCAGTCATTTATCAATTCCTTTTGTATATAATCAGAAGAAAGTCTAGCAGATTTTAAAATGTCTTCACGATTTCCATGTTCATAATATTTATTTTCAAATGCAAGAATTTTTAAATTTTTAATACCGGTTTTTAAAAGTTCATAACTCAAAGATTCACTGATTCCGCCGTTTTTCACACCGTCTTCCACAAATAAAACCTTTTTGTATTTTGAAGCAAGACCTGTAAAATAAGGCAAATCAATCATATTTAAAAATCTAAGTGAATAAATATCTGTACCTGGCACTTTTTTAGCCGCCTCACTAACGTCGCCAATCATTCCACCTGTTGTTACAATAAGATTTTTACCTAGTTTTTCACAATCTGATTTTATTAAAATCCCCTGTCCCTCTTTTATTTTCTGAGAATATTCTTTTTTTTCTTCCGGGCAGGCAAGTTTTGGATAGCGAATTGCAACAGATTTTTTCTGATTCAAGGCCCATTCAAAACAAAGACGCAAATCTTCTGCACTACATGGACTTAAAAGAACAAGATTTGGAACCGGTCGTAGCATTGCAATATCAAAAATTCCTTGATGAGTTACCCCGTCAAAAGGAACTGGTCCCGCATGATCAATCATAAAAATCACCGGAAGTTCCTGTAATGAAACGTCATGAATAATCTGATCTAAAGAACGCTGCAAAAAAGTTGAATAAATGCACACTACCGGTCTTAATTTTCCTTCTGCAAGACCAGCCGCAAACGTAACGGCGTGTTCTTCTGCAATTCCAACGTCAAAAAAACGTTTCGGGAAGTTTTCGCTGAATTCTGTAAGTCCCGTACCTTTGCACATTGCAGCCGTAATTGCACAAATTCTTTCGTCATTTTTTGCTGTCTCTGTAATGATTTTTTCAAAGGCAGTCGTAAAAGTTTCTTGATTTTTATTGCCACTAGGCTTTCCGTCCTCAACATTAAAAGCCCCAATTCCGTGATACATTTCCGGTTTATGCTCAGCAGGTTTATATCCCTTACCTTTTTTAGTAACAACATGAACCACAACCGGAATATGAAGTTTTGAAATCCGTTTAAATGCCTTTTCCATAGCCTTTTCGTTATGACCGTCAATCGGACCGGTGTATTCAAATCCCAAGTCAACAAAAAGATTGTTTGTAAAAAACAAACCTTTTAAAGAACGTTTAAAGCGAAAAATAAATTTTTCAATATGTTTTCCAAGGTACGGAATGTGATTTATTGCCCTGTCTATAAAATTCCTGACATTCTGATAGTGACTAGAAATAGAAAGTCGGCTTAAATAGCGCGAAATTGCCCCCGTGTTATGATCTATTGACATCTGATTATCATTTACAATTACAATCAAATCATTATTTAACTGACCAGCATTGCACAACCCCTCAAACGCAAGTCCCCCCGTCAATGCCCCGTCCCCAATTACAGCAATAACTTTTCCGCTTTTTCCTTCCAATTTTTTTGATTCAAGAAGTCCTAATGCCGATGAAATTGAAGTTGAAGCATGACCGTTTATAAAATAATCATAAGGACTTTCCTTTTTATTTGTAAAACCAGAAATTCCGTTCTTCTGGCGCAAAGTAGAAAATTCATTAAAACGCCCGGTCAAAAGTTTATGAGTATAACACTGATGGCTTACATCCCAGATAACAGCATCTTCTGGGGAATTAAAAACTCTGTGAATGGCAATTGTAAGTTCCACGGCACCTAAATTACTTGCAAGATGACCTCCGTTAGCACCCACTGTTTTTATAATCTGATTACGACATTCCTGAGCGAGTTGCTTAATCTGTTTTTGAGAAAAATTTTTAATATCCTGTGGCGAATGTATATCTTCTAAAAGCATAAATGCTAAAAAATCCCTTAAAAATCTTAAGTTTTTGAATCTTTCATAAAAGAACATCTCTATAAAATCATTTTCAATGCTTTATTTAGAGATGTCTTTCAAATTTTAATTCGTTGATATAGCACAAATTAAAACGTCGCGTTTTCAGAGTTATCTCTAAAAATTGCAATTTTTAGAGATTTCCATAAGAAAACTATGTATATAAAAAAAGACCGCGTATTTGGTTACGCGGTCAACATGACACAAGTTTTGACTAGAACTTATTAGCTCTTATGTCGATTACGTCTAAGCATCTTCTTTCGCTTATGTGTCGCCATCTTCTGGCGCTTTCTTTTCTTTCCACAAGGCACGGTGGCACTCCTACTTTATAAAGTGTTATTATTATGGACTTTTTGAGTTGTTAGGTCAAGTATTTTAAAATGGAAAAACAAACATACCTCAGTAAGGGGCAGTAAGCCTTTCCCACCACTCTACCTGTGACGGATTTTTTTCATCACTTTTTTATACCACCAGGCACGGATGTCTTCTGCAAAAATGCACAGACGGTAAATTCCTTTTAAATGAAAATCCCAGGAACCAATTCTGTGAATATTTTGCCCGCCAAAACCAGTTTTAAAAAGATAAAGACCGTGCATTGGATGTTTTTCATCATCTATCGGAGGCATTCCGTACATATCATAATACAAACTGCCGTATGCTTTTGCGTCTTTCATTGCCGTCCACTGCAATAAAAAATTAGGCATAAGATTTCTTTTTACATTTGAAGAACATCCGTAAAGATAAATGCTTTCCGCTTTAGAAAACAACGTAATAATCGCACCAAGATAATCATCTTCGTGTTTTGCAAGATACAGATTAACTTCAGGAACATCTTTTCCTTCCGCAATTGATTTTGAAGAACGAACAATTAAATCTTCATAATATGATTTTGGATGAATTGCGATTCCGTCCCTCTCCGCTGTGATTTTGTAAAGATTATAAAAAACTTCTAACTTTTCCTGCAAATCTGCGGATTTTCCGTTGATTTTTTCAATTTCGACGCCTTTTTTTGCAGCAAGATTTACGTTATAACGCCATTTTGATTTCATTTTGCCCAAAATTTCATTTTCATCAGGAATAAGATTAACTTGAGTAGTATCCGGTGGCTGAATATCAACATGATTTTTTCTTATTTTCAGTTTATCAGCAAAACAAACCATTTTCATACCAAAATTAAATTCATCTCTGTCTTCCGGTGTCAAAAATTCAACATCAGGGTCAAAACGAATACAAATACAATTTTTTGGCAAAAAAGATTTTAAAGCATTCCCAATATCAGCCATCAGATGAGCAAATTCAATCGTCTGATCTTCTTCCGTATCATAAACAAACGACGGAAAAAGAGGAACATAAGCAAGTGTAAAAAGTCCTTTTGCAAAACTTCGCGTCAAAACTGAAGTTTCAAGCGTTTTTTCAATAATTTTTTCGCTATCAAGGCTTTCTGGCATTTCTACAACCATTTCAAAACGTTCATATTTCCAGCCGTGAGCTGCCTTAAATTCGCACCAAAACGGAGTCTGCAAAAAACTTCCTTCGTTTGTCAGTTCTGTTTCTGTAATTTTTTTTATTTTCAAGTTATACATATTAAAAAATCAGGAAATAACCATCCAAAAAGTCACGACTGAACTTATTTCAGTATCTACACTAGGGAACCTCTAAAAATTGCAATTTTTAGAGGTATCTTTGAAAACGCGATGTTTTAATTCGTTGTATTTTAACGAATTAAAACTCGGAAGTCTCTCTAAAAAAGCATCAAGAATGATTTTTAGAGATGCCCACTATAACCAGTGCATAACACCACGTAAGCAGCGTATTGTACAAGTCCACAACATTAACTTTCAGACGATTCCGGTAAGTTTCCTTATCCAATATCAGAATTTAATGCTTTTTGAACTTTAATTTCCTTACCGGCAGCAAGAAGTTTTTTGCCGGCAAGCTGAACCACACCATCTTTTGATTCAATTTTTACTGCAAAAAAATCATCTGCGGTAATTTCCGTCTTTTTAACGGCATTTTCATCAGAACCTTCAAGAACAACTTTAGTTCCCGGAGCAGCCCAACAAGCATCAAGAACTTCAACACAATCTTTTCCTCCGTCTTTATAGTCCCCGGCAAGAAGCATTCCCTTGCTTTCAACGCCACGCATAGTTCTTGGAGCAAGGTTTGCCACGATAATTACATTTTTTCCAAGCAAATCAGATTCTTCTAAGTACATTCTTAAACCTGACTGTATTATTCGCGGATTTCCACTTCCATCATCAAGAGTTTCAATGTAAAGTTTTTCACCTTCCGGATTTGGTTTTACATCCACGATTTTTGCAACTACAAGTTCAATATTTTTATCAAAGAATTCCGCCTGATTTTCAACAGGAAGAACTTTTATTTCTTTCTTCTCCTGCTTTTTTAGCTTCTTTTCAGATTTTTTATCAGCCTTTCTTTCACTCTGACTTCCGCCAAATTTTTCTTTAAAGGCAAGCATTGTTTTCTGATCCATTGGAGTAAAATAAATCTGAGTTGAACCTACAGTCGTTAAACCTTCAGTTTTCCCTAAATCATCCCAAGTCATTCCAGGTTTTGTTTCCATTCCAACTTTACTTTCCTGAACAGCCTTTCCAAAGTAAGACATAATCAACTGAGTATACTGCGGCATATAAGGATTCATCATAATCATCAAATCTTTTATTACATAGCAGAGGTTATGAATCAACAGTGCTGCTTTCTGAGGAGCTTCTGTTCTAGCCTTCCACGGTTCTGCAGCCTGAAAGCGCTTATTACAAATGTCAGAAATTTCAAACATTGTGTGAAAAGCATCCTTTAGTTCCGCCCATTCAAGACAGTCAGTTGCTTTCTTTTCAAGTGCTTTAACTTCACTCCAAAGTTCTTCATCAACAGGGGCATCAGGAATTTTTCCTTCGTAATATTTATTTACAAAAAGCAAAGTTCTGTTAACAAGATTTCCAAGATTTCCAATTAACTCAGAATTAAGTTTTTCCTGAAAATCCTTCCAGGTGAACTGAAAGTCCTGCTTTTCCGGTCTGTTGTAAAAAATATAAAAACGCCAGGCATCAGCAGGAATTCCAGTTTCCATTGCATCAGTTCCAAAAACACCAATTCCCCGTGACTTAGAAAATTTGCCGTCTTCATAATTCAAATATTCGGTTGAACTCATATGATGAAGTTTTGTCCAATTGTGAGGAGAACCAAGCAAAGTACAAGGGAAAATAACCGTATGGAACGGAATATTGTCTTTTCCAATAAACTGAAACAAATCTACTTTTGACTTTCCTTTAGCTTCTTCAGATTCTTCCGGCAGCCACCAACTTTTCCAGTCAAAACTTTTTTTGCCTTCTTTAACAAGTTCATTACTCAACTGTTTTGTAATAGACATATAACCAATCGGAGCATTAAACCAAACGTAAAAAACTTTATTTTCGTAACCGGCTTTTGGAACAGGAATTCCCCAGTTTAAATCACGGGTAATAGCCCTTTCATTCAAACCGTCACGAATCCAGGCTTTTGTAATATTCACGGCATTATCAGACCATTTACCGTCAACGCTGGCTTTTTGCATCCATGAATCAAGATTTTTAGAAAGTTTTGGCAAATCAATGTAAAGGTGTTTTGTTTCCCGTACTTCAGGAGTACAGCCACAGGTATGACATTTAGGCTCCTTTAATTCAATCGGGTCAAGCAAAGCACCGCAGACATCGCACTGGTCACCACGCGCACCGATAGAACCGCATTTTGGACAAGTTCCATCAACATAACGGTCTGCCAGGAACATATTACAGTGAGTACAAAAAAGCTGCTTGTTCACATGTTCTTTAATGTATCCGCCCTTATCAAGATCTTCAAAAAGCCCCTGAGTAATTTCCGTACATTCTTCATTTGAAGTCCGGCCAAATTTATCAAAATTGATGTGAAACCAGTCATAAACTTTTACATGCTCTTTGTAGTAAAAATCGCACAATTCACGAGGACTCTTTTTTTCTTCCATAGCCTTTGTTTCCGTTGCAGTTCCATATTCATCCGTACCACAAATATACAAAGTATCATAACCACGGCTACGACAAAATCTTGCAAAAACATCTCCGGAAAGCATTTGAATTAAGTTTCCCAAATGCGGAATATTATTAACGTAAGGTAAAGCTGAAGTAATAAGTCTTCTGTTCATATTTTCCCCCGAATAAAAAATTACCTTTAATTATATTCAAAATCCAATTCTTAGTCATCACGGAAGAATTTTTTGTACAGGGCGCTGCCTCCGCTACGCTCCGGTCCGGGCTTTTGCGCTATAAAAATGCCCGAAGAAATCAGAAAATTTTATTTTTTTTCGCACTCAAAATAAACCGAACAGAAAATCCCGGGCATTTTTTTCGTCCAGCCACGCTGCGCGTGTCCGGCCCGCTTACGCGGCGGCAATCCCTAGCGCATTTGCCAACAAAAAGAAATAACGTTAACATAAAATTATGGAACAACTTGAAGAAATTAAAGATTTTGCAAAAAAAAATTCCGTGCCTATTTTAAAAGATGATTCGTCAGAATTTATCTGTAATTACATAAAAGAACACAACTGCAAAAATATCCTTGAAATTGGAACCGCAATCGGATTTTCATCAATAAAATTTGCAAAAGTTGCGCCGGACATTCACGTTACAACAATAGAAATTGACATTGACCGTCACAATCAGGCAGTGCAAAACATCAGCGACAATAATCTTAGTTCACAAATTACTGCAATTTGGGGCGATGCTACACAATATAATTTACAGGGCACTTTTGACCTTATTTTTATTGATGCAGCAAAAGCCCAGTACATAAAATTTTTTGAAAAATACAAAGAAAATCTTTCTTCTGATGGCGTTATAATTAGCGACAATCTTTCTTTTCACGGCATGGTTGAAGATTTAAGTCTTACAAAAAATGACAGTACAATCCGGCTTGTAAAAAAAATAAGAAAATACATTGATTTTCTAAAAAACAACACGGAATTCCACACAGATTTTTACGATTTTGGCGACGGAATTTCAGTTTCTAAAAAAATAAAGTAAACGGTTCAGCTTTGCGCGCAAAGGATTGTAAGGGCACGCGAAGCGTGAACCAGAACGGCACACGTTCAATTTTTTATGCAATGACAAAAAAATAATCTGCCGGTCTGGTTTGGAACCCTGAAAAGCCTGGTTTCGCTTTAGCGAAATGCGCCCGTATAATTCTAAAATTTAAACCACTGAGCAGCAGTCTGATCGGACAATTGAAGCAAAACCACAAGCGGATTTTCCAGAAAAAGTGAATAATTGTAAGATTCGCTTTCGGAAAGGTCAGAAAATCCCATGTGACGGCTGACGGCTTCTAAAACATAGCGTTTGTTTATGTAAGAAGGCATAATTTCAAGCAGCATAAGAACGGACTCATTGCCGTGCCCAAGATTGCGGTTGTCGGCACGTGTTTTATAAAACGGAGTTTTTACCCAGTTTCCGGTTATGTCTTTTGTATTGCGGTATTCAATTGCATAAAAACCTGTTTTGCAAAAATCGTGACACAAAGACGCAACAAAAATATCTTCGGCGGTAATATTGTACTTTTCGCCATCCGGGCAAGTCCAGAAATTTTCCATAACGGCTGGGGCAAAAACAAGACACTGCTGAATAACTTTCAGCGTATGAAGCGCAAGACCACATTTATAATTTCCATGAAACCTTGTGCTTGCAGGTGCTGTCCAAAAATCAGTTTTATCAAGCCAGTCACAAAGCGAGGCTGCCTCATCCTTATCTTGAATAATATAATTTATAATTTCTAAAACTGCCGGTCGGACAGCTTCTGCGTTGTAAGTTCCGTCAACCTTAAATGGAGCATACTCTTTGATTATATCAAGCATTTCGCCACATTCAGAAACAAGTTTTTGTTTTTCGTCGTTTGTCATTATTTTCTCCAATACCAGTTTAGTAAGCCTCTAAAAATTGCAATTTTTAGAGGTTCCATTTAGGGTTACCTCTAGTACATTTTATCAGTGAAGCTAAAATTTACTCAAGAATTGTAATTTCTACGCGGCGGTTTTTAGTTCTTCCATCCCCTGTTGAATTATCCGCGAGAGGTTTTAATGCGCCACAACCTTTGCAAATAAATCTTGAAGCATCTATTCCTCGCCGGCTCAATTCTTCTGCAACAGAAAATGCCCGCTCTTTAGAAAGTTTCATTTGACCTTCAGGATTTCCAATGTCAGCAGTATGACCTTCAATTAAAAATTTGGAAGAAGGAATCTGCCGTAAAACTTCTGCAATTCGGTCAAGTCTGTTTTTTTCTTCCGGCAAAAGTTCTGCACTGTCTGCCTTGAATTTTAAATTTTGTACCGTGAGTTTTAGACCGGCTTGAGTTTTTTCAAATCCGGCGTCCTCAAGTTCTGAAAGCTGAGTCAGTGCCGGAATAATTTTTTCAGTTTCAACAGCCGGCGGATATTCGGTAAACAGGGAAATTGTCCCCTTAAGCGAAATAATTTTTCCGTCCGCATACGAAAAACTTTCGTCAACACTATCGCGGATTACAAGTGCATTGCCAGTTTGCTTTGAAACATAAATTGAAGCACTGTGACTTCCCTTTGCAGACAAAAGTTCAGGATCTCCTTCTTCATCAAGAAAAATGCCCTGTCCATAGCGATTTGCCCACTGTGCTTTTAAAATATAAACTTCACTACCATTAAAAATCGTGTCGCCGGCATAAAAATACTGAACGACAAACGGAATTTTTGTTAAAACGCCCTTTTCAAGAGGATCTGCGGCTCGCTGAGCATTTGCCGTCCATGAATCACCTTTTGAGATTTTATATTTTGGATAGGACGGAAAACATCTGAAAGTCGGAAAACCATTATCTTCCAAAATTGTTAAATTTCCTTCGTCATCAATTTTAAAAACGGAAGGAATTGCCTCGTTAATCCCTTTATTTACAGAAACACCAGCCCGTTTTGTCTGTTGAGTTATATAAAAATTTCCATCATAAAGCCATCCATCATCATTATTTACAGGAACAATAAATGAACTTACTTCACGACTTAAAAGCCCAATGTACTTTCCGTTATCATAACGGCGTAAATCTGTGCGTTCTTTCAAAATATAATTCTTATTTCCGTGGTAAGAAATCAATTCCTGACAAAATGAAGGAAAAAACATAAAAAAACAAAGAAATAAAAAAATATTTTTCCGCTTTTGATTCATAAAATTACAGTTTTAATGCCTTTTTTTTGCAAATGTCATCTCTAAAAATTTTAGAGATGCACATACTTTTGCTTTCGCACAGAAGTAATTGCAAAATTTATTGTCTTTTCAGTTTCCATGCCTTCGTCAAGATTTATATCCCAGAACAAAGTTGAAACAAAGGTCAGATGTGATTTTACAAGACTTTCATTTTGAGCCGGACGATAAAAAGTCAGAGGTTCATAAAAATATCCGCAACTTTCGTTTGGTTCAAAAGCAAAAGAAATTCCGTTTTCTGTGTCTGTTAGACGAACTACAGAAACATTTTTCAAAGTTGGCTCCATGATTTTTTCAGGATAAATATTTTTTACATTCTCATTTTCAACTGCTTCAATGTTGTAGTAAGTTACATTCTGTGAATCAAAATTCGTATGCGCAAAATTAGATTCAACGGCAAATTTTATATTCAAAGGCCGGTTACTTTCGTTTCGTAAAACATATTGAACCGTCATTCCTGTTGAATTTATGATGTATTTTTTTCTTAAATAGATTTTTTGCTTTGTATACGCAAGAACTGCGCGCGCCTGCATTGTAATTTCATGTGAACGTAAATTAAACTTCAGTTCCTCATACTGAATTTTAGAGAAGATTCCGTTTCCACAAGATTTTCCTTGAACATACAAGTCAAATTGCTGTTCAGAAAAAACGTGATCTACAAAAATCCCCCGTTCATAATTATCAGTTTCGCTTTCAAATAATTCTTTTCGCGAAAGATTATCTGCATAATTTCCGGTATTTTTTAAAATATCCAGTTCTTGAATTGCTCCGCTGACAGGGCTTATGTAAGAAAAATAATTCTGCATTCGGCAAACATATTCATCAAATCCGTCCCCGTTATAATCAAAACAGCAGATTGATTCTGTAAAATTAGAATCTTGACGTAAGATTTTTTCCGCTTCCATAAGAATTCTATATGCTTTTTGACGGTAAGAACTATCACAATATAAATTTCCAACATCACAAATCAAATTGCTTCCGTTTTGAGCCTGCCACAACTTCATGCGAGCTTCTTGTTTTCTGAGTTTGTCAGATTTGTACTGATTTATGAGCATTCCAATGTAAAGCATTCTGTTATAAAGATTTTTGCCCAAAGGATATGCTTCAAATAAATCATAAACGGTACAGTCCGTATAGCGATTATTTTCGCTTTTTAAATCATTTATAAAATCAACCGCACTACTTGCAATTCCACAGGAAATAAAAGCCGGTATTCTGACTTTATTATTTTTACGGTAAGCAGAAATATTACACGTTGAAATTTCTTCATTAAAGCACAAAAAATCAGAAAGGTTTTCAATCCATTTATTTTCTATCAGATTTTTAATTTCTTTATGATTAAAAACAAGCGGAATAATTGCAGAATAAGAAAGTTGTGTAAAATCCGACGACTTTGTAGCTTTTTCAACAGATTTTTTTATTCTTAAAACCCAGGATTCCAAATCTTCATCATTTTGAGGCTTAAAATTATTGTAGTACGGCAAGATTTCAACAGATTTTCCAAGTTCATTCATTACAAGTGGCAAAAATTTCTTTTTATTGCTGTTAATCATTGAACTGTCGAGCAACACATATTCAATTCCGGAAAGTTGCAGTGTACTCACAAGATTTGGATCCCAGCAATCCAAAAACAATGACATTCCGCGCGGGCGTTTTCCAAAATTCTGTCTGATTTCTGAAGTCAATAAATCAATCTGATAGTTACGATCAGCCGCAGTAATCAACGGAAAAACAGGATTAAAATATCCACCACCGAGCATTTCCAACTGATGTCTTGTAATTAAATCTCGGGAAAGCGAAATAAATTCCTTATGACGTTTTTTTAAAAATTCAATCTGAGGTCCAGTAAAAGAAAAGGAAAAAGAAATATTCTGGTGTGTGTTTAAAAGCTTCAGTAAAGGACGATAAACAGTCTGATAAATTTCTTCCAACTGTTCTTTTGTTTCATATCCTGAGAAATCTGATTTTATGTTGAAGCTTATGTATATCAAATTGCCTTATACACCGGCCTCACCCAAAACCGTTGTCTCCTTATATTTTTTCTGCGTCCCCACGCAAAAATCTAACGCTTTTTTAATTTGTAAAACAGTTTATAACAAATTCCCCATATTTTAAAGTCTTTTTTGGCCGTCCATTCAGGTTTTTCTTCGTCCCCGCGTTTTGTACAGGAAGTCAGCCAGTCGGATTCGTTATTACTGCAACATAAAATTTTTTCTGTCTTTTTAGGGATTAATTCAATTATTTTTTGAGGGCAGACAGAAACACATTTTCCGCATCCACAGCACAAAGATGATATAATAGCGCATCTATTTGTAATTGAAATAGCTTCCTGAGGACAAACTTTTGCACAATCCCCTAGTCCAATGCAGGCAAATTTACAGTCAGACACGGAACCTTGCATAGACTTGACCATAAAACAACTGTATTTTCCATTAAAAACCGATGGAGCAACTGCAAACGATTTTGCGCAGGAACATTTTACATACGCTATTTTATCAGTAATTTCAAATTCTTTTTTTTCTGGAACAATAAAATTTTTTTCAGAATAAGAAAGCACCGGATCGTCAGATTCAATCTTTCCAGTCTGTTTTTTTACAGAAGGAAGAAAAACTGTGTTCAAAAAAACAATGAAAAGTCCCAAAAGTAAAATTATAATGCCAAAAAGAACACATGCTAAAATCATCTTAAAACTCCTGGATTAATCCATACAATATCCCAGACTGAAATCACAATAATTAAAATTGCAAGAAAAATAAAAAATAAACTGTAATAATTTTCGTTAATTCTGCTTCCGTTTGCCAAAACTCTAGATTTAAAAGCAAATCCTAAAAAAATCAAAATTAAAAAGCAAACTAAAGAAGCACTGCAAACTACAAGAACGTTCAAAATATTTGTACTTTCTGACAAAGAAATCAAAATTATCAGATAAGTAATGATAAATTCCGTGGAGCTTTTTCCTGTAACAATTCTTACAATGCCTTCCATAAGACCGTTTATGCTTGCAAAAATAATAAAAGTAACAAGAGGATACAGTTCAATAAGTTTTAATGGCACCAAAATTTTTGAAATTATCAGCCAGGAAATCATTGAGGTACAGTAAATTGTCAAAACAGCCTTTATAAAATACATAAGGTCATTTTTTTTAGAAACACCAAATTCCGCAATTGAATTAATGCCGACGCCGTAAACCAGCACAATGGAAGAAAATGCAATGTAATATAAAAAAATCTGAAGATAAATCATTATTTTTTCTCCCCTCTATCCTGCTGCTTTGAATTTTCGATAATCTTGAATTTCTGAAGAATTACAAGATAAACAAATAAAATAATGCCGGAAAGAATCAAAGCACCTGGAATTGTCGCAAAAAATCCAAAAATTCCGGGCTTTGATTCGTCAAATAAAACTTTTTCAAAAATCTGATGATTTTTTCCAAAAAATGTAAAAGTTCCGTAACCGGCAATGTCTCTGAAAAGAAAAAACAAAAGTCCGAAAATATCAAAAATCAAAATATTTGTCATATTTGACTTTAATTTTTCCGACAGAGTTTTTTCATCTTCTTTTAAAATCAAACCAATCAAAAAAAGCGAAATTGACGGAATATAAAAAACAAATCCCAAAATCAAGGCTACTTCACTTTGAATAATTGAAAAAAATTGTCTGTACAAAATTGTAATTGCAATCAGAATAAATAAAACGATTGACGTTCTCATCTGATGAAGACCTAGTTTTTTTACAAAAAAATCAATAAAAGTTCCGCTAAGTGCAAGTAAAGTAAGTTCCATCATTATCGTAAAACCGTAAACGAAGCGACCTGGAACGGGAATCAAAACTGAAAGGAATGCGACAATATAAATAAAAACCGATTTTTGATATTTTTCCATAATTTTTATCCTGATTAGTTTTATTTTTCTTCAAGGGCGGCGTTTTTGCTTTCATCATTTGAATTTATGATGTCTGGAATTCTTTTTGCCCACAATTCAATTCTTCGGTCGGTCTTTTTGCTTTCAAGTTGCACTGCAACCCGCCCGTGAATCGAAGAAAAACCAATAAATTCAACATTATTATCAGAATCCACAAGATAAACCGCCGGAAAAGGACCGTACAACGTCACAATTCTCAAAATTACAGCCTTATAAAGAGAGTTTGTTTCCGTATCTTTTAAATTATAACAGGCCGCATTCAACGTAAAAGGATTTTCAATTGTCTGAAAATCAAGAAATTCGGCTTTTAACTCAGGCTTTTTTTCTGCAAGAACTTTTTCAACGCAAAACTGAAGATTTTTTTTCCAGGATTTTTTTGATGTAAAAATGGAATAAATCAATATCAGAATGCAAAATGCAACAATTCCAATAAAAATTCCGTAAGTAATAAAAAATTTCTTGTATGAAAATTTTGATGAAATCATTTTTATCTCCGCTAAGTTTTTACACTATTTTTTTTGATTTTTTTAGGGCAAGTCTTTCAAGCAGAATATTAGTTTTTCGTTCTTCAAAATGCCTGATGATTATATTAACAATATTGCTGATTAAAACTGTATAAACCATTCCCACAGGTGACGTTCCGCAGCCCATAATTCCAAAGGCAAGCAATCCGGCAATCAATGCAAAAATAATTTTTCCGAACACAGAAACAGGAGTTGTTCCCCACCATTGAATCATAAAAACACTGCAAAATAAAGTTCCGCCGGTAAGCATTGCAAGAAGAACATCACCTTGATTAAACTGACCGCCATAAATCATTGGTCCAAAGAATCTTACAAGAATTCCGTATGTAAAAAGAAAAATTGAAGGAATTAAAATTGAAAAAGAATCATCAGAAAATAAAATAATCGAAGCGAAAATCGTCAGAATATTAAAACGGAATGCCGGCACTATAGACTTTGTATCCCAGAGAAGAGAAATAAAACCTTCTGGCACAGAAATATTCAGCGCGCCAAAAATTGAATTATTCAGAAAATCAATAATTATGTGATCAAGATGATAAACCGGAAAAATTCCATTTTGAATAAGCACTTCTGACGGATTTTTCATAAAAATTAAGTCGGGAGTAATCATAAATGACGGAAAAAAAGTGTTCCCAATAAACCACGCAACGATAACGGCAAAAGCACTTTCATTTACCCAAGAATTAACGTTTTTAAAAATAAATGTACGCGAAAGAAAAAGCGTCAAAAAACTTATAAAAAAGACCGGAACAAGCGGAAAAGTTTGAGGCAATAACATTCCGGTAATAATTCCCTGCAGAATGATTGTAAAATAATTATAAACCGGCTCTTTACGAATAAGGTAATTTAAAACCGCGGCACAAACAGCACCAAAAGTCGAAACAAGAATCACAAAAACCGCTGAAAAACTTTTGGTAAAAATCAGACATAAAAACTGCAAAAACAGCAGAATAAAAATCTTTATGCAAACTTCAGAAACGGAAGGTCTTGTAAAAACAAAAGGCCTTATTACATTTTCTTTGATATTCTGTGACTTTTCTAATTTCTTAAATTTCATTATCTGAATCCCTGAATTTATAAATTTTATGATTTTTTAAAGTTATCTCTAAAAATTGCAATTTTTAAAGATAACCATTATTTTTTTTCGTCCTGCAAAATTACTTTTTCTTTTAATGCTGTAATTGTCTGACACAAAGGCAGTCTCGAAGGACAAACAATATTGCACAGTCCGCAGTTTGTACAATTAAGGGCAGAACGTTCTATTTGTGACGGCAATTCCCTGAAATTTGCGGTCGTATTGTAAAGCAAATCAGGAGAAAGATGTGGCGAACAAACAGTTCTGCAACTTCCGCAATTTACACAAGAATAAATATAAGAATCCGTTTCTTTTTTCCCAGCCTGGATTGTTACAGATTTTACATATTTCGTTATTGGAATACCACAAGTTGAAAGACTGTTACCGCAAATCATTCCGTTAATTAAAATTTGGACAGGCTTTTTTACAAAACCGCCAATCTGCTGTACAACATCGCTTATACTTGTCCCGATTCTTACATCAAGAATGCAAGAAACATTCAGACAGTTTCCATTGAAAAAAATTGGACGGCTGATTGAGGGAATTTTCTCATAAATCGTTTTATAAACCTGATACAAAGTTGAAGAATCTGTAAAAATATCATTTTTTGACGCTTCAAAACCGGCTGCTTTTTTATAATTCCTGTTATAAACAGAAAGAATTTCGCGTTTAGTTCCGCTTGGGTAGCGTTTTACATTCATATCAACAACACAAAGTGGTAGTGACACATTCACATCCAAATTTTCATTTCTTTCTTTTTTTTCTAAAGAATGAAGAAGTTTTTTATTCTGTGCAAAAGTATTATTTGCAAGGATTATCCCTTTTGCACCAAATCCACACGCAAGTGCATCGGCGGCTTTTAAAACTTCACGAAGATAAAATTTAGAAATCAGGGAATCTGTATATCGGAAGTTATCTTCATCAAAAAGGCGCACAATCAGATATTTTGATTTTTTGTTATTTTTTAATTCACTGCCCAAATTTTCAGGTTTTGAAATATTAAAAGTGTTAACAATTCCGTTTTTTTCAAGATTTTCAGCAACAGAACCAAAATCTATTTCAGAAAAATCAATTTCCTTGTTATTTTTTCCAAGATAAGTAAAACTTCCGCCAGATTTTATTTGAATTGCGTACGAAGTGTTACCAGACGGACAAAGGCATGGCACAATATTCTGAACAGTTCCCGGCATGGAAGAATGAATAAAACTTGAATTATCGGTTGCGGCAATAATTTCGCCTTCCTTTACAATATCACCAGGCTTTACAAGCGGTTTACACGTAATTCCGAATTCCTGAGAAAGAGGAATTGTTACAAGGTGAGGCAAAAAAGAATTTTCAGTAAAGTTATAATTGCGGATTATTGATGAAACTTCTGTAAATGTTTTCATTTTATAGCACCTTTTCCCATCATAGTAGAAATTAAAAGAAATATTAACAGAAAAACGGCCGCAGTCATTGTAATAATTCCAGAACGACTGATAGTCAAAGCCGAAACGACCTGATAACTTCCTTTAAAATCAGGATTTTGAGATTTTAAAACTTTTTCTATTGAGTTAAAATTGAGTTTATCTATATTTGCAGTCACTTTTGAACAAAATGCCTTGTCATAAACAAAACGTTTGTTCTGACGCTCTAAAATTCCGTTAACATTTTTTACATATTGAGGAAAAACTACTTCATTTTCAGACTCATTATTTGAATTCAATGATTTATAAGGTCCGGTCTGAATATTCCAGACCCAGCGCATATAATCTTCAAGTCCCGGCAATTTTTCTGAACTCTGAAGCTCCCGTTCTTTTAATTCGCCGGGAAGCTTTATTGCAGATTCGCGGGAATTAAAAGAATCTGAAGAAGTCAAAAAGAAAATTCCAAAAGTTACGACGGCAAGCACAGATGCAAAAAGTGAAATCAGTTTATTTTTACCGTTAAAAAGTGATTTTTTTGCCGCAGATTTTATGTACAAAGGTTTAAAACTAACTTTTGTTGCAAAATACTGCTGAACAGAATAATAAAGAAAAATAAAACCTGCCGTTCCAGCAAGACAAATCATATAAAAAAATCCGGTTTTTAGGCTTGCACTAAAAGCACAAAAAACTGCAAGAATATTAGTCAAAATTACAAACGGACGGGTAAAAACAAATTTAAACGCACCTGGCCTTTTCCAGACATTTGCCAGAAAAAAGAGGCTGAGTTCCAGCAACAAAACTGAAAATGCAGAAGGAAAAAATGGATTGTTCAAAACAAAACAAAACGGGACAGTTGCCCCGCAGATAAAAAGCTTTTTGTTTTTTGAATAAAATGTCAGAAACACACTAAAAAACAATATTAAAACCGGTAAAATCCACGGATAAGTTGTATTTTTATCTGTACCAGCTTTAAATTTTTGGGCATTTAAAGCACTAACAACAGAGTCAATCTGAGATTTATAATCATGCGAAATATAATAAAGGCGGTAACTATTTGAACTGTCAAAAAAATATAAATTGCGTCCATTTTCATAAGAATTTTCAGAAGTTTTATAATTTGCACGGTAAACTGAAATTTCTGGAGAATTTTCGCTGAAAGTCACTGGCAAATACTGCCCGCTCAAAGAAACAACTGCAGAATCAGGAATGTTTTTTTGTCTCAAAACTAAATAAACCGCGGAATCAGAAACTTCAGTAGAAACATAAAGAACGTAATATTCATTCCACAACTTTCTAGAAGGAATTGTCCTGAACTGAAAAATCAAAAAGAGACACAAAAAAGACAAAATCAGCGAAGATATTTTTACGGCCAGTTTCATTACATTATTTGCTCAAAAGTGAAAAGGCCATTCCAATCAAAATACCAAAAACAGAACCACAAAGAACTTCCATAGGAGAATGTCCCATAGTTTCTTTTACGCGTTTATAACCATCAATTACGCCTTTTTCCTTAAGTTCTGTGCCAAGTTCATTTAATTTTGCGCCCTGTAAACCGCTGGATCTTCTGACTCCAAAGGCATCACGTATTGTTACAAAAAGAAAAACTGCCGCAAACGCAGCCATATCAGAACTAAATCCGTTTCTAAAACCAATCGTTGTACAAACTGCACTCACGACAGCTGAATGACTAGACGGCATACCACCTGTTTTCCAGAAAATCATTTCCATCAACTCGCCAAACGAATGAATTTTTCCGGAAAAAAGTTTTATTGCAGTTTTTATGAACTGAGCTCCAAGCCACGCTGAAATTCCTGCTAAAATTATAGGATTTGTAAAAAAACCAACAAACTGCATAGCCGCAGATGTATTTGCCATATTTTCCATAACTAAAAATAATAACATGAACAAAAGATTTTTACTACAAAAAGGATTATGGGTATCTCTAAAAAATCATTTGCTTTATTTAGAGAAACGTGCGAGTTTTAATTCGTTGATATAGCACGAATTAAAACATCGCGTTTTCAGAGTTACCTAAAAATTGCAATTTTTAGAGGTTCCCTTATACTAAAATCATGGATTTTTCAGATTTTGAAACAGGAATTAATGACCAGGGGCGGAGAATTGACAAAGTAATCAGAAAATTTCTTCCAGAACAAAGCCTTTCAAATGTTTACAGCCTTATCCGAAAAGGCCTCATAAAAGTAAATCAAAAAAAAATAAATCAGAATTATAAAATCCAGGAAAGAGATATCATAAATATTCCGCTTTTTATAATTGATGAACAAAGAAATTTAAGAATCATAGAAAAAACTTCAACAAAAACTGAAAAAATCCAAAATCTTCCACCAATAATTTTTGAAAACGAACACTTTTTGATTTTAAATAAACCTTATGATATGTTAGTTCACGGAAGCAATGACTCTCTTGATATTCTTGTAAAAAATTATTACCAGCAGACACATGAGGATACTTCTCTTTCCTTTATGCCAGGACCACTGCACAGAATTGATAGAAAAACGACAGGTTTAATCTGCTTTTCTATGAGTATCCAAGGGGCTCAGTGGTTTACTCAAAATATAAAAAATCACAAAATTCAAAAAAAATATTACGGAATAATTCAGGGAAAACTTAACACAGAAGAAATATGGCAAGATTTTATCGCTAAAAATAACACGAAACAAAAAAAATTTCACACAGTTAAGGCAGCAAAAAATGCAGAAGAAAATGAAAACTCTGTTTACGCGTACACAAAAGTCTCCCCCATAAAATACGGATTTTTCAAAAATCAGGAAATTACACTTGCAGTCTTTGACATAAAAACCGGCCGCACACATCAAATCAGAAGTCAATGTGCTCTTCATTCTTATCCGCTACTTGGTGATACCGCTTACGGTGGAGCAAAAACGAACGGGAAATATTCACATTTTTTGCAGGCTTTTTCGCTTTCCTTTCCGCAAAATCCACTTGGATTACCGCAATTAGTAGAAATTCCGCTGAATTCTGAAATTTCCAAAACTTTCTCTCATGATTTTTTAACCATTTAGGTCAAAATGCGAGTATAATAAAGGCGTATAATTGAAAGTTCAAAGTTGTTTCTAAAAATTGCAATTTTTAGAAACCTTACAAAGTGAGTACAAAAAATAAATGAATGCAATAGAAACTTTTCTTGAATGGCTGGATGACTATCTGAATTTTGAGCACAACCCTAAAAAAGATATTTTCTGGCTGGATACCATAGATTATTTATGTAAACGATTTGACAATCCCCAGGATTTTGCGCCTTGCGTGCACGTTGCCGGTTCAAAGGGCAAAGGTTCTGTTTCAAAAATGATTGCTTCAATTCTCCACGAAGCAGGATATAAAACTGGACTTTATTCTTCTCCGCACATTTCTGATTTCCGTGAAAGAATAAGTACCGAAAGTGATTTTTTTCCGGAAGAAATTTACGAAAAAGCAATCCGCGAAATGGTTCCGAACATTGATTCTATCATTACAGAAGATTTGCCAGCAGAACGCCCTATTACATGGTTTGAACTTGTTACACTTTACGCTTTTTTATGTTTCCGACAGGCAAAGGTTGACTGGTCAGTTTTTGAAGTAGGACTTGGTGGTCGTCTTGATGCAACTAATGTCGTGAGGCCAAAAATCTGCTGTATCACGCCAATTGAACTAGAACACACAGAATTTCTTGGAGACACTCTCGAAAAAATTGCAGCGGAAAAAGCTGGGATTATTAAAAACTGTACTCCGGTTGTAATTGCAAGTCAACAGACCGAAAAAGTCAAAATTGTACTTCGGGAAAAAGCAATTACCAGGCACGCCCCTTACTTTTTTGTAGACGAGCTTACAAAAAACCTGCGCTACTCCTTTGATGATAAAAATTACAGAATGAAAATTCATTTTGAAAGTGATATTTTTACAAAACCGATAGAAGCCTCTATTCCGCTCCTTGGTAAAATGCAGATGGAAAATGCGGCAATGGCAGCGATAGCTGTCAGAAAAGTCCTGCCGAATTTGAGTGAAGAAATTATTGAAAAAGGACTTGAAAAAGCTAAACTTCACGGAAGATTTGAAATTCTAGACAAAATTCCAGGCTTTGAAGGAATTCCACACTTGATTCTTGACGGTGCCCACACATTAAATTCAATCCGGCTGACTCTTGATACACTGAATAAAATCTTCGGATATAAAAAAATAAATCTTCTTTTTGCATGCGCTGCGGACAAAGACATAAAGGATATTTCTGTTGCCTTAAAATACCGTTTTGAAAAAGTTTATCTTACAAGGCCCGGTATACTAAAAAAATCAGATTTAAACGCAATAGAAAAAGCCTTTGATGATGCTGAAATTCCTTATACTTCCAGCCGGGATTTCAAGTCAATGATAAAAACCGCACTAGCAGAAAGTTCACAAAGTGGCACAATTTTACTTGTTACAGGATCGTTTTATTTAATTTCGGAAGTGGACAAAATCCTCGAAGAATCTAAATCTGCAAAATAAAGTCCTTATTTAGAGATGCCCTTTATTTACTCTTTCAACACGTTTTGAAATTGATGTTAACACTTCATAACTTATTGTGCCGGCACTTCTTGCAAGATCCTCAGCGGTAACGGAAGTCCCGCTTTCTTCAGGACCAAAAATTACAGCCTTATCAAAAAGTTTTACATCGTGATTTTTTCCTAAATCTACCATGCACTGATCCATGCAGATTCTTCCGCGTACAGGATATTTTTTTTCGTTTATTGTAACCTGCAATCCAGGAGAAAAACGACGCAAAAGACCATCTGCATAGCCCACAGGAAGTACAGCAATATCAGTATCTTCCGGCGAAGTCCAAGTTCTTCCGTACGAAATTGAATCCCCGGCCTTAAAATGCCTTACTGCAACAACTTTAGTTTCAAGTGCCATAACTGGCTTTAAATTTATAAAAATATTTTTTTCTTCAAGATATTTTTTAGAAATATCATCAGCATAGTAACCATAAACAATAATCCCAGGTCTTACCATATCAAGATGCATTTCCGGATTGTTTAAGGTAGCGGCACTGTTTGCACAAGTCCTGATACCAGGATTAATTCCGCATTTTTTTACAGAATCCACGGCCTGCATAAAAGTTTTAAACTGATTTTTTGTGTATTCAACGTTTTCTACCAGACTACTGTCCGCAACAGAAAAATGAGTAATCATACCGGCAAGTTTTAGATTTTTACAGGAATTAATTAATTTCGCCTCTTTTGCTGCATCTTCTGCATAACAACCAATCCTTCCCATTCCACTGTCAACTGCAAGAAAAACAGGATTCACAGAGTCTGTTTTTTCAGCTTCTTTTGAAAAAACTTTTATGTAGTCGCTATCTGCAACAAGAGCCGTAATTTTATTTTCAAAAATTAAATGAAATTCCTGAGGAGTAGCAAAACTCAAAAGTAAAAGTTCAGCTTTTATTCCATTCTGACGCAGTTCAATTCCCTCACCCACAGTCGCAATCGCAAGATATTCAATTCCTTCTTCTTCCGCAATTTTTGCAGTCGTAAGAGCACCGTGCCCATATGCATCAGCTTTCACTGCAATACAAACTTTTGTATCAGGATTATATTTTTTTACATGATTTCTGATTTGAATTATATTCTGTCGTAAATTTTCAGTATAAATAACAGCCTGAGTTGCCCTATCTGTATACATTCTTCCCCTCAAATCTGCCACAAAACTCCTCGCAAGAATTAAAATTGCTGGATTTTTATAACATAATTTTCATTTTAGGATTACGGCAAAAAAAACTCAAGTTATTGTAAAATAACCGCATTTCTCTATAATAAAAGTGTAATGGGAATCTCTGAAAACGCGATGTTTTAATTCGTGATATATCAACGAATTAAAACTCGCACTTTTCTCTAAATAAAGCATTGAAAATGATTTTTTAGAGATACCCAATATAAGTCTAA
>CAVJCY010000024.1:0-36917 GCA_963648145.1 bacterium | reverse complement strand
CGATGTTTTAATTCGTGCTATATCAACGAATTAAAACTCGCACGTTTCTCTAAAAAAAGCATTGAAAATGATTTTTTTAGAGATGCCCTTAACTAACTGCAAAAATCACGGCACAAATCAAAATTTTCAGAACCAGTATTGAAACAAAGTTCAAAATAAGCTATATTATATTCCACGGCGCTTTAGCTCAGCTGGATTAGAGCATCTGCCTTCTAAGCAGAGGGTCGGCGGTTCGAACCTGCCAAGCGTCATAAAAAATACCGTCCTATTTTTAAAACTAGGACGGTATTTTTTTTAGTTATCAAAAGAATTTGCATCAATCGTTACGCTGCCAAGGTAAAGAATATTACTGTAAATAACATTGTAAGTCGTTTCCATCCCAACGCCAACCGCAAATAACGAAACATACCAGTTACCTTCACTTGTCACAGTTGTAGAAGTACTTACATCGTCATCTGTGCCAGTCACAGGAATCTTATTTTTTTCACTATCAGAAGATGTACGACCAAAATCAAATGTAAGGTCATCAAAATTCCTGATAGGCTTTCCTAAAGAAGTACCAGCTGTACCATCTATGGAATCAAGTCTAATCTGTGCAGAAAGACTTTCTTCCTCCTGATAATTAGAGAGCCTGATATAAATTTTTCTGTCGTTCCCTGTTTCTTCTATCAACGGCCAGTCATTATAACTTTCAATTTTTAATTCTTTTATTCCGTAGCGCTTTATTAATGTTTCAGCATCTGTTGCACTAGAGTTTCCTGTAGTATTTAAGGAACCTGCCTCAGAAGTCATTTTTTCTCTATCACTATAAATTTTATAAAAAATGCTAGTTCCCTTGAACTTATCATTAGAAGCGTTTGTAGATTCACATGTTTGGAATGCAAAATACTTTTCATCATACTGACTTTCATAAGTTGGTAAGTGTGTAACATGTCTTGGCTCTTCAATAACTGTAAAAGTATCAAGACCGCAACTTAAAAAGTTAAATAAAAAAAGGCACTCAAGAATATAAAACAATGTAATTTTATATTTCAAGAATGTCTTTTTCATTTTCGTGTACAGTTCTATTTAGTAAGTTTTATTTAGCAGCAGTCAACTGAAGTGCAATAATTCTAGTTTTAGCAATTTTTGCCCATTCATCATTTGGTTGTTTATCGTTCAATTCTGTATAAACTTTCACAGCTTCTTCAACTTTACCTTCACTTTCAAGAATACGACCATAACTAAACATTGCGTGTGCATAAAGAACAAAATCTTCAAAAGAACTCGCATTTTTATATGCATTCTCAGCTTTGTCTTTCATTCCAAGTTTTTCGTAACATACACCAGCATTGTAATAAACAACAGGTGCTGTGTAAGCATTTTCCTGTTTTGAAGCCACTTCATAGAATTTTACTGCAGAATCATAATTTTCAGAAGCAAATGCAATTTCTGCACTAAGCATATTTGCTCTTGTTCCAACAACTCCAGACTTAGCAGTATAAGCTTCAAGAGTTTTAAGAACTTCATCTTGTTTAGCTTTTAATTCATCACCTTCAAGAGAAGCAATGTCAGAAACATAACTATTTTCAATCTGGTCAAGTTCATTAAGATTTTTAGACTTAACTTTATTTCCAATAAGATTTACCAAAGTAAATACAAGTACACCGGCAATAATTACAAATCCTGCAATAATAATAACTTTCTTGTTTTTACCAATGCAATCAGAAAGTTTTGAACTTGCAGTGTTTTTTTCTTTTTGTGTCATTTCTATAACCTCTTTATTTAGGGCAGAGTTACCTCTATTACCTTTTTATTTCCAATTCGTTTATCAATTTTATCACATAAGTGCGTTGAATTCCTAGTATTCTGGCAGTTTTTGTCTGATTCCAGCCGTTTGCTTCTAGAACTTTTATCAGATATGCTTTTTTGAACTCGTCAACAGCATCTTTCAATGTCATAAAATTACCGTTTTCATTGTCTTTCATATCAGAAACATCAACAGAAACTTCAGTTGACTTCACATTAATTCCAAGTGCATTTACAGTAATTATCTGATTATCACTGACCATAAACGCCTTCTGAATTGAATTAATCAGTTCATCAACATTACCTTTCCAAAAATGGTTCTCAAGTGCATCCTTGGCCTTATCAGAAAAAATCTGAAGATTTATTCCCGATTGCTTTGCAAAAGTCTGTCTGTAGAATTCTGCAATCGGCATAACATCTTCTTTACGCTGCCTTAGCGGAACAGTATTTATAACAACCGTTGAAATCTGAAAAAAAAGATTTTTTAAAAACTTTTTGCGTTCAACTTTTTCTTCAAGATTTGATTCTGCAACAGAAATGATTTTTACCTGCAGACCAAGTCTCCTGATTTCTTCAATGCACTTCAGAAAATATAACTGAAGTTCCTCGTTTAATTCATCAATATGATTAATAAAAAGACTGATTTTTTTTTCAACAGGAATAAATCTTGTAATTCCGTTCAGTGTCATTTTTGCATCAGAAACATCACAATTTTTGCAGTTGATTTCATAAAAATCACGTTTTGTCTGATTTTCCCCCATCGCATAATGAATATGCTGAGCAAGCAATTTTTTTCCAGTTCCTCTTTCCCCTAAAATCAGAACGGAAGCAGTATTTGCCCCAACAGAAGAAACAAGTCCTTTTAAATTCTGTATAAAATCACTATCCCCAACAAGTGGCGTAACTTTATAACAATTATTAAGCATATTGACTTTCCCACCCGTCTGTTAATAAATCGTTTTAAAACAAAACGCATTGTATATCTTTCAACATACAATGCGTAATCTTAGAAATTAATTTATCTTTTGAAAGACAAAAATACCATTTAGTCGTTCTTCTGAGCTTTTAAAGCATCACCTAGAGTATATGAACTGTTGCTATCGTTTGAACCAGTGTCCATATACTGAGAAATTTCATCTCTCTGCTGCTTTCTCTTGTATTCTTTTACAGAAAAACTTACTTTTTCTTGATCAACTCTTACATCCTGCACATAAACGTTGATTTTGTCACCAACATTGTACTTTGTAACAGCTTCTTCAAAAGAAACATCTTTATCATCACTAAGATTCTGCTTGTTGATAAGACCTTCAATTCCGTATGGAGCTTTTACAAAAACACCAAAATCAGTAATAGAAGTAATTTCACCTTCAAGAGTAGAACCTTCTCCATATTCCTCAGCAAATTTCTTCCAAGGATTTTCAGAAAGTTGCTTAATGCCCATTCTGAGTTTTTTAGTTTCAACATCACATTCAGTGATTACACCTTCAACTTCCTGACCTTCTGCCAGTTCGCTCTTTGGATGCTTAACTTTCTTTGTCCATGAAATGTCATCTACATGAAGAAATGCATCAAGACCTTCTTCAATAGAAACAAAGGCACCGGCGTTTGTAAGTTTTACAATTTTACCTTTAACTTTTGTTCCAACCGGATATTTCTGATCCATTGTATCCCAAGGATTTTCTGTAGCCTGTTTAAATCCAAGAGAAACACGACCTTCTTGAATATCATAACCAAGAACAACAGCCTTAACTTCCTGTCCAACAGAAACCATATCGCCAGGCTTGTTTACTTTCTTTGTCCATGAGAATTCACTGATGTGTACAAGCCCTTCAATTCCTTCTTCAAGTTCAACAAAAGCACCAAATTCTGTGAGCTTTGTTACTTTACCAGTTACGACATCATTAAGATGATATTTTTCTTCAAAGTGAACCCAAGGATCTTCTCTAAAATGTTTAAGCGAAAGATTAATTCTCTTTTCAGCAGGATCAAGACGAATTACTTTTAATTCTATTTCCTGACCTTTCTTTACATAATCTTTTGGACGAGCAACATGTCCCCAGCTCATATCATTGATGTGAAGCAAACCGTCAAATCCGCCTAAATCAATAAATGCACCAAAACTTGTAAAACTCTTAACAGTACCTTTTACAGTATCTCCAATCTGAGTTGTATTGAAGAAAGCATCACGCTTTGCATCAATCTGTTCTTCAAGATATTTACGCCTATTTACAACAGGATTTAATTTATTTTCTGAATAAAGTCGTTCAATATAGAACTTTGACTTAAGACCTAGAAGAGATTCTGGCTTTTCAACTTTGTCGCTGTCAGCCTGACTGATAGGTAAAAATGCAGCCTTATCAATACCAAGATTAACTTCATAGCCACTTTTTACAATTTTTGTAATTGTACCGTCAACTGTAGTTTTATCTTTCCATGCCTGCTGAATTTCTTTTATAAAGCGTTTTGAATCAGCTTTCTTTTTAGATAAAACAGGACCATTCTTGTCATGACCAACAAAAAGAGCCTGAACTTCATCACCTACTTTTGGCAGATCACCTGCAAACTCCTCAGTAGAAATTAAACCTTCTGATTTGTCACCAATATCAACATAAACATAATCATCAGTAACCTGAACAACAGTTCCTGTAACTAATTCTCCTGCTGTGCTAGATTTGGCCAAATACTCCTCGAATTGTGTTTTGAAATCACTCCTGGAGTTCTGAGCTTCTTCCTTTTCCACTTCCATTTCTTCCATTTTAGAACCTTTAATATATGAAATTTGTTTTAGTATTATCGCACAAACATTTTCTATGGTCAAGGTTGATGTATCGATATACAAGGCATCCTTTGCAATCTTGAGAGCACCTTCCTTTTTGTTTTTATCAATTTCATCACGTTTTGCAATAGAATCTTTTATTTCTTCGTAAGTCATAGAACTGACACCTTGCTCAAAACGACGCTTTGCCCGAATTTCAACCGACGCATCAAGATAAACTTTTAATTCAGCGTCAGGAAAAACAACAGTTGTCATATCACGGCCTTCGCAAACAATATTCAGCGATTTTGTAATTTTCCGCATTAAATCATTTACAAAATGTCTTATTTCAACATTTGCACTCACTTGAGCAGCATTATTACTAACCCGGTCATCATGAAGATTTGTCGTTACATCTTTTCCATTCAAGATAAAATGAGAATCTTTTGTGTACTGAATATCCTGTTTTTTGCAGAATTCAACAGCTTTTTTTTCATCAGAATAATCAATTCCAGAATCAAGAAGTGCGAGAGTCAAAGTTCTGTAAAATCCACCGGAATTCAAAAAAGTAATTCCAAGTTTTTCGGCTAGGATTCCGGCAATTGTAGATTTTCCGGTTCCAGCAGGTCCATCTATCGCAATAATCATATTCCCCCCAATTTTTTACAAAGTTTTAATAAGCCCTGAACTTCCGCCTGAGTCAAATCTCTAGACTCTCCCGGCTTAAGCTCATTTAAAAGGACATTTCCAATTCTCACCCGCACAAGAGATTTTGTTCCCATTCCTTCAGATTCAAGAACATTTCTGATTTCACGATTTTTACCCTCAATCAAAACGATTTTTAATTTTCTAGGTTTTAAAATCTGACATTTACGGCATTTATAAAAAGTATTTTCAATTCTGATTCCCTTTTCAAATTTTTCAGGAAAATCTTCAGGTACATTCTGACTTGTTTCTACGATATATTCTTTTTCAATTTCTGCAGAAGGATGAGAAAGAGTCTTTGCAAAATCACCGTCATTTGTAAAAATAACCATTCCTTTGCTGTACATATCAAGGCGACCAACATTATAAAGGCGCTCAGAATATTTTTCTTTCAACAAATCCGCTGCAACTTTTCTGTCTTTTTCATCAGAAAGAGAACAAATAAAGCCAGCAGGTTTATTCAAAAGCACATAGCGTTTATTTTCTTCTAGCTGGATTATTTTTCCGTCGACGGTCACTTCGTCATTTTCTGAAACTTTTGTTCCAAGTTCTTTTATAATCTGACCATTTACAGTCACACGACCTTCTAAAATTATCTGTTCAGCGGCACGACGGCTAGCAAGTCCACAATGAGCCATAAAAACCTGAAGCCGCAGCCCTCCTTTTTGATTATCTTGCAAGTTCAAATCTCTCCTGTTCATCTTCATCAAGTTTTGGCAATTCGGAAATACTATTTAGGCGGAAAAGTTTTAAAAATTCTTTTGTAGTTCCAAAAAGCACTGGTCGACCAGGAACTTCCTTTTTGCCAACTTCCTTTATGAGATTTCTTTCAAGTAAAAGTCGGATCATATTATCAACTCCAACACCACGAATCTGCTCAATTTCTGCGCGAGTAATCGGCTGAGAATATGCAATTATTGCAAGAGTTTCCATTGCGGATTTTGAAAGTTTACCTTCCCTTTTTGAACCGTAAAATTCTTTTAAAACTTCCCAATATTCTTTTTTTGGAGTAAGACACCAGCCTCCAGTTATCATTGTCAGTTCAATTCCACAGTCTTCGGAAGAATATCTTTCTTTTAGATTTTCAATACAATTTTCCACAACTTCTTCAGAAAGCTGAGCTTTATTTGCAAGGACTTTTACGGTTAAAGGTTCGCTTTCCAAAAATAAAATAGCCTGACAAAGTGCGGTTTCTTTATTTAAATTCATAAATTAACGAGTAGTTAACTCTTCCTCCAAAGGAATATTTTCAGCAGCATTTTCTCTGGCAATAATTCTAATATTTCCGAACATTTTATTCTGCTGAATTTTTATCATTCTGAATTTTACCGCTTCAAGAATTGCCATAAAGGCACAGACAACATCCATTGGATTGTCAGTTCGTGTTATTAAATCTGTAAAATAACACTGTTTTTTTTCTTCCAAAAGTTCATTCATGAGCGTAATTTTTTCGTTTACAGAAATTTCTTCATACATATCCAGGATTTTCTCGTTAGAATATTTATTCATAACGGATTTAAACATATCCTGAAGTTTTTGAAGTAAATCCCATGTGTCAACGTCTTCCCACATTTCCTCTGCTTCTTCAAAAGGCAGAACACGCTCTATTTTTTTTCTTTCAAAATTCCATTCAGATTCATCTTCCTGTTCTTCCATTAATGAGGAAAGTTTTTTAAATTTCTGATATTCAATTAACTTATCTACAAGCTCCTGTCGCGGATCTTCCTCGTCCTCATCATAAGGAACTTCAATCGGCAAAAGCATACGGCTTTTCATATAAATGAGTTTTGCTGCCCAGCTGTAAAATTCTGATAAATCACCTAAATCCGTCTGAACGGCAAAATCCAGATAATCAAGATACTGATCCGTAATCTGAGCAATTGGAATGTCATAAATATTGATTTTACTTTCACGGATTAACGACCAGAGCAAATCAAGGGGACCTTCAAATTCACCGACCTTATATTCCCTTTTAGTTTTTGTTGCTGTAATTCCATTTTGAACCTGAGTCTGCATTTCCCAAAACCACCTGCAAAGTACCAAGTTTCTGTACAGGAAAATCTTCAGAAGATTTATCAGTTTCCTTCAATTTTTCCAGACATTTGCTGTACTCTTCAATTTTTTCTTTTGCTCTTATATCGGCAGTTTCAGTTAAAATCTCAAGTAAAGGAATCAGCACAAACAGCCTCTCTTTCATCCGCTCATGAGGAATTGTAAGACTTGCTGAAGTTATTGTTTCGTTTCCAAAAAGTTCAATATCAATATCAAGACTTCTTGAACCAAAGCGAATTTCTTTGGAACGTTCCCTTCCATATTTTGCTTCTATTGAGTTAATTTGATTTAATAATTCAAAAGGGTCTTTTTCATCATCTACATACCCCAAAGCAACCATATTGTAAAAGTCTTCCTGATTTTCCACATACATTGCCTTAGTTTTATAAACTGATGAAAAAGACGGTTTAAAAAGGATGGATGAAAGTTCAACACATGCCACCTGCAATAATTGACAAGGTACCATATCATTGAACTTCCGGTTTGACCCAATGCCCAGGACAACTAATTGCACTTAAAAAAGTCCTTCCGCTAGTTTTACAGGATTGTCATCAGCCGCAGAACCTTCAGTCTTTACAGTTTCAGTTTTCACTGTTACTTTTTTTGATTTTGTTTCCGTTGTTTTTTCACCACTACCTTCAGCCTGCTTAGTTTTCAAAACCTGTCCAGGAAACACAATTTCCCGAATTTTAGTTTCAATCTGTTTTGCAAGTTCAGGATTCTGTTCAATAAACGCAACGCAATTTTCTTTACCCTGACCAATTTTCTCTTCGCCCATATTATACCATGCACCATGTTTTTCAATGATTCCATGTTTTACGGCAGAATCAAGCAAACTGGCAGAAGCAGAAATTCCTTTTCCAAAATAAATATCCAGTTCACATTTTCTGAACGGAGGTGCAACTTTATTTTTTACAATCTTTACCCTTACACGATTTCCAAGAGCATCCTCATCTCCCTTTCCATCAATAGTTTCAACTCTTCTAATATCAAGCCTTACCGAAGAATAAAACTTCAAAGCCTGACCACCGGTCGTCGTCTCAGGATTTCCGAACATAACACCAATTTTCATACGAATCTGGTTAATAAAAATAACGATACAATTAGACTTTCCTATAACCGCAGTTAACTTCCTCAAAGCCTGACTCATCAAGCGGGCCTGCATTCCCATAACCGAGTCACCCATTTCACCTTCAATTTCCTTTTCCGGAGTCAAAGCAGCAACAGAATCGACAACTATAATATCAACCGCCCCACTACGTACCAGATTTTCAGTAATTTCCAAAGCCTGCTCACCAGTATCCGGCTGCGAAACCCAAAGTTCATCAATATTTACCCCAAGATTTTTCGCATACGCAGGATCCAAAGCATGTTCAGCATCAACAAACGCAGCAACACCGCCCAACTTCTGAGCTTCCGCAATAGCATGCAGAGCCAGAGTTGTTTTGCCGGAACTTTCCGGACCATACATTTCAATTACACGACCACGCGGATAACCGCCAATTCCCAGTGCTTCATCCAGCAAAATCGAACCAGAAGGAATTACATCAATTCCACCAGCATTAGCTTTATCACCTAACTTCATGATAGAACCGGTTCCAAACTGTTTTTCAATCTGCAGACGGGCAGCCTCCAGAGCCTTCATTTTTTCCGACTGATCCATCGGTTTATCCATAGACATATATCCACCTTCCTCCCATATATAATATGGATTCGTTTTTTCATTTTTTACAGAAAATCCCAAAAAAATACGTTTTTTTTCTGAAATTAATCCGATTTTTCACATCTTTTAAAACAAAAGTTTTTCAAGACAAGTTCTTATTGATATTATGGGCATCTCTAAAAAATCATTTACAATGCTTTATTTAGAGATACATACGATGTTTTAATTCGTTGATATAGCACGAATTAAAACATCACATTTTCAGAGTTACATCTAAAAATTGCATTTTTTAGATGTTCCCATTATCGCAAAATAATTTCTCAAAAAATGAGAAAATCAGCGTTTTTTATCATCTGACACTCTGATAAACAGATTTTCCTGTCAGATAAATTGAATTTCCGTCTGCAGCAATCTTTCCTAAAATTCTTGCAGATTTTTTTCCATCAATTTCAGGAACCGGTGCCTGCTCAAATTTTACGGTAACAGTTCCTTCAAAACGTTCTAATTTTTCATCTCCGATTAATAAATCACAGGAATAAGAACCATCGGGATAAGTTACCGAATTAGAAATACGACCTCCCCAGTCAACCCAGCAATCAAGATACAAAACTGGATTATCAGAAACTTCTGAAAATTCCGGGACATCAGAAATTGTATCAAAGGCCGGAGTTTCAAAATAAGTCATCAAAATCTGTGCTTTCTGTTTAATTGAAAGCGACGCATCAGAATTCAAAATATAATTTATTTCAATTTGAGCGGCATTGTCACGATTCTGTTGAAAATACTCAAGTGCCATTGAATATTTATTCAGAATTTCTTTTGAGGAAAGAATATATTTATAAGTTTGAGACGACAAATCCTCTTGTTTTGCAGATTTTTTCTCATCATAAGAAAGTTCAAGTTTTGAAAGATTTGCACGTGGACCGGAAATATTATCTTTTTGACGCGGAATTAAAGCAAACGCCAGTACAATGCCAACTGCACAGGCAATAATCGGTACAATAATCATTCTGATTTTATCAGGATTTGGTCCTAAAGGAGGATAAAAACGTTCTATTCTGCCTGAATCAACCCAGCGGCAAATTTTATCGTAATCCCCATGTGTGCGGATAAATTCAAGAGCTTCACGGGCAACTTTATTTTCAGGATCATATTCCTGGACATCAAGATAATATTGAAGGGCTCGTTTTGTATCTCCACGACGCAAAAAAATAGCAGCCTGCCCCAACATCAGCCTGGAGTCAGTCAAACGGATATTTCGTGCTCTTTTAAAATAAAGAGAGGCAGTTCCAACATCACCTGCATAAAGACAAGCTATGGCAAAAGTTAAATAATATTCAAAATTTTCTTCATAAATATCAGCTTTTGATTCAAGCATTTGAATTGCAGTTGCAAAATGCCGGCGATTTATTTCTTTTTTTGCTGCTGTTAGAATATCCCTGCCCATAAGGATAATTTTACATCAAATTACTTAAAATTTCATCAAGTTCCTGATTCAAAAGTTCAAGTTCATAAAAACTAGCTTCACTAGGATTTTTTTCAAGTTCTTCAATTCTTTCTAAAAGCACTTTCAGATATTCTTTTGTATATTTATTTTTTTTAACGTCAGTTTCATCAGACAAATTTTCATTCAATGATTCATCAGTACTCTGATTTTGACTTTCTTGAGAATCGGTTTCAGAACCAAAACTGACATTTGCCTTAATTTCCAATTTTCCATCAGTTTCCGCGATTTCATTTGACGTCAAAACTTCAGGATTTTCATCAAGATTTTTTTTAGAAGCACATGAAATCAAAAACAAACTTCCAATAACGACAACAAAAACTATTTTTTTCTTCATAAATGCCCACTAATTTGAAGATTCCGCCCTTTTTTGTGCTTCAAGGGCCTTTAATTTTAATGACTGCAACTTTTCAGCAGCCTCTGCAGCTTTCTTTTCTTCTTCAGTCAGCTCATCGTCAGTCAAATCATCATCAAGCAAATCATCGTCCATCGTTGTATTTTCTGTACCCGGCAAAGAACTGCCACTTGCTGGAGTCTGAAACTTCTGAGAATTATTGGAATATGCATTATTATTGTACGGAACATTTCCACTCGCCTGTTGAGTTTGCGTGTTATACGGATAGTTTCCGGTTGTCTGCTGAGTTCCAGTGTTATACGGATAGTTTCCGGTTGTCTGCTGTGGTTGCGTGTTGTACGGATAATTTCCTGTACTCTGCTGAGTTTGCGTGTTATACGGAACATTTCCTGTTGTCTGCTGAATTCCCTGCCCCCCCTGCGAGTTTACGGTGTACGGAAGATTTGTTCCATACGGGACATAAACGTTGGCTCTGGAAGTTTCGTTCACAATTGCTTCTAGTTCCGCCTTTTCTTTTGCCGATTTTAAGGCCGCTTCTTCAAATTCTTTGCGTTCTTCCTGTGCGGTGCGCACCTGCTGGGCATAGTCATCTCTTTGTTCTTGAATTTTTGCAAGTTCCTGATTTAATAAATCTATCTGAGACTCAAGTTCAAGAATCTGGCGTTCAAGTTCTGCATTTTTATCTTTAGTGTCCTGCAATTTTTGTTTTGCAGTATAAACAGATTCTGAATTATTAAGGCGAAGTTGTTTTTCATATTCTTCCTTTGCAGAAAGATATTCTTCGCCGGTTTGTTTTAAAAGGTAAAGGAGTTTTTCTTCACGGGAACGCTGAGCAACAGATTCAAGTCTGTAACGAGCAACTACCGCTTTTTCACTATCAGAAAATTCAGAAACTATGCGTCCATAAACCAGACAGGCTTCGTCATACTGATAGCAGTCGTACATTGATTCTGCAATATAAAAAAGTGCATTTGCATACATTTCATCATTTTCATACTGATGACAAAAATCACTTAATTCTATGACAGAACGTTCGTATTCCTGAAGATTAAAAAGAATACGACCTTTAAGATACTTTACACGAGAAATATAATCTGAATTCGGAAAATTATGTAGAAAATAATCGCAATAACTTAAGGCGTCTTCATTTTCACCAATCTTAAGTTCCGCATTTATGAGCATATAGTAAGTGTCTGAGGTAAGATTTTCAGGAAAACCAGCCGCTTTTTTTAAAAGAATGACTGCAGTTTCCCAATCTCCGACAGAATAAGAACGACAACCGTCCGCAAAAGCAATGCCTGCCAAAGAATTTAAAACTTTTGATTCAGTTTTTTCGCAAAATACAGACAGTGAAATAAACAGAAAAAAACAAATCTGTAAAATAAATCTTTTTAATTTATTCATTATTACTCCACGAATTCTGCAAATTTGCAAAATAAAGATACCTCTAAAATTATTCTGACTTGTCCGTCCAGTTTAATTTACCGCTAAAAAATGAAGAACCAGAAACAATTACATCAGCACCGGCATCAATAACGGACTGGATTGTATCGTTATTAATTCCTCCGTCCACAGAAATCAAATAATTATAATTTTTTTCCTGACGGATTTTTTTTAATTCTGCAATTTTAGCCAAACAAGACGGAATGAGTTTTTGCCCACCCCAACCGGGATTAACACTCATCACTAATATAATATCGGCAGATTCCAAGATTTCCGACAGTGCAGAAACAGGAGTTCCCGGACAAAGTGCAATGCCGGCTTTTTTTCCTTCTTCGTGAATCATCTGAATAAGACGATGAGAATGTGGAGTTGCCTCATAATGAAAAGTAATCCAGTCTGCACCAGCACTAACAAAAGATTTTATTTGATTTTCCGGATTTTCTACCATTAAGTGAACATCAAACGGCAAAGAAGTTAACTTCCGGATTGAACGCACAACCGGCTGACCATAAGTAATTTCCGGAACAAACTGACCGTCCATAACGTCAATGTGAACGACAGAACCACAATTTTCTTCTATTCGTTTGAGAGCTTTATTTAAATCCGAAAAATCCGCAGAAAGTAGAGACGGAGCTAAAAGAGGTGATTTCATGAGCTTAATTTTATTTCAATTTTAAAGAATAAACAATAATTTCAGGCTATCTCTAAAAAAAGCGGGCGTTGCGGGCCGGCGTCTGAGGTCCGCTAGAAGGGGTAGCGGAAGCCCGCAGGGCTGAAGCGAGGGGAAGACATTCCCCATCAATAAAATATTTTGAAAATTTATCAATAAAATATTTTGAAAATTTTTCTTGACATATTATATATTTAGTTGTTAAATCTTTGTTCCATTTTTAACCTTGTTTTATTGACTAAATCCGCCGTTCTTGTATAAAATTAATATGATTACTATGGAATCAAAAACAGAAAAGGGACTTCAGGAAGTTCTTGCCCTTATGGAAAGAGGAGAACCTGAAGAAGCTCAGAAAATCATCAGCAAACTCTTTGAAGATGACCTTGATTGTAAGGAGTTAATCTGTACAAACAAGTACTGCATGTTCTGGATTGATTCGCGAAGACGGCTGAAAAACATAAAAGATCCTTACGAGCTTAGCGATAACATTCTTCTTGAATGGAAAGCCTGTCAGAATTTTATTCTAAGGGACTCTCGCCAGGTTTATGATGTTGCACTTTATGCAGTTCAAAAGGGTTTTTTTTCAACGGCATTAAAATATTACACAAAGTTTTTTGAAGAACGAGATTCTTTTACTCGCGCAGAATTCTACAAAAAAGCTGGAATCTGTTACAAAAAACTCGGTGATTTTGAAAATGCAAGGGCTTGCCTTACAGAATCAAATAATATTTATCCGAATTCGGCATCGGTAATTGCAGAACTTGCAGACTGTTATTGTCTTTGCGGAGAAGACAGATTTGGCAAACTGCTGTTCAGAGAAGCGTTTTTTATAAAACCTGACGCAATAGATATAGACTTTCTTGATTCAGAGCTTATCAAGTGTCTTATTTCCGTAGTGACTAAAAAAGGATATTCGGGAAAACAGATTTTGTACTGGATTCCTGTTTATGGAGTTTTGAGTGGCATTTTGAATATCAAAAGAGAGCTTACTTCTCAAGAAGTTGCAAAACTCCGGAAAGATATATATGCAATGGAAAATGAATCAAAAGATCCTGCCTGCAACAAGGAAATTCTGATTCCGGTTCTGTTGAATAATTATTTCTGGTTAATTGATCATTACAATCTAAAACGCGAAAGCATTGATAAGATTAATGATGTTTTATTAAAGATAAAAATACTTGATAGCAAGGTACACGATTTGTACCGGAAGTCTTGTATTCTGTAAAAATCTACACGAGGAAAACCTCACAAAAAATGTTGCCGCAAACGCGGTTTTACAAAGGAGAATTTTATGTCAGACTTAATTCAGTCAGTTCAGGACATGCTGAAAGAAGAAACTTGGACAAGAGCCACAATCAGTAATTACACTCAGAACAATCTGAAGGAATTAACTGCAATCTATCAGAAAGCCAAAGAGTCTGGTGAATTGAAAGCAATTAAATCGTTGTGCGATGAACAGCTTTCACATTCAAAAGACAGCATTATTGCCCTTTATTTTAGCGGCATGTGTGATGTTCACAACGGAGCTTTGGATAATTCTTCTCTTGAAACTCTTGTAGATATTTTTCAAAAAAACAGAAAAACAGACATCATTATCTTCCTTTGCACAAGCATTCTTGCAGATTCCCCTAACAATAAATTTGCACTGAGAACTCTTGCTGCAACTTACCAGGCAGAAGACGGTGGAGAAAATCAGGATAAAATCTGGGAACTTTATGACAAAATCGTAAAACTTGACTTTCAGGAAGCAGATTTGGCAAAAGTTCTTGGTGAACACTATTCTGCTGAAGGTTCAAAAGACGAAAAAAAAGCCGTTGATTATTTCAAAAAGGCAATTATCCGCTACATTAACAACGGAAACTATATGGCTAGTAAGGAAATCTGGTCAAAACTGATTAATCTTTCAGAAACTAACGAAGACAAAGGTCTTGATTACGACTATTTCAAGCTTATCCGACGCAAACTTTCTAAAACTTTTGGAGATTTAAAAACTTCAACTCTGCTTCAGGAACTTTACGCACGATATAAAAAAACTGGTTCCAGATGGGATAATTGTATTGAAATCTTAAAACTGATGCTTGAGGTTGATGCAACTGACGGCTGGGCACGCAAAGAAATTACAGCCTGCTATAAAAATAAATACAAAGGCAACGCTCTTGTTGATGAATATTTACATTCAACCCTTGAAGCAACTTACAGAAACGTTTTTGAAGCAATTAATGATTTTGAAAAACACATTGCATTTATAAAGGGCGGATTTGTATATCATAGAAGTTGGGGTGTCGGAATTATTTCTCAGATGGATAAAGATTCGCTCACAATCAACTTTGGAAAAGCAGCTGGCATTCATGAAATGAAACTATCTATGGCCGTTTCTGCATTAAAACCTCTTGCTAAAAATCATATTTGGGTTTTAAAAGCCCGCAAAAACAAGGAATCACTCACAGCCTGGGTAAAAGGACAGGATCTTTACGAAGCAAAACTTGCAAAACTTTCCGCAGATGCTTCTTCTATACAGAAAAAGAAAGAAGCTGACAAAAAAGCTAAAGAATATGCAGAAAAAAAATCCGTTGAAAGAACTCTTAAAACAATCATCAAAAGTTTTGACAATGCCTGCGACTTCAAAAAAATAAAAGCAGAGCTTGTTCCGTCCGTTTTTGACACAAAAGAATGGACTTCTTGGAACACTAAAGCGAAAAAAGAACTTGCAGAAAATCCTATTTTTGGAATAAATCCTTCGAATGGCAACGAATATATTGTCCGCGACCGTGAACTTACAAACGAAGAAAAACTTGCCAATGAATTTAAGGCACAAAAACAGTTCTTTGCACGTGCAGACATCATCATGAAGTACTTTAATGATGAAACTAATGACCGCAGCAACGAAAACTTTACAGAAATGTTTACTTATTTTTCTGGCTATCTTAAAAATATTTCTAAAGTTGACGAAGAAGTCCTTGCTTCTTACCTGATTGTAAAACACATTTGCGTTATTGATTCTCAGTTTACATTAAATATCAAAGAAACCTTTGCTCAGATTTACGCAAGAATTGAAGATCCGCGCGATACTTACACAAAGCTCAAAGATTCTAAAAACACAAATCTCAGAGATGAATTCCTTGAAGACATAAAACTTCTTCCGGAATGGCAGAACGAATACATCAGACTCTTCCCTACAGTGCTCAACATCAAGATGATTAATACTCTTATTGATGAAGGTTTTGAAGACGCTGTAATCAAACTTGTAAAGACTGCATTTGATCAATACAAAGATTACCGCGAAACTGTACTTTTCTTCTTTGAAGATTGTCAGAACTATGAATGGTACAAAAAATCAGGAATCCAAATGGACAAACAGCTTGCAACTCTTATCAATCTGATTGTTCTTACATTCCGTGAAATTAACAGCCATGTAAACACAACTGAAAACAAGAAAATTAATAAAAATGCAACGGAACTTCTTTTTGACAACACAGACGGAAAACTGCTTCCATTTATGCTTGCATCAAGCGAACTTGCAAAGAAATTCTACACAATGATTGATGACATTGACGATCTTGACCCTTCAATCAAGCAGGCAGTCAGAATAAAGATTCTTGATAAATATCCTGACTTCAAATTCAGAATTACAGAAGATAAGTCTAAGCAGAAAAAAGCTGGAATTATTGTTACAGCCAAAAAACTCGCAGAAAAACGTGCAGAAGCAGAAAATATTGAAAAGATTGAACTTCCTAGAGTTAACGGTGAAGTTGCTTATGCAAAGGCAAAAGGCGACTTAAAGGAAAACCAGGAATACAAGGCTGCAAAAGAAGAACAGCATATGCTTTCTCTTACTCTTTCAAAATTGCAGTCTGAAATTGCACAGGCAGTTATTTTTGACCCTTCAATGTCAACTACTTCTGTTGTTTCATTCGGTACAGTTGTAACGCTTTCTAACAAAGACAGCGGAAAAGATGAAGTTTACACAATTCTTGGACCTTGGGAATCAGATCCAGAAAACAATATTCTTTCCTATATCTCACCAAAAGCCGCTGCCCTTATGGATGCAAAACTTGGCGATGACCTCTACTTTGCTGTAAATGATGTAAAATACCATTACACAGTAAAAAAGATTGAAAAAGCTGATATTCAGTAATGGGAACCTCTAAATATTGCAATTTTTAGAGATACCCTAATTTCTGATATTTCCAAATGAGGGTACACTGCCCATAAAAAAAGACCGCCGGTCATTTTTTACCGACGGTCTTTTTTTACTGATTTTTTTAATCTTTTATTTCGTCAACAATTTTTTTTCCACTTGAAGTTCCAATTCTTGTCGCTCCGGCATTAATCATTTTAAGTGCAGTTTCTGCATTCCTGATTCCACCAGACGCTTTTACGCCAAAATCAGGACCAACCGTCTGCCTCATAAGTTTTACAGCCAGTTCCGTAGCACCGTTTTCAAGCAAATTTCCTTCAGAATCTTTAGGAGTTGCAAAGCCTGTTGAAGTTTTTACAAAATCCGCGCCGGCATTTTTTGCACAAATACAGCAATTTTCTATCTGCTCATCAGAAAGATAACAAGTTTCAAGAATTACTTTTACTAAAGCAGTTTTATTTTTTTCTTCCGCACCAGTTTTTGCAGCCTGAACGACGAGTGCAATGTCACTTTCCACAAAATCATATTTTTCTTCTTTCGCGGCACCAATATTTATCACCATGTCAACTTCATCCGCACCATTTATCACGGCGTCATAGGCTTCACCAGCCTTGTCCTGCGACGTTGTGGCCCCCAGTGGAAAACCAATCACTGTACAAACTTTTACATCAGTTTTTTGCAATTTTTTTGCGCAAAATTCTACAAAACAAGGATTTACACAAACAGAAGCAAAGCCGTATTTTTCAGCTTCAGCACAAAGTTTTTCAATTTTTGCCGTCGTTGCAACCGGAGACAGCAGAGTGTGGTCAATATAAGAGGCAATTTCTTTTTTATTCATAGAAAAAATTATAATCACAAATTTCAGATTTAGGGAACCTCTAAAAATTGCAATTCTTAAAGGTATCTTTGAAAACGCGATGTTTTAATTCGTTGTGTTATAATGAATTAAAACTCGCACGTTTCTCTAAAAAAGTATTGAAAATGATTTTTTAGAGATACCCTTTACAATAACAAGAAAATTTAGGGAAATACGGACGAATCCCGGCGGAAACCTGACTGACTTTAAAAATCTGGCATTTTGATTTTTAGTTTTAGTAAAAACTCCGCCGGGTCCGCGCTTTTGCGGTATAAAAATGCCCGCGTTGCGTTCATTTTTTCCGTCCAGCCACGCTGCGCGTGTCCGTCCCGCTTATGCGGCTACAATCGCTTTCGCAAAGTGCTGATTTTTCATTTGCTTTTAGGACTTCGTTAAGTTATATTTATAGAGAAACTCTAAAAATTGCAATTTTTAGAGTTAACTCTGAAAACACGATGTTTAAATTCGTGCTATATCAACGAATTAAAACTCGCACGTTTCTCTAAATAAAGCATTGTAAATGATTTTTTAGAGATGCCCTATAGTACTAGAAAAAATCTGGCAAAAATTTTTATCTGGTAACTGGCAAAATATTTTATCTTATAAGGAGCAAATTATGGCTTTTAAAATTGACGCAGACAGCTGTGTAAACTGTGGAGCTTGTGAACCTGACTGCCCGGTAGGAGCTATTTCTGAAGCAAATGATAAACGCACAATCGATGCAGAAAAATGTATCAGTTGTGGTTCATGTGCTGGAACTTGTCCTGCAGAAGCAATTTCAGAAGAGTAAAATTTATTTGTGGAAACCACTAAAAACTTCAATTTTTAGCGGGAACTCTGAAAATAATTAAAAAAACAGGCAGTTGAGCAATCTAAAGCCTGTTTTTTCATTTTATGGTGATTGTATTTGAATTTTTTTCTAAAAAAAAGTTTTTTCAACTTTTTATTTTTTCTCTTTTTTTTATTTCTGCAAGATTCAAAATTGCCCCTCTTTGCTCAAAATTCTCAAAGTATAAAATTAGATAAAAATTCCCTGCCAGTAATAGAAAAACTTTCTTCCTATGAACATCTTTTTAAGGAATACTGCAAAATTGTAGAAAACAATTACAAGTTAATTTCTGCCGGAAAAACTCCGGAATATATGTTTTTTTCTTATAAAAACACTCAAAAATTTACACTGCAGGGGCTTGCAAGCCGATGTAACATAAATTACGACACACTTGCAACCTTAAATCAAATTGAAAGTATTGATGACTCCATAGAAAATAAAAATTTAATTTTGCCGACTGTACAGGGGCTTTTTATTCCGGTTGATAACGCTTCAAACTCAATAGAAATTCTTTTACGGGAAAATTTAAAGAATCAAAATCAAGATGAAAAAAGTCAAAAAAATTCTTTGTCCTATAATATAAATAACCGCAACTATGTTTTTTATCAGGGAAAAAGATTCAGTTCTACGGAACGTTTTTATTTTCTTGATTCTGCAATGTCACTGCCACTTGATTCTCAATCGTTCTATGTTTCTTCAGAATTTGGAAAAAGAAAAAATCCTTTTTCGGGAACATTAAAAAATCATAACGGCATTGATCTTGCAACAAAAGAAGGCAGTCCAGTTTATGCGGTTAAGGACGGTGCAGTTACATTTGTAATTGAAAATGATAAAGAATTCGGCAATTATATTATTTTGCAGCATGATAAAGGCAAAACAACGAGTGTTTATGCTCATTTGCAGTCTGCAACGGTGCAGCAGTATCAAAATGTAAAAAAAGGTGAAATAATCGGTTATGTGGGGCATACCGGCATGGCAACCGGCGATCACCTGCATTTTGAAATTCGTCAGGGAGGAAAAGCTGAAAATCCCCGTGATATTTTTAAATTTAATCAGTAAACTTTTTAATTGGTTGATATATGAAAGACGGTACATTTTCTTACACTAAATTAATTTTTTTTCTCTTGATGACTTGTTTTGTCTCACCTTTGGCGTCGGAATCTTTCAGAACTGGAAAAACCTCCGTCATAAAAATTGAAAGCCAGACAGATTCAGAAACTTCTGTAAAACTTGGGACAAACGAATCTCTGGCAATTTTTTTACCAGAGGACAGGACATTTCTTGAAGGAATTGAAATAAAAATGGATATTCCCGAAGAAATAGCGTCATGGCTCGATTGCATAGGTTGTTCAATTTACGACAAAGTTAATCCAATTCCTTCACCTTCTCAAATTGATTATTCTGCAAACAGGAAATATATCAGTACATTGCCGGGTAGACTTTCGTGGCTTTTGCAAATCCCACTGAAATCTCAAAATTCAATAAAATCAAGCAGATATATAACAAAAGCGGACGTAATTCCAGATTCTGAAAACGGTTTTGTATTTTTGAGGCTTCAGCCTGTAATGAAAGGAATTCCTGAATCAACTCTGAATGCGAAAATTTCCATGACGGTAAAACCTATTTTAAGCGACAACGGACTTTTGGAATTAAATCTTACCGGGAATAACGCTGACTTCAGCAAATGCATTATCTATATTGACGATGAAATAATTTCTGTTCCAAAGGATAAAAAAATCCTGCTTACAAGCGGAATTCATAATATTTCAGTAATTTCTGAAGAATTCCGTGATGAAGTGCGCACTGTCAGAATTGATCAGACAAAAACCACTGTACTTGAAATTGAAATGCACTCAATAGAACCGACTCTGATTGTAAATGCTCCTGCCGGCACAAAAGTTTTTTTTGACGAAGAACCATATGATTCATGGCCAGAAGAATTGCCGGTCAACGAGGGAGATCACAAGTTGAAATTTATTTTCGGCGATTACGAAATTACAAGAAATCTGACTGTTATAAAGGGAAAAACTTATACAGCAGATTTAAATGTTGAACTTGTAATTTCAGAAAAGTAAATCTCAAGAACTTTACAAGATTTTTTCGTCAGAAGAATTAAAGATTTTTCAAATCAATGGCGATAATATAAATGTCAAGGGTATTTTCCCCTCCCACCCATACCCTTGACTGCCTGATGGGCATGGCGCGGAAACACTCCGCGCCTTTTTTTTGCCCTAAAATATGCGTGTAATTGCCTGTAACGTGTAATTGCCTGTAAGCTCAAAAAGAATTATAATGACGCAGATATGGTAAAACTCAGAAAATCAGTAATTGTTTTCATTGTATTGCTTTTTGTTTTTGGACTTATTTTTGGCGGTATACTTGGCTGGATGCTTTCTGAAACAAAAAATATTGAAAATTCAGAAAATTTTACAGAATTTGAAACCGCTCTGCCAACAAAACTTCTGGATATTAACGGTGAAATAATTACAGAATTTGCCTCTGATGAAAAACGAGAAATCATTTCTTATAATAAACTTCCACAACAGCTTATAGACGCTCTTATAACACGTGAAGACCGCATTTTCTTTTCGCACAATGGATTTAGTTTTAAGGCTCTTGTTCGTGCCGTAATCGGAAAACTCACTAACCGCTCTTTAGGAGGTGGTTCTACCCTTTCACAGCAGATTGCGGGAACTCTCTACTGCGACAGAAAGGATATGTCTTATTCAAGAAAAATTCGTGAACTTTGGTGGGCCATTCAAATGGAAAGGCGTTATTCAAAAAACGAAATCCTTGAACTTTATTTAAACAAAATTTATTTTGGTGGCGGAACTTATGGTGTTAATGCTGCTTCAAAATATTATTTTGGTCATGATGCAACACAAATTACAGTTGCAGAAGCGGCAATTCTTGTAATTCAACTTTCAAATCCGGCTTTTTATAATCCTTTTGACCATCCGAATGTTGCTATGGAACGACAAAAAGATGTTTTGAATTCGATGGTTTCTTTGAATTTTGTTTCTAAAGAAGATGCAGAAGCCTCTTTTGATGATTATTGGACGACTTTCGATTACACAAGAACCTCATCGTCTGCATATATGCTTCGTGACGATAAAGCTCCGTGGTTCAGCGAATACGTCCGCCGTGAACTTGGAAATTTAATTTATGGTTCAGATGATATTTACACAAGTGGCTTTACAGTAAACACTACGTTAAATCTTGAACATCAGGAAATTGCACAAAATGTAATGGACAAATATATTGCAGAAGCAAACCGCCGTTACAACCGGGAACACACAAACCGACGCTCCGTTGCTTTTGACACCTACGTTCCAATGACAGAACTTTTTTCTTTGATATTCAATATTCCACAAATGAAAGTTTATGAACAGCGTTCTGAAATTATTGCTAGAAAAACTTATCTAAATGACATAAATTCCGTTGTTGATATTGTTTCTTTGATTACGGGTGCGGACAGTCTCAAAAATACTATTGTTACTCCTGCAAACGATGAAACTAAAAAAGAAAGTGAAAAAACTACAGTAGAAGGAACAATGATTGCCTTGAATCACGAAAACGGCTACATTGATGCATTAATCGGCGGAAGTAAATATGATTCAGAAAATCAGTTTATCAGGGCAACTCAGGCTAGAGTTCAACCGGGGTCTACATTTAAGCCGCTGTATTATTCAATGGCAATTGATACAAAAAAATATACTCCAACAACTCTTATTTCTGATACTCCGGTAGTTTTCAGAAAAGCGGACGGAGGACCTTACATTCCTCAGAATTTCCGTGGCGAATGGGAAGGCGACGTAACACTTTACCGTGCCCTTACCCGCTCTATGAACGTTCCTTCCCTTAAAGTACTTGACGGAATTGGCTTTACAGCTGCAATAAACAGAGCGGTTGATCTTTTGGGAATTCCAAAAAGTGAACTGTCAAGCCGGGGTTTTACGCCTGGTTACCCGATTGGACTTGGAGTTTGTTCAGTGCGTCCTGTAGAAATGGCCCGAGCTTACGCAATTTTTGCAAACGGTGGTAGAGAAGTAACTCCGATTGCAATCAGAAATGTTGAAGATAAAGACGGAAATATTGTATTAAATCCAGAGCAGGACATCAGAAAAGAACAGACTGCAAAAGGTGACAAAATTCAGGTTATTTCACCGCAAACCGCTTATGTTATGGTTCGTCTTTTAGAACAGACAGTTAATAACGGCGGAACACTTCACGCTCAGGATTGGAAATTTGACTACAAAGCTGCTAACGGCAAAAAATATACGATGCCGGCCGGCGGTAAAACAGGAACAACACAGAACTGGGCTGATGCCTGGACCTGCGGTTTTACACCTTATTATTCAGCTGCATTTTGGTTTGGATTTGATACCCCAGGACGTTCACTTGGTTTGAATATTACTGGTGCAACTTTAGCAGGTTATGCTTGGGGTGATTATTTCCAGAAAGTTCATGCAAATCTTCCGTACAAAGATTTTAAAAGACCGGAAAATGGAATTGTAGAACTTGAAGTTTGTTCTGTAAGCGGAAAACTTCTTTCTGAAGGCTGTGAAGATTACAAAACAATACAAGTATATCTTGAAGGCACTGAACCTGTAGAAACTTGTGAAGTTCACTCTTCTTCTGGAACAGGAAATGTAATTCTAAGTCGTTTACAAAACGAAATGATAAAATCAGGACAGCACAGAGTTCAGGATTATGATACTTCGCCACTAGTGTTAAATCTTGATTTTTTAAATGATGATTACAGTGAAAGTATAGAAACAAAAGTTTCTGCCGATAATATAACAGAAGAAAAACGACCAGAAGATTATGATTTTAATTTCCTTATGGAATAGAAAGTATTAAAATTATAATAGAAGTTTAAATTCAAAATGCCCTCTGGCTGACAGGAGAAAAAATGCTCGTACCAATTAAAAATATAAAAGTAAAACGAAGGGTACGCAAAGATTTGGGAAATCTTGATGATTTAAAGGAAAGTTTGAAATTTTACGGTCTTTTAAATCCTATTACCCTAAATCGTAATTATGAACTGATAGCCGGCGAACGCAGACTTGAGGCTGCAAAACTTTTGGGCTGGACAAATATTCAGGCAAATATAATTGACAATCTGAATGACGTTGAACAGCTTGAAATGGAAATTGAAGAAAATAATCAGAGAAAAGAATTCACGGACGAAGAATTGCTTGAAGGTTACAAAAGATTAGAGCGTCTGCGCCATCCGGGATTTTTTTACAGAATAATTCTTTTTTTCAAAAGACTTTTCAAGAAAATTCACGATTTTTTTACAAAAAAGAAAAAATAAAACTATTTTTGAAAAAGTATTTTTTGAAGAAGATTTACAGTTTTTTGTCCTTCTTCTTCAAGATGCCACGGGGCGTTTATAATATACATTCCGCTGCCATATAGACGCGGCGGATTTTTTTTGTCTTTTTCAAAATCTTCCAAAGAAACTTCATGATGAGAATCCGGAGTATTTATTAGTAACTGCAAATCAACAATTTCTGTATTCTGATTTTGATTTTTAACTGCACTTCCAATTTTTTCTTTCATCAGCTGAATGTCAGAAGTTCTGTGAAGCAACAGCGGATACCACAGCAAAATTATTCCATTACTCCATTTTTTGTGAACATTTATAATGGTCTGTGCGGCATCTTCATAATCCTGCTTTTCTTCATAACTTGGATCAATTAAAACCGCTCCCCTTTTTGTTACAGGCGGAGTAAGAGAGTTCAAAAACTTAAATCCATTTTTATTATTAATCTGAATATTATTAGAAGCTTTTTTAATATTTTGACAAAGATTTTCGTATTCAGCGGGATGCAACTCAGATAAAAATAGAAAATCCTGATTTCTTAAGAAACTTCGTTCTATTTCCGGTGAACCAGGATAAAGATTTTTTGAAGTATATTTTTTTACAAAGTCAACATAATCACAAAGGGCTGGAATTTCCGCAGCCTGATTTTTAATATTTTCCAGAAGATATAAAATTCCCTTTTCCGCCTCGCCTGTTTTTAGACTTCGAGTGTCAAAAAAATCATAAAGGCCACTGCCGGCATGAGTATCAAAAAAAGTGTAAGGCTTTTCTTTTTTATTCAACGCTTTCAGAGTAAAAATTAAAACATAATGTTTTAAAATATCTGCATGATTTCCGGCATGAAAAACGTGCTGGTAAGAAAGCATTATTTTGTTTCTCCGGTCTTTAATTTTTTTTCAAGATTTTCAATTTCTTCATTCCAGACTGCAACACAGGCATCACTTGGCATACGCCAATCCCCGCGTGGAGAAAGATTTACCGTACCAACTTTTGCACCATCCGGCATACAGGAGCGCTTAAACTGCTGACTGAAAAAACGTTTATAAAAAGTCTTGAGCCATTTTATTTTTGTGTTTTTGTCATATTCAAGTGACGAATTTTCAGACAAATAAAAAATCTTTTCCGGAGAAAAACCAAAACGCAAAAGATAATATAAATAAAAATCATGAAGTTCATAAGGACCGACCAAATCTTCTGTAACCTGAGAGATTGTGCCTTTTTCCGGTGGCAAAAGTTCCGGACTTACAGGCGTTGCAAGAATATCACGCAAAACATCAGAAAAATCTTTTTGATTTTTTGAAAAAGCATCGTCGGCAAACCATTCAACAAGATAGCGGACAAGAGTTTTTGGAACAGAAGAATTTACGCCGTACATTGACATATGATCACCGTTGTAAGTGCACCAGCCAAGGGCAAGTTCAGACAAATCTCCAGTACCAATCACAATGCCGTTCGTTTTATTTGCATAATCCATCAAAACCTGAGTTCGTTCCCGGGCCTGACAATTTTCGTATGTAACATCGTGTTTTTTTTCGTCTTGACCAATATCTTTCATATGCGAGCAGACAGAATCAGCAATTTTAATTTCTTTTAAGGTTACTCCACATTCTTTTGCAAGCTGACAGGCATTATTATAAGTTCTGTCAGTTGTACCAAAACAAGGCATTGTAATTGCTGTAATTTTTGAACGTTCCACTTTGCATAAATCAAAGGCCTGGCAAGTTACAAGAAGTGCGAGAGTCGAATCAAGACCACCGGAAAGTCCAATCACAGCGGACAGACAGTTTATGTGACGCAAACGTTTTGCAAGACCTTCGGCCTGAAGCGTAATAACTTCAAAACTTCGCTGACTTCTTTTTAATTTATCAGAAGGCACAAACGGATGAGAATCAATATTTCTTATTAATTTTTTTTCAAGATTTTTTTCATCTTTTGACAATTCAATCTTAATTATTTTATAAGAACTACTTGAATCATCACACGTTTTAACAAACTGATTTACACCATACGAAAAAGATGTAGTTCGACGTCGTTCCTGACAAAGTCGTTCAATATCAATGTCCGCATAAATTGTCTGATTTGAAAAAAGAGGACTTTCGGCAAGTAAGGAACCATTTTCTGCAATCATATTGTGACCGGCAAAAATCATATCTTGAGTTGATTCATCGTGACCGGCACCTGCATAAAGATACGCACCAATAATTCTAGCACTCTGAGCTTTTACAAGAGAACGGCGATAATCAGCTTTTCCAATAATTTCATTACCCGCACTTGAATTTACAATTACTGTTGCACCGTTCAAAGCATGGGAACAAGAAGGCGGATTCGTAACCCATAAATCTTCACAAATTTCGCAAGATACACAAAGTGAAGGTTCATTTTTATCTTGAATTAAAATATTTGTACCAAAAGGAACGTTTTCAAAACCTGCAAAAGAAACAAGTCGGAAAGATTCTGCAAAAGGAAATGGAGTAAACTGACGTCTTTCATAAAATTCTCCGTAATTTGGAATATAGGATTTTGCAAAAAGACACAAAAGTTTTCCCTTAAAAATGGCTGCTACACAATTAAAAATTCCTTCTGTTTGAGCAAATGGCAAGCCAACAAAAATAAGGGCATCAAGATTAGCAGTGTTTTTTGCAATTTCCCTAAGCGCATTTTCAGAAGCAACCTGCAACGAACTCTGAAAAAATAAATCACCGCAAGTATAAGCAGTCACAGAAAGTTCCGGAAAAACTATAATTGTAGCACCACTTTCAAAAGCAATTCTGGCACTTTCTACAATTTTTTTTGCATTAAATTTACAATCAGCAACCTTAAGTTCAGGAGTAACACAGGCTCCGCGCAAAAATCCGTAATTCATAAAGTCAATTATACTCAAAAATTGTCAGATAGTCTTTAGGGCATCTCTAAAAAATCATTTACAATGCTTTATTTAGAGAACCTTTCGAGTTTTAATTCGTTGATATAGCACGAATTAAAACATCGCGTTTTCAGAGTTACCTCTAAAAATTGCAATTTTTAGAGGTTCCCTTTACAATGCTGAAAAATACTGACAAATGCTTTCATTCAAATCAAAAAAAATATACACTGAAAGTATGAATATAACTTTAGAAAATAAAAAATTTACTGCTGTAATCAGCACACACGGAGCAGAAATTCAAAATCTCCGTGCAAATTCGGACGGAACAGAATATATATGGACTGGAAATCCTGAAATTTGGAAAAATCATGCGCCGATTTTGTTCCCTTTTATTGGTCGCTGCCTTGACGGTCATTTTATGATTGACGGAAAAAAGTGCGAATATTCTAAAAATCACGGTTTTGCAAGAGACTTAGAACACAAAGTGATTTTTCAAGACAAAACAAAAGTCGTTTTTGAACTGACAGAAAGCGAAGACACTTTGTACAGATTTCCGTATCATTTTAATTTGCAAACGGAGTACGTTTTGTGCGATGACGGGCTTGACTGGAAAATCACTGTAAAAAATACTGATTCAAAGCCTTTTAAATTTGGACTTGGAACTCACGTGGCATTTTGCTGTCCACGAAACACTGATTCTGCTGACACTAAAAACAGCGATTATGAAATTGAATTTGAAAATCACGAAAAACTCACTTGTGTACTGTGCAACAAGGACGGTTTTTTATCAAGTTACGAAAAAACTGCAGCGTCCCCGTTTACTGTGCAAGCAAATCAGAGCGTAAAAAATGCGGACGGGGCATTAATAACTCCTTATGGCGAAGAAAAAAGCGGATTTGTTCCACTCAAAGCAGAAGGTTTTGGAAACGGTCATCTTTTTACGAACTTTACTTCAAACTGGGTTGGATTAAGAAACAAAAAAGACAATTCTTTAATTTCAATTACAACCAAAGATTTTCCGTACTGTATGCTCTGGCAAAATACTGCCGGTGAACCGTCGTTTGTCTGCATAGAACCGTGGCACGGACTTCCGGATAGTGAAAATACAAATCACGTGTGGGAACAAAAATCTGGAATGAATGAAATAAAATCCGGGGAAAGTTTTACAAGCGTTCAAAATATCAGAATAGGGTATCTCTAAAAAATCATTTACAATGCTTTATTTAGAGAACCTTTCGAGTTTTAATTCGTTGATATAGCACGAATTAAAACATCGCGTTTTCAGAGTTACCTAAAAATTGCAATTTTTAGAGGTTCCCAATATCAAAAAATTAGTCTTTAAGGGAGTTTCTAAAATTATAATTTTTGGAGATGTCCTTAAATAAAAAATCCGTGCAACAGTCATTATCACACGGATTTTTTTAGCAGAAATTACTTTGCAATCTCAAATTTTAGTGACTGCTTGTCACCACCAAGGCTGATTTTTACAGTACAATTTTCGGTTACATTTCCTGCAAGCAAAACTTTTGACAGAGGATTTTCAACATAAGTTTGAATTGCCCTCTTAACAGGTCTTGCACCCATTGTTGGCTCATAGCCTCTTTCTGCAATGAAAGAAATTGCATCTTCACTAAAATCAAGATTTATATGTCTGTCAACAAGACGGATTTTTACTCTTTCAAGCTGATTGACGACAATTCCTTTGATATTTTCTTTTCCAAGTTGCCTGAACATTACAGTTTCGTCGATACGGTTCAAAAATTCTGGGCGGAAAGTCTGTCGTAAAAGAACTTTTATCTGCTCGCTCAACTCTGAATGAATTTTCTCTGCATCGCCACCGTTTTCAATTTTTTCGCCTGCATCAAGAATCAAATCACTACCAAGATTACTCGTCATAATGATAATTGTGTTCTTAAAATCAACGACTCTGCCCTGTCCATCCGTAAGTCTACCGTCATCAAGCACCTGCAAAAGAACGTTGAAAACATCCGGATGCGCTTTTTCTATTTCGTCAAAAAGAATTACGCTGTAAGGACGTCTTCGCACAGCCTCTGTAAGCTGACCGCCCTCATCATATCCAACGTACCCCGGAGGCGCACCAATAAGACGAGTAACACTGAATTTTTCCATGTACTCACTCATATCAATTCGGGTGAGCGATTTTTCATCATTAAACAGAAAATCAGCAAGAGTTTTGGCAAGTTCAGTCTTTCCAACGCCGGTCGGACCAATAAACAGAAAACTTCCAAGAGGTCTGTTAGGATCGCTCAAACCGCTTCTGTTACGTCGGATTGCATCACTGACAACTTGAACAGCCTCGTTCTGCCCGATTACACGCTTGTGTAAGACATTTTCTAGTTCAAGATATTTCTGTTTTTCGCCAGTCATCATTTTTGCAACCGGAATTCCCGTCCATGATGAAATTACCTTTGCAATATCTTCTTCAGTAACGCTTTGACGCAAAAGACTTTCCCGACCAGATTCTTTTTGCTTGTTTTCTTCTGCGAGGGCTTCTTCAAGCTGCTTTTGCAGGGAAGGAATTTTGCTGTATTTTATTTCAGCAGCCTTTTCTAGATTACCTTCCCGACTGTATTTTTCTTCATCAAAACGAGCCTGTTCCAGTGATTCCTTTATTTTTCGGCTTTTATCAATGCTGTTCTTTTCATTTTGCCACTGAAGTTTCATTGCATCACGTTTAGAAGAAAGTTCTGAAAGTTCTTTTTCAAGTTTTTCCAGTCGTTCTTTAGAAGCTTGATCATCTTCCTTTGAAAGTGACTGTTTTTCTATCTGCAACTGAAGAATTTTTCGTTCAACCTGATCCAACTCTACCGGCTGACTTTCAATTTCCATTTTAAGACGACTCGCTGCCTCGTCCACAAGGTCAATGGCTTTGTCCGGCATAAAACGGTTTGTAATGTAACGATTTGAAAGCGTAGCGGCTGCAACAAGTGCCTCGTCTTCAATTCTAACCCCGTGATGAATTTCATATTTATCACGAAGCCCACGCAAAATTGCAATTGTATCTTCTACATTCGGTTCTGCACAGTAAACCTGCTGGAAACGTCGTTCAAGGGCTGCATCTTTTTCTATATATTTTCTGTATTCATCAAGAGTTGTAGCACCAATGGCACGAAGTTCACCACGAGCAAGAGCTGGTTTTAACAAGTTTGAAGCGTCCATTGAACCTTCAGAAGAACCGGCTCCAACGAGAGTATGAAGTTCATCAATAAAAAGAATTATCTGCCCTTCTGATTTTTGAACTTCTTTTATCAGTGCCTTAAGCCTTTCTTCAAATTCTCCGCGGAATTTTGCACCGGCAACAAGACTTCCCAAATCAAGAGAAAGGAGCCGTTTATTTTTCAGACTTTCTGGAACATCACCGCTTGCAATTCGCCGAGCAAGCCCTTCTACAATTGCAGTCTTACCAACACCTGGTTCACCGATTATTACCGGATTATTTTTTGTACGACGGCACAAAACCTGCATTACACGCCTGATTTCTTCATCACGACCAATTACAGGATCAATTTTATCCTGACGGGCAAGAGCTGTTAAATCCGTGCAATATTTTTCAAGGCTTCTTGTCTTACTTTCCGGATCTTGAGAATCTACGGTCTGATTTCCACGAACAGATTTTAATGCTTCTATGATTGCTTTATGAGTAATGCCTGATTTTTTTAAAATCTGACCGCCTTTTCCGTCACTTTCTGACATTGCAAGAAGAATATGCTCCGTAGAAAGATACTGATCGTGCAATGCTGACATTTCTGACTCGGCATTTGCAAGGATTCGCTGCATCTCACTTGAAAAATAAAGTTGAGCAGCACCACTAACCTGTGGATTTTCTTCTACCGCAGATTTTACTTTTTTTAACAAATCAGCCGAAGAAACGCCAATTCTATCTACAATTGGTGCAATAAGACCGTCTTTTTGTTCAAGAAGAGCCTGAAGCACATGTTCAGCACCAATTTCTGATGATTTGTTTCGGAGAGCAATAGAAGAAGCTTCCTGAATTGCTTCCTGAGACTTGATTGTATAATTTTCGTAACCCATTATTACCTCCAGTTTTCTTATTTTGTAACTAAAGATAATAAAAAAAGTGTTAATCGTCTAAAAAAAATGAACTCTAAAGATTTTCACAATCTATCTGACCGTATTGGCAAATTGCCTTTGTGATTGTTGCATTTTCGACCTGTTCAAGATTTTTGCCGTTTTTGCGGTAAAGTTTTAATTCTCCGCTTCCGCTACCAGACTCAAGAATATTCAAAATTGTACGCTTTCCTTCCGGCATTTCCATTTTGCGATTGTACATTGAAGAAATTTTGCAGTAAATATCAATGTCAATAATCCACTGCTTATTGTTAATGCTGACCGTCCAATGTAAAAGATTTTCGTCAGGATTTTCACTTTCTGGAGTCTGAGTACATTCAAAAGTCGAAACATACTTACCCTTTCCTGCCTCTGTACAAAAATCAATTTTTTCGCCCTCAATATTGCCAACAAAAGAAATCCGGTTGTCAAAAACACCTTGAACGGAAAAAGCTGAATCAAAAAGCACACCGCCACTAATAATACTTGTGAGAGAATTTGAAGAAAGATGAAACCAGTTTTTAGGAAAGTCTTTTCCCCAAAAACGATCTACGTAACCGTAACTTTTTTTAGGATTAATGATATATTCAACTCCATCAAAAACAAGACTGCCTTTAAAACCGGTTTTTATTCCAGTCGGAAACCATGTTGTAGAGGAAGAAGTATAACCACTATCAGAATCTTTTAAATATTCGTACGAAAGATTCCATGAGGCACTGCCAGAATTGCAAAGATATTCGGGATGCAAGACTAAACTTTCTTCTGTAACATTAATTGAACCTTTTAGATATTCATCAGAAAATAAATTATCGGCAAATTCAATTCCGAATGGTTTTGAATAAAATTTAAAATCAGAAACAGGAAAATAAACGGCAAGCTGGCGGGCATCTTTTCCTAATTTTCCAGCTCGGAGAACGCAATAAGAAGGTTGCACAAGAGTTTCATTTTGAAGATTTTGTGCAGATTTTGTTCCAGCAAGAGTGTACTGCAAATCTTCAGCCGTAAGTAATAAACGTGTTTTAAATCCTAACTGAACTTCATCCGGCGAAATATGAGGATTTAACATTTCAAGTTCAATATAAAAACACTGCTCAACAGAAGAATCCTTTTCAACGCCATTAAAAAAGAATCTCCAGTAATTTACTCCAATCTTCTTTTTTTTGCCTGTAAAACCAAATCTGCTCAATTTTACACTTTTAGTGACACCATTCATCAGGATTCCCCTCTAAAATCTTCTTACTATTTTATTTTCGGAAAAAAAAAGGCAAACCTTAACGATTTGCCCTTTTATAAAACTGATATACTAAGGGAAACTCTAAAAATTGCAATTTTTAAAGATTTCCTTAAATGGATTTCTAGACTGCCACTGATTATTTAAAAATCTTATCTAGTGTTTTGTTTACATCACTCTGCTCTTCTGGAAAATTTGCATTAAGATATTCAAAACATTCAACAGCAGATCTCTGGGCATGTTCATACCAGATTTCATATAATTCCGACTTCAAATCACCGCCAGGAAAAGGCGCTCCCTGAACATCAGAAACTAAATCACGCATCATTTTTATACATTCTTTTGTTTTTTTGTCCATAAAAAACCTCTGCTTTAATGCACTAATTATAAAGGTATTTTTATAATATTTCCACAACAATTTATTGAATTATCACAGAATACAACCTTTACACTTTTTTCCTGAATGTTTTTGTAAAGCCGTAACGCCGCATTGTGAACGTCCTCGGCATTTACTTTTAAAAGGAATTCCACATCTTTTTTTAACTGAGCATTTGAATAACCGATAATATAACGAGTAAAACCACGGTTGCCATAGCCTGCAGGACTATCCGGAACAATATAATCACTGTATTCTGACAAAATGCAACGTTCAATATCTTCATCCGTGAAATTAAATTCAGAAATTTCTTTTAAGGCAACAGTATACGCGGCGAGTGTTTTTTCCGGAAAAGGATCTCGCCAGGAAAGTGCAGAAAAAAGTTTTGCCCGACCGTCAACTGCACAGCGACAACCATAAGCTCCGCCCTGCATTCGGATTTTTTCCCAAAGTTGATGACCGTTTAAATAACAACAGAGTACATTTTCCGCAGCCCATTCCTTCGTCAATTCAGAAGAACCAGAACTAAAAATAAAAGCGTAGCCGGCCTGAGAAGGTGCCTGAATATATGTAATTTTCGATTCATCAAAATTTTCAGGCTCGTAAATCTGAGCAATATAATCCTGTAACGGATAAGACTTTTTTGGTCTAATTTGAGTAAGTCCTGAAGAAAGTGCAAATGACGGCAAAAGTTTTTTTACTTTTTCAACATCACTGTCATCACAAATTATGTGAATTATTCCGCCTTGAGCACGAATTTCTTTATTCATCTGTTCAAATATTTCTAACAAGTCAGGAATCATTTTTTTAGAAATTTTTCTGTAATTAAATAACTGTGAAAGCCCGTAAACTAATTCTTTTATTGCATTTTCTATTGAAGTGCGGTGTTTTGCATACAAATTAATGTATTTTCCTGCGTTAGAAACAAAATTTTCCTGTAAATCATTTATCTGTTCAGAAAATAAAGTTTCAGCGTGTTCAACATCAGCATAGGAAGTAGTAGTTAAAATTTTGGAAAGTGTTTCAAATGCCTTATCTGCTTTATCAGAAATAAATTTTGTGCAATAAGTAAAAAGATTTCTGTAAGCAAGATTTTTATCTGGGTAAGAATCAATTATTTCTTCTGCATCTTTACAATCGCGGGGCGTATTTATTGCGATTTTGTTTCCATAGTTTCCAAAAATTTTGCCTTCTTCGCGGATTGCATCATCCCATTTCATTCCGCCCCAGCCTAGCGTTGAAGTAAAATTATTGTACAAATCAAGATATTTTAATTTTTCAGGAGACAAACTGTCAAAAGGATAAGAAACATCAAGATAAATGATTCCGTTTGTATTCTGTTTGTTCAAAAGTACGGGAATATCAGAACCGTCAGCCCCCTTTACCGTAAAATAGTCCGTGTCTATCTGACCAATATTTGACTCAAGTTTTTTTACGCTTAAATGCGGAATACACTTTAATTCTTCTTCAGTTTCAAGTTTTTCCTGATATTCATGCAAAGAATCAAGCTCTTTTTTCAACTGATTTTTATCAATATTTTTTTCAAATGCGGCTAAAGTTTTCTTTTCCTTTTTATTTCTTTCTTCAAAATATTTTTTTGACGGTTCCGCCGTAAATTTTAAATAAATTTCAGCATCAATAAAATATTTTTTTATGAGTTCTTTGATATAATCAGGATTTTCCCTAACCTTTGCCTTAATTTTTTCAAAATCACTGATACGGCTTAAAAGAGCAGAAGGAGACATTCCAATTGCCCAACTGGCAGCGGTCCGCGACATAATTGAAATTGACGGTGGCCCGAAATTACGATTTTTTTCACGAAGATTAAAATCAATGCTCATAATTGCTGATTCAATGTCATCAGAATTAATGCCTTCTTCATAAATTTCTTTAAAGGAATTTAAAACAAGATTATAAACATCTTTTTCACGGCCTTTTTTTACACCGGAAAGTCCATAGCAGAAAATACAATCATTTTGAACATAATTAAAACTTCCATTTACCGGAGATTCATCTTCACCAAGTTTTGATGCCTTTAATTTTCTTGTCAAAGGAGAACTATCATTGCCGGAAAGAATTTCTGAAATGAAGGTCTGTTCAATACTTGCAGAGCCTGCATAAAATCCTAAAGCGACCATATTTCCACTAGCACCATTGTCCGGAGCAATATTTTTAATTTCTTTGATTGAATCAATGCGCTTAAATGTCTGAATTTCTTTTATTTCATCATCAACATAAGGAGTTTTTGAACTAAAATCTTTTTCCTTGATAATGCCAAATTCTTTTTCCAGGCGCGGAATATATTTTTCACAAATAAAATCAAGCTGCTCGTTTGTTGGAATATCACCGTACAAAAACAAAAGACAATTTGACGGACTGTAAAATTTTTTGTGAAAATTCAAAAACTCATCATAAGTCAAAAACGGAATTTCAAGAGGATCGCCACCAGAATCATAATCAAGAATTGAATCCGGATACATTGCCGCAAGCATTTTATCTACCGCAACGGAATTGAAACTTGAATAATTTGCCTTCATTTCATTGTAAACAACTCCCTGAATTGAAGCTTTGCCCTTTTCATCAAGTTCTACACGCCAGCCTTCCTGCAAAAATGTCTGACGGCTGAGTTTTGGAAAAAATACCGCGTCGGCATAAACATCCATCAAATTATAATAATCAGCTTTTACAACTGAGGAGCCGGGATATAAAGTTTTTTCCGGGTATGTCATTGCGTTCAAAAAAGTTTTCAGACTCTGCTGGTCAAGAGTATTAAACGGCTCTTTCAGCGGAAATTTCTGAGAACCGCATAAAACTGAATGTTCCGTAATATGAGCGGCACCTTTTGAATTCTTTGCACCAGTCCTGAAACAAAATGAAAAAAGATTTTCCTTATCATCATTTACGATATGATAAACTTCAAGTCCTGTTGTTTTATGGCGAAGATAAACACCTTTCGACTTATAATCTGCAATTTCTTCAACATTTACAACAACAAATCCTTTATACTCACTGCCAATATTTTTTGCGTCTGTAAAATCCATTTTTTTTCCTTATTTTTATAAAATTATACGATTCGCTAAATAATTAATTTTCCAGAATTGCCCTGTTTTCAAAAATACCTCTAAAAATTGAAATTTTTAGAGGTTCCCTTAAACAAAAACATCATCATTGCGGTCTTTTATAATCAAATGACCATCTTCATATTCCCGGCGCAAAATGCTGAAAAACTGTGACGTAACGCGTTCGCAGTCAGCTTTTTTCATAGGTTTTAAAATATTTTCCTGTTCACGAACTTCTGCGCGGCGACCGGCTGAAATATTACTTAAGATTTTTTCGCGGAACTCATTTGTTTTGCCGGTAATAAGATATGCAATATCCTCGTCTGACATTTTCTGCAATTTCTGCTGAATAAAACGGTCATCAGTTTTTATTACATCTTCAATTGTAAAAAGTCTGTTTCTCAAATCCTGCCCCAAATCAGGATCGTCTTCAGAAATCATATTAATAATGTCTGATTCCGATGACGCATCCATTTTTTTCAAAATCTGAGCAAGAGCATTTCTGCCGTCAATATTTTCTGCATTCTGACTTGTCTGTTTCAATGATTTTTCGTGCATGGCATTATCAAGACGCCGCAAAACTTCAGGGGAAACAGGAGCCATTTTTGCAAGGCGCATGACAATTTCTTTTTTCTCCTCGTCATTCATCAGATTTATTACTGCGGCCGATTTTTTTGGCTCAAGGCGACTTAAAACCAATGACTGAATACTTTGACTTTCGTCTTTTAAAAGAAGATAAACCCGTTCGCTGTCAGCATCGTTTAAATATTCAAAAGGCTTTTTTCCTTCAAGAGGAACGGCTTTTAAAAACATTTCTTCGGCGCGCTTTTCGCCATACGCCTTGGTAAGAATTTCCTTTGCCGTTTCCACACCGCCGCTTTCCCGCGACTTATCCATAAGGCTCTTGAATTCCGCAAGAATCACCTGCGCTTCATCAGAATCAATGGTTCGTACAGATGCAATTTCCGGAATTATTTTTTCAATTTGCGATTCACTTAAATGAGGGAGGATTTTTGCCGCCTCATCTTCGCCAATAAGAATGAGAAATTTTGCAACCCGGCGAAAAACAGAATCTTTACCGTCCGGAAGTTTATCTTTTACGGGAACTTTTAAAAGTCCATTATTTTTTAAATAGTCCGCAGCATTTTCCAAACGCTGTTCTTCGGCTTTGTCTTCGTATTTTTGATTAGAATTTTGCGATGTATATTC
>CAVJCY010000023.1:0-37522 GCA_963648145.1 bacterium | reverse complement strand
AGTTCGCTGTTGTTTTTTATGGTGTAAGAATAAGTTTTTTGATTGTAAATTTTTCCTTCTGTTAGACCGCTGACAAAAACTACTCTTTCGTTGTTTAAAATATTAATTTTGGGATTGTCATATAAATTCAGTGTTATTTTGCTGTCAGGGGCGAGAGTGTAAACATTTTCATCAGTATAATTAACTAAGGTAAAGGAAACTGTTTTATCAGAATCATTTTTTATTGAAAAATCATGGCGTACAAAAGTTGTGCAACTCATTAAACAAAAACTCAAAACGATTGAACTTAAAAGAAGTTTCTTCATAGTGTTTTTATAACTCCTATTTATAACAAAAAATGGAAAATTATTTTTCTTCACATTTTAGTTTCATTATACAAAATCTTTAATTATTTCGCTATCTGCTAGATTGTACCAGAACTTTACTGGGAAAATTTTGATTTTTAAGGGGACCTCTAAAAATTGCAATTTTTAGGTATCTTTATATAAAAGACGCTTTTTCAAAAGTGCACTACGAAGGTTTTAAAATTCACCCGAGGGTTCAACTCTACAATCTTGCGGAACGTGTTTTTTTCTTATGCTGAAAAATACTGCTTGAAAATTTTGATTCACACGGGACTTAGTGAAAATGTCCGCTATCCAAAGGCAAAGGTTCAGCTGGCAGTCGCAAAAGTATCTTGAAGTCACGCTAAAAATGCTGGAAAAATATCCTGCCATCATCTGTGAGACTCTGGTTTTTGCCCAAAAGAAAATCTTGAAAAAAATCTGTCAGGAAGGTTTTAGAAACCGCATAGTTTTTGAGAGTGAATATCCAGTGAATTCATCAGAAATTTCCCTAAAATAATGATTTTTTATATACTAAGCACATGGCAATAAAAATCAACTCGGAAGAATTATTGAAATTGCTGGAAGTTTTGCCGGCAGATCAAAATATTATGCTTATGGGAAAGCACGGAATCGGAAAATCGCAAATTCTAGAGCATTTTTTTAGTAAAAAGGGCTTTAAGGTCGTTTCTCTTTTCTTGGGCCAAATGAGTGATCCTGGTGATTTGATTGGTCTTTTGCATAAAAATGAAATTACCGGAAAAACTGAATTTATGCCGCCGTACTGGTTTCCGCTTGATGACAAACCTATTGTGCTTTTTCTTGATGAATTAAACCGCGCCCGACCGGAAATTTTGCAGACAATTATGGATCTTGCATTGAACAAAACTCTTGCCGGCAGAAAACTTCCTCAAGGTTCAAGAATTATCAGTGCTGTAAATAATGGTGATGAATATCAACTTACAGCTCTAGATCCTGCCCTTGTTTCCCGTTTTAACGTTTATGAATTTTCCCCTTCTGTTGATGAATGGCTGGATTGGGCAAAGAAAACCGCAAAGAACGATTCTGTCATCAAATTCATTTCTGAAAATCCTGAATATCTTGATGGTGAAATGTTACGTAAGGAAGATATGGATTTGGAAAAATCTCCGGATAGGCGCGGTTGGGAAAAAGTTGCAAAAGTTATGGATACTGCCGGCCCAAAATTAAATTCTGACGAAAATTTTGCACTTTATAAAAAAATTGTCGCTGGAATAATCGGAGTACAGACTACGGTTGCATTTTTTGAATTCCTCAAGAAAAATCAGCAGTTGAGTGCCTCGCTTCTTATTACGCAAAACTTTGAAAAAAGCCTTGAAATTTTAGAAAACTACACTACTCCACAGCTTGCAATTCTTACGGACAGCATTTTTAAGTATGTCGAAACTTTAAAAGAAAATGACAAAAAAAATGATTTATCAAATATCACAAAGTATTTTAAATTTCTGCGTGATAATAAAAAATCTGAAGCTTTGGGTTATTTTTCTACAAATTTTACCGCTGAATCAAATAAAAATGCCAGCACTATAATTGCAAAATCTCTTCCAGACCTTGCAAATTTAGTCATCGAATATATTTCTGAATTGTAATGAACATAATTTCAAAAATTACGGATTCCTGGTTTTTACTTGAACCTTTGCTTTTTAAAGTTTTTTGTACTCATACTCTGATTGAAAATCCAGAACTTAATATTCCGTTTAGGACTGGAAAAATGCGCATTGAATATAATCCTCAGATTGTGAATAATTTGCCGCCAAAAGTTGCAGAAGATTATTTTAAATTTGAAATTATCAGAATTATTTTAAAACATCCTTACGAGCGTCAGCCTTTAAATGCAGATAAAACTGCCTTGAAATTTGCTAGCGACATTACAATTAATGACACAAAACTTTTTGATTATTCTGATGTCCGCACAAAAACTGCCCGCGATTTTCACCTTGAACAGAATTTAAGTTATGAAGAATATTACCGTCGCGTAAAAGGAATTCTAGATAATCAGACTGATTCTGATGCGGAAGAAAATGCAGAATTATGGGAAGAAAATCAGGAAGCGGAAGAAAATATAAATTATCAGCTTGAAGATGCTGTCAAAAATCAAATGTGGGGTTCGCTGAGTTCTGCAATTCAGACGGAAATTCAAGCAAGTTTAACCATAAAAATGGATTATCGCCGGATTATTCAACTTTTTAGGAGTTCAGTTTTAACTTCCCGGCGCATACTTACAAGAATGAAGCCTAACCGCCGTTATGATTTTGAATATATGGGCAGCCGTTATGCTTTTGTTACAAGAATTTTAGTTGCAATTGACGTAAGCGGTTCAATTTGTCGCGAGGATATTCAGAATTTTCTGTCTGTAATAAACCGGTTTTTCCGATATGGAATTGAACAACTGGATGTTATTCAGTTTGATAATGATATTCTTGAAATTAAAAATGATGAACCCGGAAAATCATCAAAAATTCTGACACTTAAAAAGGTCCGAAAAAATATTTTAGTCAGCGGTGGTGGAGGAACAAACTTTCAGCCCTCGGTGGATTTTTTTCAAAAGTCAAATTATGACGGTATGATAATTTTTACTGATGGTCTTGCACAGCCTCCAGAAATAGCAAAAAATGCCGGGCACGACGCTCATATTCTGTGGATTTTTACTTCACGGCAAGAAGAAGAAAATGCAAAATCCTGGCTTAACACTTTGCCCAAACCCAGCAAGAATAGCACTTATATTCCATAATTTGACGATGCGTTAGGGCATGGAGCACCCGCGAAGGCTGTTTCAACAGCAGAAGCGGAAGCCCGCAGGCGCGCGATTTGCGTGCCGAGGACTTTGGAGCGTCAGCGAAAGTGCGGAACGCCCGACGGCTTTAGCCGGAACGCCCAAAGTATGAGCTTTTTGACATTATTTGCTGATTTTGTCAGTCCTTTTATATTGGATAAAACTATTTTTTATATTATATTTAATCACAGATGGAAAAATTAAAACTAAGAGAAATTTTAAGTTATTCGTTTGGGGGGCTTGGAAAAAACCTGGCATATATGATGGTTTCCACCTACACCCTTTATTTTTACAACAAAGTTTTGGGAGTAAGTGCAAGTTTTGTCGGAACACTTTTGATGATTGCACGAATTTTTGACGCGTTTAATGATCCAATAATGGGTGCAATTGTGTCTAAAACAAGAACTCGCTGGGGACGCTATAAACCATGGATTCTTTCTGGCGCAGTTTTGAATTCCCTTGTTATGATTGCAATGTTCAATGTGCCTGAAAGTATGAATCTGACAGGTACAAAATTTTATATTTCTGTGACTTATGTTTTGTGCGGCATTACCTACACTCTTTCTGATATTCCTTACTGGTCTGTAATTCCGGCAATAACGCAGCCAGGTCGTGAACGCGAAAATATAACCCTTTTTACAAGAATTCTTTCTGGAATTGGTTCTGGAATAGCCACGGCCCTTTCTATGTTTTTTGTGCGCCTTTTCGGTAAAACTTCTGTACTTGGCATTGACGGAACTCCAATTATAAATGAAAAACGAGGATTTTGTATTCTTGCAATTGTGATTGCGGCCGTTTATACAATCTCAACAATAATTACAGTAGTGAATCTACCAAAAGAAAAATACCCGGAAGATTCTTCGCTTTCGATAAAGGAAATTTTCAAAGCACTTGTTCAAAACGACCAGGCGATGTGCGTTGCTGCAATTATCATCTGCTTTTTGACGGCAATCAGTATTACACTAAATAATGCGGTTTATCTTTTTGATTTTGACTTGATGACGCCAGACCTTTATACACCATTTATGGTTGTACTAGGCGTTGGACAGTTTTTAGGAATGGCACTTTACTATCCGACTATGCGAAAATTTATGTCCAACCGGAAGATTTTTCTTACTGCTATTTGTGTAGAAATTATCGGATATACAATACTTTTGATACAGGCTTTCCCACAAAAATTGTCTTTCTTAGGACTTTTGATTCCGTGCTTTTTTATGGGCGGTGGACTTGGTATTGCGTACATTCTTACAACCGTTTTTATTGCAAATGCCGTGAATTACGGCGAAGAAAAAACTGGAAAAAGACAGAACAGTCTTGTTTCTTCTTTGCAAACTCTTATGTCAAAATTTGCAACTTCACTTTCTGTTTTGATTGCAGGTATTGGACTAGACATTGTAAAATATAATCAGGAATTACTTGAAGCCGGGCAACAGCAACTCCACGAAACTTTACTGCATGGAAGAATTTTATTTGCAGCACCTTCTTTGTTTTTTGTCGTAATTGCCTTGATTTTTCTTCTAAAGCGAAAAGATTTGTAGATTGCCGATGCTTAAAAGATGCTGATTTTCGGCATCTTTTTTTTATGATTTGACCAAAAAAGGCACGTTCTAAAAGTAATTGTCTGAATTTATTTCAGCTTCGAGCATATTTTCCGAAAAAATCGGAATAACTCTTATGAAACCCTCTAAAAATTGCAATTTTTAGAGGATCCCTTAACTTATTAGACAGTGCCTTAGTCAACAGTTTTATTTGCTGTTATTTCTCTTATATTCTAGAGGTGAAACCCCGTAGTAATCTTTGAATGTTGCGCTGAATTTGCTCTGGCTTTCATAACCAACTTCAAGTGAAATCTGGTTAATGTTGCTGTCAGAATTCATAAGGATTTCTACAGCTTTCTTCATTCTGTGTTCTTTGATGTGAGCGGCAAGTGAAGTTCCGTAAACATCCTTGAAAACTGTTTTCAATGTTGTAGAATTCATTGCAAACTGTTTTGCGAGTTCATCAATTGTAAATCTCTGAGAAAGATTTTCTGTCAAATAATCGTGAACTTTTTTTACAGTTTCAATCTGATTTTCCATATAAGCGGAATTTTCGTTAATCTCTTCGTGGTCTGCTGCAAAATCCGGGCATTCCATTGACATTAACTGTTCAATGATTTCGTGCAATGCCTTGCTTTTTGGATTCATTGCCATTGCATAATAAACTTCTTTTCCGTCACGATAATTTTCAATTAATTCCGTGTCTTTTAAGATTTTTAAATGATGAGCTACAGCAGGTGCTGACATATTCATCATTTCTGCAATGGAACTTACACATTCTTTTGAATGGCACAACAACCAGTAAATCTTAAGGCGTGAAAAATCAGCCAATAAGCCAAATACTCCTGAAACTGTCTTAAAATCTTCGTTTTTAGACAATTCTTCGCGCAGGAATTCTTCTCTGAAATAAGTTTGTTTTTTTTCAGACTCCGACATTTAATTACTCTCCTTCTCCAACTAAATTAAACACATAATTATTTTACTATAAATTAATAAAAATAAAACTGTAAAAAATTCTAAAATTTTGTTATTTTTCTATATTTTCGTTGTTTCTAAAAAAACAAATATTGATTTAAAACGTAACATTAAAGGGCATCTCTAAAAAATCATTTTCAATGGTTTTTTAAAGACTTTCGAATTTTAATTCGTTAAAATACAACGAATTAAAACATCGCACTTTCTTTCATTGCCTCTAAAAATTCCAATTTTTAGAGGTATCTTTGAAATTATTTGGAAGTGATTTTTTTTTGCGTTAGCGATTGTAGCAGCCGCGAAGCGGGACTTGCGCAAAACGGAGCGCCATTGTTCTGGCGCACAGTGCGCAAGGCTGGAGGTGAATGCCGGAACTGCGAAAAGCGCGGGCTTGCAGGCGGAACTTTTCAGTTAATTTTTGATTTTTCTGTAAAATTCCGCCGGAAAGACAACGCCCAAAAGTTATTTATTTTTATCATCTTTGAAAGGAAGAGGAAATTTTAAAAACGGACGGGCTGTTCTTTTAATTTCCTCTTTCTTGATGATTTCTATTGCATCGCGACCAGTATAAGCGGCAGTTGGAAGTCCTCCAGGATAGCGCAGACAGTGATTTGCAAGAATTACGTTATCGAGACCTGGAATTTCTGACGAAAGGAAAGCGTTGAAACTAAACGGCGACGTGATATAGCGCATATAGGCACCGTAATAATCGTTATTCAGGCGACGATAGGAATATGGTGTCCAGATATCAAGAATCTGGAGTCTGTCTTTGTATTGAGGAAATCTTCGGACAATTTCTTTTTGAATGCGCTGGGCTGTTTCGGTTTTTATTTCGTTATAAACCAGAGGATTTGTAGAAAGTTTTTCCCAATATTTATAATCCGCAATGTACTGAGGAACCGAAACTTGAATTACAGTTTTACCTTGTGGTGCAATAAAATCTCCATAAGGGTGATAATTCTTGACGGTAATGCGAGAATAAATCATATTTCCAATTTGAATTGGAATGCACTCAAAGCCAAGAGAATCTTCCACACAATCAAAAAAATCGTCCACCGCAAATGCAACCTGAAATGAACTGTAAATTACTTCGCGCTGGCGTTTGTGATGTTTGTAAAGTCGCCTTAAAGAAGACGGGGTATATTTATTGTTCAAAAGATTTTTGTAGGTAAAGTTTATGTCGCAGGCGGCAATGATATAATCCGCCGTTTCTGTTGTGCCGTCTTCAAATAAAACTGCCGAAGCGTGCCGTGTAAGAACTTTTTTAGGATTTACTCCCATAGAAATTACGTCGCCAAAATTTCTGAAAGTTTTATTTTTGTAATCTACAAGAATCTGTTTTGCGGTCTTATTCGTGACGATTTTTCCGCCTGCATTAAGATAGGTGTTCTTTAGATTTTGAGCCATTGCAAATGAACCTCCCGCAGGTAAATCGCCATTGCCGGAAATAAAAAAACTGTAGGCAAGCATTAACCAATAGGATTCATATTCTTTTGCCATAAAATCAAGAAAAAGGCACTGAATGGCACGACATTTAAAGCGTTTTGCCATTTCTATTGAATTTATACCCATGTAGCGCAAAAAATGACGGGTAAAATCAAGTCGTTTTACGTTCATTGTGTCGTTAAAATTCTTTAAAGAATTGTAAAGTTCTTTTGCTGACATTCCGCCGGTAATTAAACCTGCAAAAAATTCAACACAATCCAGAAAATTATTGATTTCGTCGGAATCTTCCGGGCTGGCAAGGAGCATTTCCTGCCTTGTGCGTTTTATATCCGGCCAAAGCGTTATTGTTACGTCGTCAGCTTCGCTTGCAAGAAAGTATGGGCGCTTTACTGTTGGAACATTGTCCTGCAAGACTCCCAATTCTGTCCACATTTCGCGGTCGCTGCTGCCTTCTTGCGTTCCTGTCAGCCAGTGAAGGCAATTATCAATTGTATAACCGTTTCGTTTCCATGCAGAACAGGAACCTCCAATCCAGGAGTTTTTTTCATAAATGATAGTCTGAAGTCCTGCTTTTTGACCATAAATTCCGGCGGTAAGACCAGCAACGCCACCACCAATAATCAAGATTTTTTTGTTAAAGGTATTTTTTTCTTCTTCCATAATCTTTCAGCCATCTCAAACTAAAAAAAATTAGAGTAGTACAAGGCTACCTCTAAAAATTGCAATTTTTAGAGGTAACTTTGACCATAATTATAAAAAAATCCACGGGTCATTGCCATTCTTCTTTGCATAAATTTCTTCAAGATGTTTTATGATGCTTTCTTTTGATTTTACAAAATATTTTGCGTGACTTATGCAAAAATATTCGCAAGGTGTATTTTTTAAAGTCTGAATTTCTTGATGCAACTGCTGGACGTTATAACATTCCAGACCTTTTTTTTCTGTGGGATAAAGCGCGTCGCCCAAAAACAAAAAATTTTTGAACCTTAGGCAAAGACTCCCTTTTGCGTGACTGTTCACAAGCGGAATAAGCTGCACAGAACCATTCTGAAAGGATTTTGATTCCCTTACAATTTCAATTTTAGCCTGAGAATTACCATTTTTGAGCAAATTTTCCTGAAAAGAAACTGAATTCCAGCCAAAGTGCCGCACCGTAAAATCACCGGCATAAACAAAATCCGGTAAAACGCGAATTAAGTTATCAGTGTGGTCTTCATGAAAATGCGAAATTACAAGATTTAACGTCAGATTATTTTTCTTTGTAAAATCCTGAAATTTTAAGATTTCCAAAAAAGCTTCATCGCTCCTGCCACAATCAAAAATCCAAAGTGCGTCATCATTTTGAATAAAAATGACGTCGGCACTTAGTGGATTTTCAGTTGCCGGAAGATAAGAAATGTTGTCAGAAATTTTTAACAAACTCATAAGAAAAATAAACAGGCAGAGTCAACAAATTGACGGGTTCACCGTAGATTATTGGTAGTAGACTGTTGTTTTACGGTGAACCACGTACCAGCGAACGATGTGTGCAGTGCCTCAAAAGTTCACCATGTACTCATTGGCAATTTTCAGACTAGATTTTTTCTGCAATATCGTAAATCAGGCGTTCAGATTTTTCCCAGCCAAGACAAGGATCTGTAATAGATTTTCCGTAACAGCCTTCGCCAATTTTCTGGGCACCGTCTTCAATATAACTTTCTATCATAAATCCTTTTACAAGATTATTTACTCTTTCGTTGTGACGCATTGAATTCAAAACATCCATAACGATTCTTGTCTGTTCAAAAGGATTTTTCCCCGAATTAGAATGATTTGTATCAATAATTACGGCTGGATTTTTCAAATCACGTTCATCATAAACATCACAAAGTCTAACCAAATCTTCATAATGATAATTCTGCTGATTATTTCCGTGTTTATTTGTAGAACCGCGCAAAATTGCGTGAGTGTGCGGATTCCCTTCAGAAACAACTTCCCAACCGCGATAAATAAACGTGTGGGACTTCTGAGCGGCCAGAATTGCATTCATCATAACAGAATAATCGCCAGATGTGGGATTTTTCATTCCAACCGGAACTTCAATTCCAGACGCAGTAAGACGATGCTGCTGATCTTCTACCGACCGCGCGCCAACAGCAACGTAACCTAAAATATCGTCTAAATACTGATAATTTTCCGGATAAAGCATTTCATCTGCAAAAACAAAACCAGTTTCCTGAACTGCACGAATATGCATATGCCGTGTCGCAATAATCCCCTTATACATATCAGGTTTTCCATTTGGATCCGGCTGATGAACCATTCCTTTGTAGCCTTCGCCTGTTGTACGTGGCTTATTTGTATAAATTCTAGGAACCAGAAGAATTTTATCTTTTACTTTTTCCTGTACCGGAACTAGTCTGTTCATATAATCAATTACGGCTTCTTCATTATCAGCAGAACAAGGTCCAATTATCAACAAAAGACGATTCAGCCGACCTTCAAAAACCGCTTTTACTTCTGCCCTTTTTTCTTCAACAACCTTACTCAACTTTCCGGTCATTGGCAATTCTTCCTTAATTTCCGCCGGCACAGCCAGTTTACGCTCAAAATCCATATTCATATTAAACCCCTTTGCACAAAAAAAAACGGTTCTATCCGATAAAGAATAGAACCGCTTTCTATTTTAAACTTTCCTAGTCTACACTTTATCGAGCACTTTCAATATTACCAAAGTAATAAAAGGAAAAAGCCTTAAAAGAGAAGAAAGAAAATCCAGAAAAGTATTTTGTGTTTTTCATTTTTATGCTTTCACATTAACAAAGATATTTGTACTTGTCAATAGAAACGTTTTAATTTTCATGGTGGTTCGGCAGGCTTGCAGCCTTGCCGTCGCTATGTTCCGCACTTCCGTTTTCACTCCAAAATCCTCAGCACGCAAATGGCGTGCCTGTGGGTTTCTGCTTCGGTTGTTGAAACAACCTTCGCAGGTGCTCACAGCGCTACCACGTTATGGGCATCTCTAAAAATTTCAATTTTTAGAGATGCTCTTATTTTATTTCTCGCAAATCAAGAATTTCCGCGTCAGAATTTTTAATAATTTCTTCAACAGAATCTTTTGTCAAATTGCCAATCTTCAGAGTTACTCTTCTGTGGCCAACATCGTTACCATTTGCTGTTACAAGGGAAACAATATTTCCATTTTTTTCTGCAATTGCAGTTACAATTTTTGCAAGTTCACCAGGTTTTTCGGCAAGTTCAATAACAGCACGAACGCCTGGCAAAGTTGCTCCAAACATAGAAACAAAAGCCTTAAAAATATCAGTTTCTGTAATAATTCCGGTTAGAATTCCGTCATGCATTACCGGCAGACAGCCAATATCTGCTGTTGCCATAATGCGCGCCGCCTCTTCAATTACTTCTTCGGAATCAATTGTAACAACATCCTTAATCATGATTTTTTCAATCTTAAGTTTTGAAAGAACATAACCAAGTTCATAAATATCAAGTGTAGAAACCGCAGACGGAGAAGCCTTCTGCAAATCATTCTTTGTTACAATTCCAACAAGTTTATTTGACTTATCAAGAACCGGAAGTTTATTAATTTTTTCTTTCAACATTAGAGCTTTAGCTTCTGTTAAAGTTGTATCCGGAGAAATATAAATCACGTTTTTAGTCATAAAATCACTTACTTTCATAAATACCTCCAAAATCTTTATTGCGTCTGCAAAAATATTTTAAATCACGCTATACAAAAACGCAAATCAAAAAAAAATCAGCCACCAAGATATGCAACCTTTACTGCAGGATCGTTTATCAAATCTTTAGAATCACCAGAAGATGTAATAGTTCCTGTTTCCAGAATGTAAACACGGTTTGCAATACTCATTGCCTTAAATGCATTCTGTTCTACAAGAAGAATTGTCGTTCCATCCTGATTGATTTTCTGTACAATTTCAAAAATTTCATCAACCAGAATCGGGGCAAGCCCCATACTCGGTTCATCCAAAAGCAAAAGCTTTGGGTTTGCCATAAGTCCACGTCCCATAGCGAGCATCTGCTGTTCACCACCGGAAAGCGTACCAGCAATCTGTTTGTAACGTTCCTTCATACGCGGAAAAAGTTCAAAAACGTGTTCCATATCATTTTTGATATTTGCCTTGTCTTTTCGTGTGTATGCACCAAGTTCAAGATTATCTTTTACAGAAAGATTTGCAAAAATTCGACGACCTTCTGGAACCTGAATAAGTCCGCGATTTACAATTTGTGCTGCAGAAAGATTTGTAATGTCTTCGCCTTCAAAAACGACTGAACCGCCAGCTTTTTTTATCAAATTAGAAATTGAATGTAAAGTTGTAGTTTTTCCGGCTCCGTTTGAACCAATCAGAGAAATAATTTCACCCTGCTTTACATCAAAAGAAATACCTCTGAGTGCACGAATTGCACCATAATCTACGATTAAATCTTTTACATCAAGAATTATGTCTGCCATTTTTGCCTCCTATGCCAAATTTTCTGCTTCAGAACCAAGGTAAGCCTTGATTACTTCCGGATTTGACTTGATTTCGTCCGGATTTCCACTGGCAAGAACACGGCCATAATTCAAAACGTAAAGACGTTCACAAATTCCCATTACAAGTTTCATATCGTGTTCAATCAAAAGAATTGTAAGGTTGAATTCCTTGCGGATAAATGCAATCAATTCCATAAGTTCTTTCGTTTCCTGAGGATTCATTCCTGCGGCTGGTTCATCCAGCAAAAGAAGCGTTGGATTTGCAGCTAAAGCACGGCAAATTTCAAGTTTTCGCTGTTCACCGTAAGGCAGGTTTGAAGAAAGTTCGTTTTCTTTATTTTCAAGTCCAAAAAGTTTTAAAAGTTTACGCACTTTTGCACTCATCATTTCTTCATCGTCAAAAAATCGTTTTGTACGAAAAAGAACGTCCAAAGGTTTTACGGTACGCTGACTGTGCATTGCAATTCGGATGTTATCACTTACAGTCAAATTGCCAAAAAGACGGATATTTTGAAATGTACGGGCAATTCCAATTAAGTTGAGCTGTGCCGGAGTCTTTTTATTTACAATCTGAATATTTCCGTTTTTATCCCAAAAACTGATTTGTCCGCTTGTTGGAGTATAAACTCCGGAAAGCATATTAAAAACTGTGGTTTTTCCGGCACCATTTGGCCCGATTAAACCTATAAGTTCGCCACGGTGAAGTTCCATATTAAAATCACTTACAGCTTTAAGTCCGCCAAAAACAATAGAAAGGTCGTTTACCTGCAAAATTGTATCGTTCATTATTTTGTTTCCCCTTCATTTTTTTGTTCATCTGAAAGTTCTGTTGATTTATTTTTTTTAGGCAACTTTGCCATCAGTTTTTTTGCCCAGTCAAAACTTTTTACAAAACTCAATTCTTTCATACCCATAAGTCCTTGAGGTCTAAAGAGCATTACAATAATCAAAACTACAGGATAGAACAAAAGTCTGTAATTTCCTAAGAAACGCAAAGCTTCCTGAATTATTGTAAGAACAAAAGCTGCAATTACAGTTCCACTGATACTTCCCATACCGCCAAGAACAACGTAAATCAACATATTTACAGAATTATTGAACGAAGCGATGTCCGGCTTAATAAATCCGATAATCGGGGCATATACAGCACCGCCTAAACCGCCAATAAATGAAGCAATCACAAAACCAATCATCTTGTATTTAAATACGCTGATTCCATTTGAATTTGCGGCAACTTCATCTTCACGAATTGCTTTGATTGCACGACCGTAAGTTGATCGCAAGAAATTCTGTAAAAGAACGATTACTATAACCAACATTCCTATACTTACAAAATAACTGAGTGCCGGTCCCCAAAAAAGGTCATCGCGTAAAAAACTGAATTTGAAACTTTTTCCATTTGGACCGCCTGTAATTCCTTTTAAATTTACTAAAACTACGCGGACAATTTCTCCAAACGCAAGTGTTACGATTGCAAGGTAGTCACCGTCAAGCTTTAATGTCGGGAAACCAATAATAAAGCCGAAAACTGCAGCCATACACGGAGCAATCAACATTGCAACTGGAAGTGGTACACCTAAATCCTGTGAAAAAATAATTACACAATATGCACCAATTGCTTCAAAAGCGCACTGTCCAAGCGTCAACTGACCGACAATTCCCGTAACCATATTTACGGAAATTGCGATTATTGCATTAATTCCGCCCAAAGTTAAAATCTGCGAAACGTAGGAATCAATTACACCAACTCTAATTAAAGCAAAAGGAAGAAAAGTTACAATGATTGCCACTGCAAGTGGAATTATAAAATTACGAAGTTTTTTATTCATTTTGAGTTTTCCTCCTAAACCTTAACGCGCATTTTTTTACCAAGAATGCCGGCTGGTTTTACTAAAAGAATGACAATCAAAATACAATAAGAAATTGCATCTGCATATTGAGAAGAAAGGTAAGCCTTAACCATTGTTTCTGCAACGCCAAGAATTACACCGCCAAGCATGGCTCCTGGAATTGAACCGATACCACCAAGAACGGCAGCAACAAAGGCTTTTAATCCCGGAATGTACCCCATTGTAGGATCTACTTGAGGATAATAAATTGCGTAAAGAATTCCTGCAGCACCTGCAAGAACAGAACCAATTACAAAAGTGATTGCAATAATTCTGTTAGAGTTGATACCCATCAGACTAGAAGCACCAAGATCATAGCTTACAGCTTTCATGGCTTTACCAGTTTTTGTATAATTTACAACGAAATTCAAAACAAGCATCAAAAGTGCAGAAAGAACAATAACTGTAATCTGGACATTACTTATGGAGCCGATTCCAAAATTGAAAGTTTTAGTTGCCATTGTCGGGAAAGAACGCGGATCAGGACCAACAAATGGCAAAACTCGCATTGTGTTCTGTAAAATAAGTTCAACGGCAATTGCTGTAATAAGTGAATTAAGACGCGGTGCATTTCTTAAAGGACGATAAGCAAGACGTTCAATCACAAGGCTTAAAAGTCCGCACAAAATCATTGCGGCGGCAAAAGCACAGGCAAGTCCAAGCGGAGTTGGTCCCATAGCACACAAAACGAAATATCCCGCATAAGCACCAATCATCATAACGTCGCCATGCGCAAAATTAATCAACTTAACAATGCCGTAAACCATCGTGTAACCGAGAGCAATCAAGGCATAAATACTTCCAAGTGAAAGTCCATTGATAAGTTGCTGAACAAACATCGATAAACTGTTCAAACTTATCCTCCAAAGATTTTTAATTTAGGACACCTTTGAAAAATCATTTCCAATGCTTTTCTAGAGATGCCTTTCGAGTTTTAATTCGTTGATATTAAAACGTCGCGTTTTTAAAGTTACCTAAAATCACAATTATTTCATAGTTACCTCTAAAAATTGCAATTTTTAGAGGTAACTATGAAAGGCAGCTTTATAGAATTCCCCAAAATTAAGATTTTTAGAGAAAACTTTATCTTTCCATTGTAGAAAAAATTTGCTATTTAGTAAATGAATCAGTAATTCCTGTAAATTCAAAAAAGGCACCACTTCTCTAAAGAAAAATCTTCAGAAAAATGACGCCTTTGTCATTTTTGCTTTTTTAAATTACTACCAGAAATTCAAGTTTCCGGCAGTAGTTTTTAAGGTTATCTCTAAAAATTACAATTTTTAAAGGGTCTCTTAAGCAAATCTTCAAAATTACGGATTAACTGTTGTCTTGTAAATTGGAGTAAGTTTTCCGTTATCCCCTTTTACAAGTTCCATCATAACTGCTGATTTAATAGGGTTACGATTTTCGTCAAATGTAATATTTCCTGTTACATAAGAACCGTTTGTCTTTAAAAGTGCATCTCTTACAGCTGTAGAATCTGTTGAACCAGAAGCAAGAATTGCATCTTTAATCATATAAAGTGAATCATAACCAAGGGCAGCAAATGCTGTTGGAGCGTGATTATACTTTTTGTTGTAAGCATCTACAAATACTTTTACAGCACCTGTTGTTGCATCATTTGCATAGTGATTTGAATAATATCCGTTCAAAACTTCATCACCGGCATTGTCAACAATTCCGTCCCAACCGTCAGCACCAACGATTGGAGTGTTAATTCCCTGAGCGCGGAGCTGTTTTGCAATCAAAGCAACTGTTCCGTAATAATCAGGAAGATAAACTACATCAGGATTTGCATTCTTGATTTTTGTAAGTTGAGCGTTAAAGTCCTTATCACCAGTACTGTAAGATTCTTTTGCTACAATTTCGCCACTAGCGAGGAATGTTTTTTCAAAGTTTTCTGTAAGACCTACAGAATAATCATTTCCAATGTCATAAAGGATTGCAGCCTTTTTACAACCTAAACTTTCAAGAGAAAATTTTGCACCAACAGTTCCCTGGAACGGGTCAATAAAGCATGCACGGAAAACATAATCGCCGGCAGTAGTAATTGCTGGTGCTGTAGCGGCAGGAGCAATCATCAGAATTTTCTGAGCCTGAGCCAAAGAAGTGATAGCCATTGTACAACCAGATGTAAGTGAACCAATAATCAATTTTGCCTTATCTTTTGTGACAATTTTTTTATAAGCGTTTACAGATTTTTCAGGATTTCCTTCATCATCTTCGCTGATAATTTCAATTTTTTTACCATTAATTCCGCCGGCAGCATTAATTTCTTCTGCGGCAAGATTAATTCCATTAAGACAGTCAACACCATATACAGCTACAGAACCAGACAGAGGTCCGATAGCTCCAATTTTAATTGTTTCTTCAGCATTTTTACTGCAGCTGACGAGAGCAAAAACACCGGCAATTGCAAGAGCAACTGTACCAAAGACTTTCTTCATATAAGTCCTCCAATAAATGATTTACAATAAACAATAATTTAATTATTTTCTGTGTTTTAGTAAAGGTAAAAAACGGTGATGTTCAAAACTACAAATTTTAAGAAATCTATGCTATATTTTCGATTATGGGTATTTACACGAACGTCGGAAATGATGATTTCAGAACAATATTAAATGATTAATACGTAGATAAATCTTTTATAATTTCAAAACTAAACAAACGTATTAATGCCAGGAATAAGCTTATTTGTATCAGTCGTCCCCGCCGTTTTGGAAAATCAACTATTGCACAGATGCTTTGTGCCTATTATGACAAAAGTTGTGATTCCTCTACCCTTTTTAAAAATCTGAAAATTGCAAATGAACCGTCATTTGAAGAAAATCTGAACAAATACCCAGTAATTTACCTTGATATGACGTGGTTTACTTCTACTTGCGGAAAAATCGACAATGTATTGGATTTCATGACTGCAAAAATAACAAAAGAAATTAAGGAATATTATACAAACGAAAATGGTGACTCTCTTGCGGAAGTTATTGCTTCTGCTGCCATAAATTATAAATCCAAATTTATAATCATAATTGATGAATAGGACGCTATTTTCCGTGAAGCAAAAAATAATGTAGAAATACAAAAAGCTTACGTTATTTTGTTGCGTTCACTTTTTAAATCTCCTGTTACTAATAAAATGATTGCACTTGGTTATATGACAGGAATTCTTCCAATTAAAAAATACGGAACTCAATCGGCACTCACAGATTTTAAAGAATATACGATGATAGATCCTGGTGAATTTGCTGAATATACAGGTTTTACAGAAGATGAAGTAAAAATCTTATGCAAAAAATATGGCCGTGACTTTGAAAAAGCAAAACAATGGTATAACGGATATTCATTTTCAAACACAAAGGCAATTTATAATCCGAACTCAATTATGCAATGCATGACAAGCAGCAAATACCAAAATTACTGGACACGAACAGAATCTTATGAATCTTTAAAAAGTTATATCGACATGGATTCGAAGGAATCAAGCAGGATTTGATTCAAATGATTGGCGGAGAAGAATGTAAAGTTGACACAAATTCATTTCAGAACGATTTTATTTCTCTAAAAACTAAGAATGATGTGTTCACACTTTTAATTCACTTAGGATATTTGGCTTTTAATTCAGAAAATAATACAGTTCACATCCCGAATAATGAAATTCGCGAAGAATTTGTCCTTGCCGTAAAAGATGGCTCACGAAAGGAAATTGCAAAATTGATTTCCTCTTCTGAAGAATTAATTGAATTTACTCTGGAAGAAAAATCAGACAAAGTTGCTTCACTTATAGAAAAAGTTCATTCACAGGCCACTTCTCCAACTTTTTACAATAACAAGCAGGCTTTGCGCAGTACAATTCGCTTTGCGTATATTGCAGTACTTGATGATTATGTAGAAATTCAGGAATTACCGTCCGGTAAAGGTTATGCTGATATAGTTTACATTCCTAAAAAAACATCAGACAAACCTGCATTAATTATTGAACTTAAGTGGAATAAATCTTCTGAAGGTGCGTTAAATCAGATAAAACAAAATAATTATCCTGAAATTGTTAAACAACTTTCCGGTGATGTACTTCTATTTGGAATCAACTATGATGAGAGAACCAAAAATCATAAGTGCAACATCGAAAAATTGAAAAAGTAAATTTTCTACCTTTTACCTTTCCGTTACATCGTGAAGCCACTTTCCACTCATAAGTCGGATAAAACCTAAAACTGCCTTGCACAAAGGTTCAATCAGAATGCAGGCGTAAACTGCCCAGTACGGAAGATGCCACACAAGGACGGCTAGCCAGCCAAGCGGAAGTGCAACGAACCACATAATGCCGACGTCCATCAAAAGTGCAAAAATCGTGTCACCGCCGGAACGAAAAACGCCAACAACAGAACACATATTAAAGGAATCAAGAGAATAAACGACCGCTTTCATAATCAGGAAAACACTGGCCATTACTATAACTTCGCTTTCTACTTTAAAAATGAACGGTAAAACTTTCGTTAACGGTATCAGCAAAAGTCCAAGAACAAGTGCAATGAGCGTTATGAGAGTACAGAGATTCTTTGCAAGTTTTTCGGCTTCTTTATATTTTCCCTGCCCGATTGTTTTTCCGACCAAAATTGCTGTTGCACTGCCACAACCTAGACAAATTGGCCACAAAAGATTAGAAACCGTAGAATTTATGTTGAACGCGGCAATGACATCAGTTCCGGAATGTGCAAAAATTGAATTTTGCATTGAAATTCCAATTCCCCAAAGACTTTCGTTTATCAAAACCGGAATGCAGATTTTTACATATCTATTCAAAAATCCTGGCTGTTTTACAAAAAATTTTGAAGGAGCAACGGCAACTTCATATTTTCTGACGTAAGCAAACACAAAAACAATAATTGCTTCTACAATTCTTGAAAAAACTGTGGCAATAGCGGCACCGGTAACGCCGTAAGCTTTTATGATTACAATTGAATTCCCGTCCACACTGTTCGCACTAATTCCAAAAATCAAAATATAGTTCAGAAACGCATTAACAATCACTGAACAAATTGTCGCAATAGCAGGAAGTGTCACGTGTTCCGTGCTGCGTTCTGCATTTGCAAAGGCAAAACTAAGTCCAAAAAATAAATAACTTGGGGCCACCGTCCTAAGATAATCTGCACCTTTTTTTATAACCTCAGGATCTTTTGAATAAAGTTTCAGACAATATTCAGGAATGACGCTTGCCGCAATCGTAAAAAAAAGCGTGATTGCAACTGACATGCAGAGCATAATACCAGTTGTTCGGTGAATTCCCTCAAAATCCTTTTTTCCCCAAAATTGTGAAATAAAAATAGAACCACCGGAAACTGCGCCAAACACCATCAGATTCATAACAAAGAACACCTGATTTCCAAGTCCGACGGCGGCAATATCCACGGAACCAAGCTGTCCGACCATAATCGTGTCCAGCATATTCACAAATGAGGACAAAAAATTCTGTAAAATTATAGGAAGTGCAATTTTAAAAAGTTGAGCCGCGTTTATCATCTTGTTAAATCCTGAACCCATTTATATTTTCTGAAATGATGCAAAACCCACGGAATTTTTCCGACCTCATCGATGCAGGTGCACGCATAAACAACAAGAATTGGCCAGTGGAAAATGAAAGTTCCCAGAACCGCAAGCGGAATTGCAAGACACCACATACAAGCCGCAAGACTATACAAATCAAAGAAAGTATCCCCGCCCGCATCAAAAATACCATTGATTACAATTGTATTGACCGTACGCCCATACATATAAAAACTGTTGATTAACATCATTCCTGTAAGAAAGGCACCCGCACCGGAAGTAAGTTTTGAACCAAAAGTCACCCTGATGACAGGAGTCAAAATCAAAAGAATCAAACTGACAATCCCGGCACAAATCAAAGTGATTTTTAATATTTTTTGGCCATAAAGTTTACCTTTGACAAGATTCCCACTTCCTAAAACCCGACCAATTACAATTGCCGCCGCGGAACTAAGTCCATTACAAAAACAACATGCAAGATCACGGACAACCGCCGCAACGGAATTGGCCGCAACAGCATCCTCGCCAAGGTGACCCATAAAAGCATTATACGAAGTAAATCCTACACCCCAGAACAAAAACGCCCCTAACATAGGTCCCAGAACTTTTATAAAATCAACAAAAAGCAACTTACAGCGGCAGAAAAAATACTTTAATTCAGGATGAATGTAGTCTTTTCGGTATGAATTAATGACAGCCCAGGCAAGTTCAACAATTCTGGCAATCAAGGTAGAAAGTGCCGCGCCTCTTGCTCCCATTGCAGGACAGCCAAAAAGTCCAAAAATAAAAACTGCATTCAAAAAAATGTTCAGGACAACAGTACAAGAACTGATTAAAGCCGTCCTGCCAGGATGGTCAGAAACCTTCATCATTGCAAGATAACACTGCGAAATCCCTGTCAAAAGATACGACCATGCCGCAATCTGCAAATAGCCATTTCCAATTTCAATAAGTTCCGTCTGATTAGTAAAAATCGTCATCAATTGAGAAGGAAAAAACAAACAGGCAATAAAAAAAATAAAAGAAATAATCCCCGAAAGTTTCAGCGAAATCCCAAAAATTTTGTTCAAGGAAATCATATCCCGCTTTCCCCAATATTGCGCGCCTAAAATTCCTTCAACCCCGACAATCGAGGAAACAAACATATTCTGAACAAACTGAATTTGAGTCGCAAGAGAAACAGCAGACATTGCATTCTGATTCAAAAATCCCAGCATCAGGGCATCTGCCGCCGCAACAGACGCAAGCATAAGATTCTGGAACGAAATCGGCAGCATTATGTACAGTAATTCTTTTAAAAACGCTTTTTGCGAAAATTCCTGAGACACCGACGTTGCACAAACATTATTTTCCTTAAATTTTAAATCCATGGTGGAAGATATGCTAGCGTTTTTGTAAAATAAACTCACGTAAAAAAAATATCCAAGAATTGTATAAAAATATGAAAAATGCTGAACAAAATTTTTAAATTTGATATAGTTAGTTCAGACTAACCTATTATAAAATTACGAGGCTTTTTTATGGACTTAGCAGAAATTGATGAAAACGGCAAAGGACTCTTATTCTTTGGGGACACAATTGTAGAAAAATGTGAAATTGTAAAAGGTCAGCCAAATGTTTACCTTTTGCAGACAACAATAATTCTAGAACGACAGAATCAGATAAGCCCAAAACCTGGACAATTCTATTTAATCAAAAGTAAAAAATCCGGAGTAAATTACAACCGCCCGATTAGTGTTTATCATTCCGAAGATAAAATCAACAAAGACGGCAAAAAAGAAATCACTGTGCAGTTTATGATTCTTGAAAAAGGACGTGGAACTCAGGAACTGTGCCATATGAATATCGGCGACAGAATGAGCGTAATAGGTCCACTTGGAACGCCATGGCCAGAACCGGAAGAACAGCTTCTTGAATCAAAAAAAGCTGAAATTTGTATTGTTGGCGGGGGAATTGGAGTTGCCCCGGTAGCAAATCTTGCAACGGCTCTTCCTCCTAATTCTTATGATTTTTATGCCTCTTTCAAATCAGGAACTTACGGTCTTGAAAATATAAAACCTGCAAATCTTAAAATTACAACTGATGATGGGAGTGCAGGAATTCACGGAATGTTACCGGCTGCACTCACAAAAGAAGTAATTAAAGATGCCGGATACAAAGTAATTTATGCCTGTGGACCTGCTCCGGCATTAAATTATGTAAAACAGATAGCCGAAGAACTTGGAATTCAGTGCTGGCTCAGCATGGAACACAGAATGCTCTGCGGACTTGGTGCATGCCTTGGCTGCACAATAGAAACTACCGAAGGTCTGAAACGCTGTTGCAAAGATGGTCCTGTTTTTGATTCAAGAATTCTAACGTTTCCAAAACCATCCCCACGCCGCCCGGCTCTTTTACCGGATGAAGAAGCGGATATTTCCGTAAAAATTGCGGGAATTCACTTCAAAAATCCAGTTATGGCAAGTGCCGGAACCTTTGCATTCGGACAGAATTTCCGTGGTGTAAGTGATGTTGCCGCCTGGGGAGGTATTATTTCAAAAGGCTGTACACTTGAACCGCGTGCCGGAAATAACGGAGAACGTTCCCTTGAAGTTATGGGAGGAAATATGAATTCAATCGGATTGCAAAATCCGGGAATTCCTTATTTTATAGAAAATCTTTTGCCGGGAATGCTGGGACTTGGTTCAGTCGTAATTGCAAATCTTGCCGGCAGTGACATAGAATCCTACGTGGAAGGCGCAAAACTCCTTGATAAAACCGACTGCGACATGATTGAGGTTAATATCAGCTGTCCAAATGTTAAGGCCGCAGGACTTGCCTGGGGATTAAGCGCAGAAACCGCCTATTACTGCATATCTTCAGTCCGGGTTGTAACAAAAAAGCCTCTGATAGTAAAACTTAGTCCAAACGCACCAGATAACAGACCAATTGCACTTGCGTGTATAAAAGCCGGTGCAGACGCCATAAGTCTCATAAATATGGTTCATGGCGTTGCAATTGATATTGATAAAGGCAAACCATTCTTTAACAACGTTCACGCAGGATATTCAGGTCCCGGCTTAAAACCACTTGCACTAAGAATCGTATACGACGTAGTTGAAGAAATCAATAAACTTCCACCGGAAGAAAGAGTCCCGGTAATTGGAATTGGCGGAATTACTACCTGGCAAGATGCCGTAGAATTTATTATGGCAGGCTGCCATGGAATAGAAATTGGTCAGGCAAAATTTGCAAATCCTGACGTTGCAATAGACGTTGTAAAAGGTCTCAAGAATTTTATGAAAACTCACGGCTACCACAATCTCGAAGAAATGCGTGGAATTGCACAGGTCAAACATAACAACGAAATGGGATCCGCCGACGAAAAAACACACTACAAAGAACTCAAAGACATGGTTTTAGGATACCTTCCGGTTCTTCCAAATTCGTCAAAACGCTAAAGTAAAAACCTAAAAACACAGAAAAATATGATTCCCTATTAAAATGTGTTAGCGGGTGTAGCAACGCCGAAGGCGAACCCGCCAGGCAAAACTGTAAATCAAATTTTTTTTGCAAAAAAAAATCCGGTATAGAAAAAAACTATATTTCTATACCGGAAATTCTCTGCCGGGCGGGTTTGAAGCGAACAGCGAAATTGCGAAACACGCGACCTGGAGCGTAGCGGAAGGGAACACCCAGAAAAAAAAAACATGCTAAGCCATACCAAGATTTGAACAAGATTTGAATAATTTTTCGTATGTTAACTTTTCGCCATTATTCATATTAAAATATTTTACAGCCTTGTCAGCAAGTGCGGCGGTCAATCTGTGTTCTTTACCTTCAGCATCTTTCATGATAAAGGTAACTTCGTAATCAGTACTGTAAATTTCCTTGAATCTTTCGATTTCTGAATATCTTTGACCATTAAAAGTTACTGTTGCCAAAACACCAGCTTTTTCATATTCGGCACCAGTATAAGTTACGTAATTTGCATTAATTCCACCAGCAATTTCTTCCAAATCTTTAGTTTTTAACATTTCCATGATTGACTCCTTTATTTCTGGGTATCTCTAAAAAAGCATCGAAAAAGATTTTTAGAGATACCCTTATTTCTAAGTTCTGTTTTAAAATACAAGAAAGATGTTGCCAAATGTGGGAATTATGAATTTTTAGTCAGCATCGCCCTGCATTTGAATGTAAACAGCATTGGCAAGTTCAGAAAGCAGCTGTTCATTCGCATTATTTTTCATAGAAACTGAATACATCAGACCCGGAACTGCATCCCACCAAATACATATTCCAGGTTGCACACCTTCCGACGTGCCAGTCCACTTTACCTGCGCAACATTATAAGAAACGCTGCAAGTTGTCTCGTTTTTCCAGTTATAATAAAATCCGGAAATATCTTCCAATTGCAAAGAAACGGAAGGCTGAATTCTTGCAGTACATTCCGAATTTTTCCAGTCAAAATCCATTTGAGCGGTCAAGCCTTCGCTAGTTGTGATTATTGAATACCGAATATTTGAGGCATCTTCTGGAACGCCAATTTCTACTCCAACTTTCTGTAAAATTTCTTTCGCAGATGATTCTTTGATTGGATTTACCATTTGCACCGCTTCCTCTGTCTTACTTGCGACATTTTCTGTTGATTTTTTTGTACATCCTAAGATTAAAAAACAACCAGAAACCAAAAATAACAAAAGTTTTTTCATTTTATTCTCCTTTTATATAAGGGCATCTCTAAAAAATTGTAATTTTCACAGATACCCATAATTATAATTCGCGAATTTTAAATTTTCCACACTACTTTTTTATTAATTTTCCGTTCATTAAAACTTTATCTGTAAGTTCTTTGCCTTCAATTTCACCACGGGCATTAAAAGTATAAGGACCGGCCGCTTCGTTCCAATTTTCACTTCTGAGTGCTTTTGCAACCTCTTTAGGAAGTGCAGAGCCGGCTTTTTTAACGGCCTTAACATAAACCATCAGCGCATCATATCCCTGGCAGGCATTTAAATCAGGCTCTTTTCCATATTTTTGATTAAATTTATTTCTGAAATCAACAAAAGCGGGATTTTTGGATTCAAGATCAAAATTTGAAACTGCAAAAATTTTTCCATTTTCAGATTCCGGAAGTTCCTGAAAAAACAAAGGATTTTCAAAAGAATCCGCACCAATAATCGGGACTGTTATTCCTTTTTGCCTTATACATTTTACAATCGTCAAAATATCAGGCATATAACCCGCCAGGAAAATTCCGTCAAAAACAAAACTGTTGTCCCAGCTTTTTGCTTTTCTGTCATGGAATTTTTCATCCCCGCCAAGTTGATAACTGTCACGACTTATAATTTCGATATTATATTTTCCGGCCGCAAGTTCAAAGGAATTTGCAAGACTATTACCGTAAGTTCTGTCTGCATAATAAATTATGACTTTATCAATGTCATTTTTACGGCAAAAACGCGCCGCTTCCCTACCGGTTTCATCATCCGTAGGTAAATTCCGGAACACAAGATGATTATCTACAGAAGTAAGTGAAGGTAACGTAGACTGCGCGTTCATCATCAAAATTCCGTAATATTGATAAATAAGCGAACAGGATTTTGAAATATCAGAATAATCATGACCTATAACGGCTGCAGTGCCTTCATCTCCGGCAATTTGATATGCAATTGTCAGAGCCTCTTTTTCTCTTGCCTTATCCTCATAAATATCCAACAGAATTTCTTTATCAATAAGATTTTCATTCCTAATTTCGTCCAGGGCAAGTTCAATTCCGGCCAAAAGCATAGATTTTTCTTTTCCAAAAGAAGTAACCGCCGCAATTTTTACAATTCCCTTTTTGTAGAGTTTTTCAATATTTTTGTTACGGTTTTTAACAGGATCATCAGAATGGCACGAAATCAAAAACATTGTCACCGCAAAACTTGCCAAAAATCCCACAATATTTTTTGCTTTTTTCATAAAATCTCCCCCTACACACTTTGCCTTTTTGCCAGCTGAGCAAAATAACCGTTCTGCTTTAATAAAGATTCGTAAGTTCCGTTTTCTATAACTTCGCCGTTTTTCATAACATAAATTTTATCTGCATTGATAATTGTACTTAAACGGTGCGCAATAATAATTCTTGTTACTTTTAATTCATCAAGACTTTTTCGCACAGTAAGTTGAGTCACATTATCCAGCGCACTTGTTGCCTCGTCAAAAACCAAAAGTTTTGGGTTTCTTATCAATGCCCTTGCAATTATGAGACGCTGTAACTGCCCTCCTGAAAGTGTACGTCCGCCCGCCGGAACCATTGTGAACATTCCCATCGGCATATTTGCAATGTCGCGGTCAAAAGAAACTTTGCGGGCGGCTTCCCATGCATCTTCTTCTTTTAATCCGGAGCTTCCGACAATATTCTGCATGATTGTCCCGCTCAAAACTGTATCATTTTGAAGTACAACGCCCATTTGACGCCGCAAAGAAGTAATATCAATTGAGTTGATGTCCATTCCGTCAACAAAAATTGAACCAGATTCAGGCTTTTCAAATCCTAAAATCATACGCAGCAAAGTAGACTTTCCCGCTCCGGAAGTTCCGACAATTGCGACAAATTCCCCAGGTTCAATTTTCATATTTACGTCTTTTAAAACTAGCGGAGAATTTTCCTCATAACGGAAATTCAAATGACTGATTTCCATTGCGCCCTTTAAATTGCTGATTGCGGGCTTAGAATCTTCGACTTCAGTTTTTTCGTCAAGAATCGGCTTAATTCGTTTCTGCAGAGGAATAACATTTCTGATTGAAATAAGAGAGCCTGCCACTCCAAGAAATGCTGACTGAAACGAACCGTATGCGGACAGAAATGCCAGAAAGGTACCGGTAGAAAGCCCTTCAATTTTCTGACTTTGAATTGCCATACCAAAAAGATAATACATTATGATTGTTACAATCGTCGGGTAAATTGAATTTATAATATTCATATAAATTCCAAAATTACCAAGTTTATACCCGATTTTTGTCTGACGCACATATTCTTTTGACCATTCAGAAAATACACGTTTTTCAGAATTTGAATTCGTGATTTTTTGAATTCCGTTAAAAAACTGCAAAAGCATTCCTTGCAACTTTCCCTGAGAATCAATCAGAGCTTTTTCCATTTTGTATGTAATAAAAGACGTCAAAAGTGAAATCAAAATTGGAAATATGCAGAAAATAATCCCCCATTTTGCAAAATATCCGCAAAATCTGAATTCCTGGGCAAGATAAACAAAACTGAAAATAAAATTCATAAAACAAGAAAGAATAATTCCGTAAATCTGCTTACGAATTTTTGTAATTGCCATTGCCCGTGCCGAAAGATCACCCGCAGAATATTTTTTAAAGAAATTCACCGGCAATTTTAAAAGCCTGTCCATAACGGCAGCCTCAAGATCAGAATCCGCACGCGTTTCCATTCTGAGTCCGGAGAAATATTTTGCAATTCCGCCGACCATTGAAGCAATGTTACAGCCAAATGCCAGAACACAAATCTGAATTGTCTGAAGCCGAGCCGCATTCGGTATGACGCGGTCAATAAGATTTCTTGTAATATAAGGTGTAATCAAACCTATCAAAGTACAAATAAAACCGATGATTATATAATTTATAAGATCATTTTTTATATCTTTTAAGACAAACTTTAAAATATCTTTTACGGAGATTTTTTCATTTCCGAGTTTTTTGTAAATCATAAAAGACTTTGGGTAAATCTGTTTTGCATTTTTACCGTTGACTACAATCTGTTCTTGAGTTTCGCAATTGTACAAGACATATCTGTTCTTTACATTATCCCGGATTAAAGCGACCGGAATTATTTCAGGATTACTTTCTAGTGAATCTTTAAGGTCAAAATCATGATTTTTGTTATAAAAAGCAAACAAATGACCGTTATCTTCCCTATACCATTTTCCGCGCAGAACGACTTCCCGAATTCTTATTGCATTATCTTTTGCAAGAAGCTGAACGCCGGTTTTGTCCGCCGTATAAATTCTGCCCGGAACAGTTTTAATGGCCATTTCGCCGGTTTTTGCCACAAGCAATTTAAAAGCCTTTACAACAAGCTGATCAGAATTTTCATAAATTGCGCTTTCAGAAAGCCTTGGATTTACAACCGACGCAATGTTTGTTACCGCCTGCGAAAAATAATCATCGGATAATTTTTGCTGCTGAATATTCCGCTGACTTTCTTCAGTTTCTTGTTTTTCAAGTTTTGCGATTATTTTTTTTTGAAGTAAAAAATTTTTTTTCTGAATTTCTGTGAGCTCCAAATTTTCTTCAAGATTTTCCGTCGGACTGTCTGTTTCTAAAAAATTATAAAAATTTTCCGTCAAAGCAAAATTTTCCGCCTCAACAACTTCAAGAAGCGTACCTTCCGTTCCTGCAAGAAAAAATTCATATTCAGCGGTGCTAGGAATATTCGGGCAGACACTTCCCTCTTCAAAATTTTTTATTTCGTGCCGGGCTCCTGTTTTGCCGTTTTCAAGTTTTCTGACAATAAAAAGAAAGGCATGACCTGTAAGAATTTTTATCTGAGAATTATCCCCATCCAAAATCAGAACTTTAGTATTGTTTATTAAATATTTTTTCTTTTCCATAAAGTTTCACCTGAAATTAAAATCAGTCTACATTGTCTGAACAAGAGTCTTGTAATAACCGTCCTGCGAAATCAGTTCTTCGTGAGTTCCACGCTGCACGACTGCACCTTTATCAAGAACTATAATTTCATCACAATCTCGGATTGTACTTAACCGATGAGCAATAATTATACTTGTACAGCCTCTTCTTCTGATATTCATATCAACAGTCATTTCTGTAACTGCATCTAGTGCACTGGTTGCCTCGTCCATAATCAAAATTCTAGGATTTGTGGCAAGTGCCCTTGCAATTTCAAGCCTTTGACGCTGCCCACCGCTAAAATTATGACCGCCTTCTCTAACCTTTGCATAATAACCTTCCGGACGCGAAGTAATTACATCGTGAATGCAGGCATCTTTTGCTGCCTGAATATAAACTTCTTCGGGAATTGTGGAATTCCACATCGTAATATTGTCGCGGACAGTGCCTTCAAAAAGCGAAATATTCTGATCCACAACTGCTACAGAAGAATAAAAAGTTTTCTGACTAATTTCAGTTAAAGGCTTTCCGTCAAAAAGAATTTCACCGCTCCACGGTACATATAAAGCACTCACAAGCTTACCGATTGTAGATTTTCCCGAACCCGTAAAACCAACCAGTGCGATGCGTTTTCCCGGAGTTAATTCTAACGAAAAATCATTTAAAAGAGGTGCCGCAAGTGGACTGTAACCAAAAACTACATTTTTTAGAGAAACGTAACCTTCGAGTTTTTTGACCGGTACATAAAATCTAGAATTTTCATCAGAAAAATTCTGAATATTTTCGTCCTTTTTAAAAATTTGCGGGATTGGATATTCCATTACGTCATCAATTCTCTGCATAGAAGCATTTGCCGAAAGTAAAGAACCGGCAAGTCCCAAAAAAGAATTTACTGGACCTTGAAAACCTGCCAGGATAGTTTGAAAAGCAATGAGCATACCAATTGTCATGTGGCCGTCCATAACGCGCAAAGAGCCGACGCACAAAATTAAAATTCCCTGAATTGCAGAAATCACGGACGGAAGAATAGAATTTGCCGTGTTGATTTTTGCCAGTTTCTGAGTTTCAAGAATCACTTTTGACTGCTGCCCCGACCACTGCATAAAAAAATCATTTTCGGAGCCTGACGCTTTAATGGATTCAATCATTTCAATTCCGGACATTGTAATTCCACTGAGTTTTCCGCCTTCCATTTCAATTTTAAAGGATTTATTTTTGATTCTTTCGGAGGTAATTTTGTAAATAAAGGCGACAAGCAGTGTCATAATCACGGAAATAATGGAAAGTGGAACGTCATAAATAAACATCAGCACAAGAAAAAAGATTCCCGTAAAAAGATTTATTGCAATTCCAATTAGTTGACCAGAAATCAAAGATGAAACCGTATCGCATGCAGAAATTCGGTTACAAAGTTCGCCTGGTAAACGCTGCACAAAAAACTGTGAAGGCATTTTTAAAATGTGTTCAATAAATTTTGATGCGGAAGATAAACTCAACCGTGTCTGAAACCTTATCAGTACCCTGTTTTGAATAAAACTCAGAAAAATATTGATAAACGCCGTCACTGCCATTGCAACTAGCAGCGGTTTTAAAAGATTCATGGAATTATTTACAAGAATCGTATCTATAAAAAATCTTGAATAAGCAGGAAAAACAAAACCTGGAATAAAAAGTGCGAAACTCAAAAATGACAAAAAGGAAAGAATAGGACCGAGACCATGCAGTCGTTTTTTCAATCTGCCAAAAACAGAAGGTTTTTCGCCCTCTTCCCTAAAACTTTCAGTTTTTTCAAAAGTTAAAATTACGCCGGTATAAGATTCATCAAATTCATCTGGTTCAACATAACGTCTGCCACAAGCGGGATCATTTATGACAGCGCGACTTCCTTTAAAACCTTCAAAAACAACAAAATGATTAAAATTCCAAAATATAATTGCAGGCAAAATCATTTCCTGCAACTGATTAATTTCACATTTATATCCAGTGCCATCAAGCCCAAATTTTCTGGCCGCTTTTATAATATTTGTTGCCTTTGTACCGTCGCGAGAAACGCCACACTCAACGCGCAAAACTTCTAGCGAAACATATTTATGATAGTACGAAAGTATCATCCCCAGGCAGGCCGCTCCACATTCAAGTGCTTCCATCTGCAAAACAGTCGGAGTTCTTACCCTCTTTTTCTTAAAAAACAAAAATTTATTGCTCATTGCCAGCCGCCTCATCACCAACGCCAAGCAGATTTTTCTTTAAAGACGGAATTACCAGCTCAACAGGATGTCTTGAAGAAGTTGTTACACTCGCACTGCAAATAGTTCCAATTCCAATTTTTTTTGCAGGACCTTTTGATGACGACCATTTATACCCCGAATATGAGGAAGGATCCGGCATAAGACTCACTTTAGTTTCAATAAGTGGTCCCATTTTTGCAAAAGTTTGGGCAAGAAATTCATTCTGTAAACTTGCCTGCAAATGAGCACTGCTCACTGGAAATTCCGAAACATCAGTAATAATACCCTGAATATAGCCAAATTCTTCTTGTTTAACTGTCGCCGGAATAACACCAATTTTCATTCCTGGTTCAATAGTCTTGCCATTTGCGACCGGAAAATAAACAAGGGCTTCGTAAATATTGTCAGAACTATGAGTCTGCACCACAATAATCGTAGCCCCTGGAGAAACAAAATCTCCTTTTTTTACTGGAACTTCCAAAACTTTACCACTACTACGCGAAATAACTTGCGTTGTACTCTGATATTCTTCCTGCAAAACTGCAATCTGCTGGCTGACATCGCTAATCTGCTGCTCCGCATTAATTTCTGTCTGTCGAGAATTTAAATATTCGGCCTGAGTAATCAAACCTTCATCATAAAGGCTTTTCATTACATCCTGTTTTGAATTTCCAGATTTCCTGGATTTTTCAATAGTTTCCTTCATCTGTTGCAGACCTTCAAGTTTTTTTTCGTACATCAAAATCTGATCAAGAAGATCCTGCCGTTCAATGCGCGCAATAATCTGACCGTTTTCAACTTCATCACCAGCCTTTACAAAAATATTTTTTATTGCACCTTGATTTGAATATTTTACACTTATAATGTTATCAATATTTAAAAGAACTCCACTACCCTTTACATCATTAGGAATAGAGCCCGTAAAGCCCCACACAACTGCCACAACTAAAAGCAGACAAAGTGCAATCAGAGCAATAAAACTTGAAGGTTTTACGACCGTCAGTGCCTGATCCATCTGATCCAGCGAAGAAATTTTGTCCAGTGCAGATTTTCTGAATATTTTATTTTTCATAGCTTTAATTATAACCTTTTACAGAGATTTTTTACACTTTTTAGAGGTTCCCATAAATGGTTTGCTGACGACTATAAAGAGAACCTCTAAAAATTGCAATTTTTTAGAGGTATCTTTGAAAACGCGATGTTTTAATTCGTTGTATTTTAACGAATTAAAACTCGCAGGCATCTCTAGAAAAGCATCAAGAATGATTTTTTAGAGATGCCCAAAATACTACTTGCGATTAATAAAAAACCTGTCGGAATTCGTTTCAATTTACACAGAAGAAGTTCAGAATGATAACGAACTGCAGAAAGTCCATAAATTAAAATGGAAAGAATTGATAGAAAAATATGAGTTATAAATATGTCGTGTTACGGAACTTTAGAGACGATTTTTTATTTTTTCTGAAGTTTTTTTCAACCTTCCAGAATCCATTCCCTTATATTCTTCCTGACAATTCCGTCCTGCGTTTTGCCGAGCGTTTTTCTTTAGGATTTCTAGAAATTATACTTCTTATTGCGGAAATTGGCAAAAAGGAAGAAATATAGTATAAATTCAATATGGTTGAAAAAAAAGAAATTCGTTACATAGATTTGTTTTCTGGAATTGGCGGATTTAGATATAGTTTTGACAAAGCAGGTTTTAAATGTGTTTTTAGTTCTGAAATAAATGAATCCTGCAAAAAAATCTACAAAGAGAATTATGGAGATTTGCCGGCAGGGGATATTACAAAAATCGATGCAAATGACATTCCTGACTTTGAGGTTCTTTGCGGTGGCTTTCCTTGTCAGCCTTTTAGTATTTGCGGAAAGAAAAAGGGGTTTGAAGATACACGTGGTACTTTGTTTTTTGAAATATGCCGAATAATTGAAGTAAAAAAGCCCCTCGTAGTCGTATTGGAAAATGTAAAACACTTAATTGATCATGACAAAGGCAATACATTCCGAGTTATTTTGGAAAAACTTGAGGGTTTAGGCTACACTACATCCTTTAAGGTTTTAAATTCTAAAGATTATGGCGTTGCTCAAAGTCGTGAAAGAATTATTATAGTTGCCACGAAATTCGGGAAATTTAATTTTTCAGATATGAAAAAGTCAAAGCCTGTTTATATTAAAGATATTTTGGATTCAGAAGGTGATTTTGAATATTTAAAAAAGGACGAATACACATTGCTTGATGAAAAATATATTCACAAACAACCCTCTGGACTGATTTTTTGCGGTTACAGAAATAAAAATATATGGGAAAAAGGTGTTCGCCCAAACACAGAGTATCTTTCTCGATGTCATAGGCAGCCAAATAGAATTTATTCCGCCAATGGAACGCATCCTACTTTGCCATCACAAGAAACATCAGGAAGATTTTGGATTTATATTCCAGAAAAAGATGCCGTAAGGAAATTGACAATCAATGAGTGCTATAAACTTATGGGATATCCCGAAACTTTCAAAAGAGATTCAAATAAGGGGAATGCTTACAGACAAATTGGAAATTCTGTTGTTATTCCTATGATTTATGAACTTGCAAAGTCTTTAATGCGGCAAGGATTTGAAAATGGAGATGAATATGGACACTTTGGAGAAGATTTATCAGAACTGCCTTTCTTCCAGCCTGTTTAAGACTTCTGTTCCTGCGGAAGTTTTGAATGATGTGGAAAAATCGCTCGTAAATGCCAAAAACAAAAAGGCGTTTATACAGTTCTCGTCACATTGCTTTACTACAAATATTTACATCCAGAACAGGATATTCGTTATCATCAGTCGCAGTTGGAAAATGGTTTTTCAGGCCGTACTTTCGATACAAAATATGTGACACCAGTTCTTAAAAAATTAGGATTACCTGCAATGGGTGAAAGTGGGTGGCTCACAAGAAGTTTGGAACAGCCTTATCCATTTACAAAAGATTATTCGGGAAAAATTGGTTCGGGATTAAGAGCGCCATTTTTGAATACGCTTGATTATGTTCAAAAAAATCCAACAAAAGTACTTGATTTGTTGTGTTTTCTTTTAAGGATAGTCGATGAAGTTGAAAAAGAATATAAAGTTGTTATCGTTCCATTGTCAAATCCTGAAAAACTTACGATTCTAAAAATTATAAATGCTTTGGAAGAACATTTTTTATGCAAATATGCAACTCATGGTGGTGCAAAGTTGCCTGTTCTTGCTTTCCATTCGATTTATTCACTGCTCATAAGGGAATTTGAACGATATAAAAATTGTAAACTTGCCGAATTATCAAGTCTAACCGCTTGTGACAGAACGAACAAAGCATCGGGCGATATTGAAATTTTCAAGGATGATAAAATTTATGAATCAATCGAAATAAAACTTGATAAGAAAATTTCTGCTCAAATCCTAAGAGTTGTAAAGGATAAAATTTACAAATGGAATCCGGCTCGTTATTACATTCTTTCTGTTTACGGAATTGAGGAATCCGAAAAAGAAGATATTAAAGCTATTGTAAATGAAGTTGAAGAAAAACATGGCTGCCAAATTATTATAAATGGTTTGCTGACGACTATAAAATACTACTTGCGATTAATAAAAAACCTGTCGGAATTCGTTTCAATTTACACAGAAGAAGTTCAGAATGATAACGAACTGCAGAAAGTCCATAAATTAAAATGGAAAGAATTGATAGAAAAATATGAGTTATAAATATGTCGTGTTACGGAACTTTAGAGACGATTTTTTATTTTTTCTGAAGTTTTTTCAACCTTCCAGACTCCATTCCCTTATATTCTTCCGTACAATTCCGTTTTCGTTTGAGGGCGGAAGCTCGTCCATTGTAAGAATGAGTTTTGGAAAGTTGTCGCCTAGAGTCATGAGGGATTTTAGAGGGCGGATTTCCCTTTCCTTTGTTTCTTCCGTGCTGATTAGGTACGCGACCTGAACATAAAGTTTTTCACCGTTTTTCTCTGCCACAAAGTCAATTTCCATATCGCCGATTTTTCCGATAGAGACCTTGTTGCCGCGCCGCAGAAGCTCGATGAACACTATGTTTTCTAAAATGCCGTTTATATAGGTGTCCTTGTAGCCGTGCAGAAAAGTAAGCAGTCCCTGGTCGGTAAGATAATATTTTTCCATTGTTTCAAGAATTTTTTTACCGCGGATGTCATAGCGCGGAACTTTGTGCAGAACCAGCGCATTTTCAAGATATTTTATGTCGTTGTAGATTGTTTCAACGGAAAGCGAGCGGCCGCCGGACTTCATAAAGTCCGAAATCCGTTTTGCGGAAAAAATGTTTCCTGTGTTGTCGGCTATGTACAGAATTATTTTTTCAAGAACCGTAGTGTCGCGGATTCTGTTTCGGGCAATCACGTCTTTCAGAAGAACTGTCGAATAGATTCCTTCCAAATACGAGCGGATTTGAATCGGATTTTCCATCATGTCCTTCAGTCCCGGGAAACCGCCGAATTCAATGAATTTTCTGAATGCCGCCGGAGAATCATTTTCAGAATTGAAATAAAGAAATTCCCGGTAGGAAAGTGGCCAAACGTGAATCAGAACGTAGCGACCGCTCAAGTACGTTGCAAGTTCGGAAGAAAGAAGATTTGCATTGCTTCCGGTTATGTAGATGTCCGCGTCAATTGTGGCAGAGGAGTAGAGAGAATTTACAAGTTTTTCCCAACCGCTGACTTCCTGGATCTCATCCAGAAAAAGATAGAGCTTTTTTCCGCCAGTCGCTTCGTTTTTTGATTTTATAAACTCGTAGAGTTTTCTTGAGTCTAAGAATTCTGCATTCTCAAAATCTTCCAAGTTCAATAGAAGAATCTGATTTTCTGTAGCACCTGTTTCTATAAGCTTTTTGGAAAGAAGTTCCAGCATGAACGATTTTCCAGAACGCCTGATTCCCTGGAGCACTTTTATAACAGGTTTGTCTTTGTAAAGAGAAATTATTTCGTCAATTCCGAATCTATTCAGCGCAATCTGTTTCATTTGTTTCCACTATAACCGAAAAAGTTTTAGAATTCAAGAAAAGTTTCAGGTATAATGGAAAGTTTTATTTCTGGAAAGAAGTGAAACCCGCAGTTTTAAATTCTATCGTGCAAATCTTCGTGCTTTTGCGGATATTTATTTTGGAACTTAAAAAATGTGTATTTCGCCTTGTTTCAGGTCTTAAAAAATGTTCCGATTGTGGCATGGACATTTTTCTGTTATACTTTTTAAATGTATAAGAAAAATTCAGCTGCTGTTTCGTTTATTTTTAAGTTTTTTCTTGGCATTGTATTTGCCTTTTTAAATCTTGGACTTCATTATCTGAACAGTTCTTTTTCGATTCCGCTTTACATGGACACGCTTTTTACAGTGACGGCAGCGTTTTTTTCGCTTGCAAGTGGAATTGTCTGTGCTCTGGTTTTTCATCTTGTGTGCACTTTTGTTTATGATTTTCCGCTTTATTCTATGGCATGGTCAGTTTGCAGTCTTACGGTCGTTTTTATAATCCGTTTTTATCTTGCAAAGCGGGATGAAAATTCTTTTTTTGATATTTTGATGATTTTTTTTATAACCGTTCTTGTCGTAAGTTTTGAAGGAGCTGTGATTTTTACAATCCTTGAAGCCTCTGCAGATTATGCTGATGATTCACAGGTCAGATTCATGTATACGCTATTGCGCAGCTTTAAAATTCCGGTTTTTCTTTCTGCTCTTCTTCCGCGTTTTCCTGTCAATTTAGTTGACAAGGCAATCTGCGTTCTGCTCGGTTTTTTGTGCTACAAAGGACTCGACAGGATTTTCCGACGGAAAAATGCAGCGTCCTGACATAAATTCCGGCAAAAAATATGAAGTTTATGCACAGGTTCTTATGAATTGATTTCCACAGTGAGTTTTACTTGTGTGCCGGTTTCTTCGTTTGATTTGACTTCGAGCTTTGCCCCTAGAATCGAGGCGCGGCTTTTTATTCCGCGAAGTCCTAAGTGTGTTCCGCCGCTTGTGTCGTTTTTGTTCAGCTTTTCCAGGGAAAATCCGTGTCCGTCGTCGCCTATCATAAACACAAGGCTTTTTTTATTTTCGGCGTCTTCTGATTCGAATTCGTTTCCTTTCCGAACGATTACGCTGATTTCCTGCGCGCCTGAATGTTTTATGGCGTTGTTCACGCTTTCCTGCACGATTCTGAAAATGTGTAGCTTTTGTTCTGTTGTAAGATTTTTGTATAATTCACTTTTTTCCGCATAGAATTTGCAAAGAACTTTTTCCGAGCTGTCCGCGCAGAAGTCAGAAAGAAGCTGAATAAAACTCGCGCTTTCGATTTCAGGCGGAGTAAGATTCTGAATAATCGTTCTGATGTTCTTAAGATTCTGCTCTTCGATTTTCTGGATTTTTTGGAGAAACTCTTTTTCTTTGTCCGAAAAGTTTTCTTGGCTTTCCGCTCTGTTCAGTTTGTGAAGGTAGATAAGCGAAGTTCTTATATCCTGCGTTATAGTGTCGTGTAAATCCCTGCTGATTCTGTTCCGCTCGCTTTCCTGAATTTCTGAAATCGTCTGAGTCATAATCCGTTCAATTTCATTCTGTCTTTCCAGCTCCCTGTTTCTTTCGCGGCTTTTGATATAAAATAGAAGAAAAAACACTAACGCCACGCACAAAAACAAAATAATGGCAAAAAGCGCAATGAACTGAATTATCGCAATTTTTTCTATTTCCGAACTGATATTCATAATTATTGTTTTCCAAACAAATCAGAAATTGCACTGAAAAATGATGCGTAAATTGCTAAAGTTATCATTTTGTTTATCTTACCACATAATTTTTTCAAGGAGTGAAGCTTTGTCGCGGCTTCCGGTTTTGTCGTAGATTATGCAAAGGTAGTTTTCCAATGTGGAAAGTTTTATTTTCATGAAATCGGCGATTTCCTGGTTTGAAAGTCCGTCTTGAATGAGTTTTAAAACTTCCATTTCGCGTTTGGTGAGTGTGGAAAAAATTGTGCCCACTTCAAGGAGGCTTGAAACTAAATCAGGCTGAATAAAAGTTTGTCCGTTTAGAACTGTGTTCACGGCGTCTAAAAGTATTTTTTCATCGCTGAGTTTTGAGACAAATCCCCGTGCACCGACTTCATAGCTCATTGCCCGCTCAATGCACGCGCCCGAATCGTGGCTTGAGAACACAACGCTTGGAATTCTGTGTTCGCTAAGAATTTTTATTGCACAAAATCCGTTTGAAAGCTCGCGGTTTTCGCCTTTAATCTGAATGTCCACAACAGCGACAAAACTTTTTAAATCGTCATTTTGTGTTTCCGCCTTTTTTATCATCGCAGGAACTTCATCTAAGCTTTCAGCCTCTGCAAAAATCGTCCAGTCGGAATTTTCCGTGAAATATGAGGAAATGCCTTTCCGAAGCATCTTGTGGTCATCTATCAAAATCAGATTTTTCATCAGCTTTATTATAGCGGTTTTTATCTACTTTTAATAGATTTTATCCACGGAAAAAGCGTGAGCAGACTCACGGAATTTTACAAAGCCAACTTTATTGTTTTTTTGATGACATAGATATAGATTGAATTTGGTTGCAAAATATCTTGAAAAACCACTTGACAGGGGAAAGTTGATGAGCAAAATCACTCAGAACTCAGAACTCAGAACTCAGAACTCAGAACTCAGAACTCAGAACTCA
>CAVJCY010000022.1:0-37628 GCA_963648145.1 bacterium | reverse complement strand
AAACATCGCGTTTTCTTTCGATACCTCTAAAAATTGCAATTTTTAGAGGTTCCCTCAAAAAATTAAGGCACGTTGGCACGCGAAAATTCACGGAATTGAGCCGGCGATTTATGGAGATAGATTTATGGAATTTAAAACATTTAAAGATTTAAAGCAGAAACTGAGCGGAAAGGAAATTTCGCCGGCGGAAAATGTTGTTCTGAATGTTTGCAAAGTAAAATCTGGTGAACGGGTTTTGATTATTGCAAATCCGGCAACTGCAGAAATTGCACAGGATTTATACAAGGCTTCTGTTGATGCCGGTGCTGTTACGACACTTATGTATCAGAATGATAAAACCAGTTTTGATAACGCAAATCCGGAAGTTGTGGCGGCAATTAAGTCAAATCCTGATGTTTGTTTTTCAATTTCTAACATAAAACTTGGAAAAGATGCTGAGGCAGCTGCGAATCCTTACAAAACTGATGACGGACAGAAATTCACAAGTGCGTTTGATTATCTTCTAGACGGAAAAAAATCTATGCGTGCGGTGTGGACTCCCGGAATTACTGTTGACATGATGAATCGCACGGCGAATATTGATTATTCCCTTTTGAAAAAACGCTGCACAAGTCTGACTGAAATTTTTGAAAATGTTGAAGAAATTCACGTTACTGCACCCGGTGGCACAGATTTGTATGTTCCAGTAAAGGGGCGGAAACTTTTATCTGATGACGGGGATTTTTCTAAACCGGGAACGGGCGGAAACATTCCTGCCGGCGAAGTTTTTATAAGTCCGCTTGTTGGTGGCACTGAATACGACGGCAAAAAGTCTGATGGATGTAACGGAATTATTGTTTATGACGGTTCTATGACATTTGCGGACGGAGATTCCATCATTGAAACTCCAATAAAATGCACCGTTAAAAATGGTTATGTTAAGGAAATTTCTGGAGGCGCGGAGGCTCGACGTTTGCAAAAAACAATAACAGAAGCGGAAAATCGACCGGCAATTCTGGAAAAAGAAAAAAAATTGCCGGAAGGTCAGAGTTCCGTTTATAAAAAAAATGCGCGGAATATTGGTGAACTTGGAATTGGATTGAATCCTGCCGCAAGAATTACCGGAAATATGCTTGAGGACGAGAAGGCTTTTCATACCTGTCATTTTGCAATTGGCGAAAATTACGATAACGATGCTCCAAGCCTGATTCACCTGGACGGCGTTGTCTGCGAACCGACAATTACACTAAAATATTGCGATGGTACGCAAAAAAATATAGTTTTGAACGGCGAACTTCAGATAGAGTAGGGGGCGCGACAGTGGATTGACGGTACGCGGCGGAATGTTTCCGGTGAACCGAATATTTTTCGCGCGCGACCGTAGACTTTCGGTACGTGGCATCAGACCTCCCAGTGAACAAAAATTTCCCAGGTATCTGTCGATTTCCATGCGCCTGTTGCCCCCTCCCCCCCCGCACCTCAAACTACTAAAAGGATTTTATATATGAAAAAATTTTTTTTAATGAACATCGTGTTGCTGTTTGTTTTTGTTTCCTGTGCAAAAACTGCAAAATCAGCGGAGAATACAGAAAAAACACAAAATCAGCAGGAAAATCAAAAAACGGAATCCGTAAAGGAAGAAAAAATAGTGAATCCCGAGTATGTAAAGTTAAATAATGTGCTTTCTTCAATGAGCGAACGCTGCAAAGAGGCAATCCCGAATGGCAATCCTCAGGAATTTCTGGACGATCTTTACAAAGTTTTAGATTCCGAAAGCGAATTTTCCCCGACGGATTTAAGTCCCTTCTATCTGATTGATAAAAAACACAATGTTTCTAGCGATTATGAACCGCAAAATCTTATTCATCTTGAAAAAAATGAACTTTTTGAAATTAATAAAAATTCTCTCAGTTTGCGTCCGGAAGCCTTTGAAGCCCTGAAAATTCTTGCTGCTGCCGCAAAAAAAGATGGAATTACCCTTACAGTAAGTTCAACCTACCGTTCCTACGAATATCAGAAAAATCTTTTTGATTACTGGGTCAGTGTTGACGGTCTTTACGAAGCTGAACGCGAAAGTGCGCGCCCTGGAACAAGTCAGCATCAGCTTGGAATGGCAATGGATTTTGCGCCCGTTGACGATGCCTTTGACAAGACTCCTGCCGGTGCTTGGGTTTATAAAAATGCCGCGAATTATGGCTGGAGCCTCAGTTTCCCACAAAATTACGAAGATGTAACCGGTTATCGCTGGGAGTGCTGGCATTTCCGCTACATTGGCACTGAGGCCTGTAAGTTTCAGAAAAAATGGTTCGGCGACGTCCAGCAGTTTATGATTGAATTCATTGACGCCTGGAAAAATTACTAAAGGTAACCCTAAAATCAGCAGTAATTTTAATTTTTTTATACGGGCGATCCCTGCCTAAAGGCAGGCCGGGCTTTCCGCCGTTCCGCTGTTCGCTTCAGCCTCTTCACTACGCCTACGGCTTCGTTGCAGAGGCTCGCTTCGCGCCTGCTACAATCCCTATCGCGCAGAGCCAGGTAAAAAAAATAAGGAACCTCTAAAAATTGCAATTTTTAAAGATGTCCATAACTTTCCAAAATTTTTGTTTAGACCTGTCGTGTTCGCCTTACGGCGGGGAGGCAATCCCTAAGCCATTTTTTCTACAAGACAAACGACATCTGCCTCTACCGCCTCAGAAGTGCCAATAGGTGGTAATTTTTCACCAGTTTTGGCTTTTACAAAGACCTGTTCACTTTCACAGCTCAAAGCAGCCGCAACAGAATTTATTACTGCCTGCCGATATGGAATAAATTTAGGTTTTTCAAGTTTTATCACGCAGTCCAAATTTATTATTTCAAAACCACTTTCACGCACTTTTTTCATTACAGTTTTTAACAGTTCTGCACTGTTAGCATCTTTCCACTTATTATCTTCCGGCGGAAAAAATGAACCAATGTCGCCAAGACCACAAGCTCCAAGTACAGCATCTGTAATTGCATGGAACAAAACGTCCCCATCAGAATGGCCGTCCTCACCTTTTTCAAACGGAAAAACTACCCCGCCTAAAATTAATCTCCGGCCAGCAACAAGGCGGTGTAGGTCATAACCATAACCAATGCGAAGATTTGTTTTCATATTTTTTTTCTGTACATAATCTGACTGAAAATTTAAGTCCTGTGGGTAAGTTATTTTTTTATTTGCGCTGTCTCCGGCAACAACTTTTACTTTTCCGTAATATTTTCCCCAGATTTCGCTATCATCCGTGTATTCTTTGTTTTCTTCAGAAGCTTTTTTGTGTACTTCAAAAATTTCCGCAAATTTAAAAACCTGCGGTGTCTGCACTGCCGACAAGGCAGAACGCTGTAAATGTTCACAAATAAAACCGTCTTTATCAATTGATTTTTGAGTATCCGTCGGCGTTAAACCTGGTAATGCCGCACCGTGAACTTCCGCCGCGTCCAGAGTTTCTAAAATCAACTTGCCGGAAACGAAAGGACGCGCTCCGTCATGAATCATCACAAAATCAGAATCTTCTGCATCGCTTTTTACAGTTTTTAGTCCGTTAAAAACAGATTTTTGTCTTGAAGAAGAACCTTCTGTAATTTTAAAACAAAGCCCTTTTGATTTTTGACTTTGAAGTAAATCAAAAAAATCACGGTCGTGCTGCAAAACAGAAAGACATTCTTCTGTTCCACCGACTGGACAGGTAATTACAAGGCTTTTTAGAAAATATTTTGCTTCTGAAAGATTAGAAAAGGCATTTAAAAAAGTTTTAGCACAGCAAGAAAGCACTGTGCCATTTTTATAAGGTAAGTATTCTTTTTTTATACCACCGCCCATTCTTGTAGAAGAACCGGCAGCAGTAATAATCACTGAAACTTTTTTCTGCATCAGATATTAAAATTCATCCTCAGAAAAATCATCTTCAGAATCCATGGCGTCATCAGAAGAATCATTATTTCTTGAATCATCATCTGAATCGTCAGAATCATTTTTGTCGTTATCTGTGCGTTCATCAGACATCAAATCATCATCTTCGTCATCATCATCAAGAATAGAAGTGTGTTTTACTTTTGCAACAGCTCCCGGCGGTTCAAGTTTTGTATGAATCTCGGCTTCAACTTCTTTTTCTTCGCGTTCCATTGCAATTACAACTTCATCAATAAGAAGTTTTTTAGAAGAATCATAAAGTTTACGTTCAAGAATCGGCAATTCCTTTACTTTACTGCGGTTATAAAGGCAGCGCACAATCGTTGCAATATCTCTGATTGTTCCTTTTTTAAGCAAATCAAGATTTGTCTGATAGCGGAGTTTCCAGTCAGAAGTGATTGGTTCACATTCCTCTGAAAGCAAATTCAATGCATCTTGGGCTTCTTCCGCAGAAACGACCTGACGAATTCCAAGTTCTTCAGCTTTTTCAACTGGAACCATAACAACCATTTCAGAAACATCAATGTAAATTTTGTAATAAAGAGTTACTTTATCTTTAAAAGTTTTTTCAAAAATTTCTGTGATTGTACCAACGCCCTGACTTGGGTAAACGACCTTTTGGTCAACTTTGAACTGTGTTTCCATAGACAGTTGTATATTATAACACAAAATCAATAATCTTGTATATCTTGTTTTTTTCCTATATCATTTTAAAACTTATCTTAAAAGTCGCAAATTTTGGGGCGACGCGAAAGCTTCTGTTTAATGACATTCTGAAATCAATTTTTTTTAGAAAGTCTTTCAAAATCGGTCGTTTAGGTTAAAAATCAACTCTACAAATGATTTTTCATCTGATTACTAAAAACTCGTGCTTTCGTCATGGGAAAGTATGGAGAAATTTTATGTCTGATGATGAAAAAATTATTTTAAACGAAGATTCACTGTCTTCTGAAAATGCAGAAACTTCCGAAATTGCTGACAATGTCGGGGAAGTTTCTTTTGAGGACTTAGGTCTTGATGAATATACCCTAAAAGCGGTAGAAAAAAAAGGATTTAAAACTCCGTCACCAATTCAGGTACTTGCAATTCCGCGTCTTTTGACCGGAGACACAAATCTTATTGCACGTGCAAGAACAGGAACCGGAAAAACAGCCGCATTTGGACTTCCTATCATTCAGTCTATTCGCGAAAAATCTGACAAAGTTCAGGCTTTGATTCTTGAACCTACGAGAGAACTTGCAATGCAGACTTGTGCAGAAATGCAGTCTTTTGCAACTGATAATTTGCCACGCACCTGTGTTCTTTACGGTGGAGCTTCTTATGCAACTCAAATCCGCGATTTAAAACGTGGCTGCGAAATTGTAACAGGAACTCCCGGCCGAATAAAAGATCATCTTGAAAGAAAAACATTGGACTTAAAGCACATCAAATATTTTATTCTTGATGAAGGCGATGAAATGCTTGATATGGGCTTTATTGACGATATTCGTGAAATTTTTGCCCAGGCAAATCCTGATGCAAGAATTCTTTTGTTTAGTGCTACAATGCCACCGGAAATTTTGAAAATTGCCGCAGATTTTATGGGCGAATACGACATCATTGAGGAAGAAAAAGTCATTGATGAAGCACTTGCCATTTCTCAAAAATACTGGATTGTAAAAGAAAGCGAAAAAATTGAAGCACTAGTACGATTAATTGATATTTCACCGGATTTTTACGGAATTGTATTTACTCAGACAAAAATGGATGCAGATAATGTTACCCGTCAGCTAGATTTACGCGGTTACCAGGCAGCAGCACTGCACGGCGACATTATGCAGAATCAGAGGGAAAAAGTAATTGAACGTTTCAAAATGAAAAAAACTCAAATTCTTGTGGCAACAGATGTTGCAGCCCGTGGAATTGACATTTCCGGTTTGAGTCATGTTGTAAATTATTCTTTGCCTTTTGATGCGGCAACTTACGTTCATAGAATTGGAAGAACAGGCCGTGCCGGCGCAGAAGGAATTGCAGTTACATTTGTGCGCCCGGAAGAAAGACGAAAGCTTGGTTTTATGCAAAAAGCAGTTGCAAAGGCAAGTCGCGGAGAAATGAAGGAAGAAAAAATTCCGTCTGTAAATCAAGTTTTGTCAATAAAAGAAGAAAGACTTATTAAAGAACTGAAATCAAAAATTTTTTACAGTTCTGAAGAAAATCCTAAAATTATTGAAAATGAAAATATTAAAAAATCAGTTGAAGAAAATTCTGACGAAGTAAAAAATGAAAACTTTTCTGAATCTGAAGAAATTACAGAAATCAAAACTGAGTGCGAAAAATCTGAATTAAAGGTTGTGCCAAAAAAATATCTTGAGCTGGCTGAAAATATTACGGAAAATGAAAATGCAACGGAAGTTCTTGCGGCAGTACTTTCCGTTTTGTATGGCGACAAATTAAGTCCAAAACACTATGGCAAAATTTCTGAAAATAGAACTTTTGGCGGTCCAAAATCAGATCAAATGAGAATTTTTATCTCTTTAGGAAAGAAAAACGGTTACCACGCCAGAGAAATTGCAGATTATTTCAGCAAACTACTTCATATTCCGGGACGGCTTGTTGACGGAATTGACGTTGCACAACAGTTCAGCCTTGTAAGTCTTCCGGTAGCCTCTGCAAAAAAAGCCGTTGAAATGTCAAAAGCAGACAGAAGTCTTCCGCATATGCATTTTGATGTAAAGGAAGAAGGAAATTCTAGAAGAGGCGGTTCAAGAGGTGAACGACGCGAAAGAAAACACGCAGATTTTGAAAATCACGGAGAACGCAGCGAACGCTCTGACAAAAACAGAAGAGAAAGAAACGCTCACGGAGAACGCAATAAATTCAAAACGGGCGGTTCAAGACAGAATGTTCACAATCAAAGTCAGCGAAATTCCAAGCGTAGCACGGGCGGTGCTGCGGCATTTATCAAAAAAAGTGAAAAAGCCGAAAGATTTTAGGAAACTGCTAAAAGTCAAATGTTACTTGAAATAAGAACGTTCTTCTTTCGTTACCTCTAAAAATTGCAATTTTTAGAGGTTCCCATAATTAAAAAACTACTGTGAATTTGCGGTAGACTCGGAATTATCGTTGAGTTCAATTCTGACTTTTTCTAACTGACTCTTGTGTCTTGACTTTAACAGCAGTGTCTGAGAGTCTCGTTTGTAAACGTATCCGGAAGAATTGTAAGTTTCAAAGCGGGAATCGGTGCGGAATGCCATATCATAAATGTAAATATTGCGGAACCGTGGCACGCCTTTTATGATAACGTAGTGAACATAACTTTCAGGGAAATCAATTGTGTAAGTAATTTCGTCAACGGCGGTATTTTCCATTTTGATTGAGCGGGCACAAGTCCAAGCCCAGACTGTTTCGCTATCATTAATGCGGATTTTTTCAAAGTGAGGATAATACCAGTTCTCTGAAGCAATAACCGGATAAATGCTTGCAAGTGTTCTTAAATCGAACGACGAGGCTTCTTCAAGATACGAATTTACGATTGCATATCCGGCTTTTTTCAGAGTTTCGTTTCCGATTGTAATTCCGTAATGAAGAATTGACTCGCCAACATCAACCGCCTGCAAAACTGAAAGGAAGGTATCGTTTTCTGAAATTGTAAGGACGTTTCCATTTAATGAACAAGAATCTGTGATTTTTTCTATGCACGATTCCATTGCAGGCCGCAAAACCGCCGCAAAATCAGGATTCAATGACAAAAGATTTATGTAAGCCTTCATAACTCCGGAAACCTGTGCAAGACTTGCCGTAGAATAATCATAAGTCGCGCCATTTTTTAAGATTGACGAAACATTCTGAGCATTTTTTTCTATACAAAGGAAATAGGCAATGTTTCTGACCGTAAAAATTTCTGGAGTAAAACTTGTCGCTGTTCTGTTTATGAACGAAGAAGTTTCTGCAATAGCTGCTTCAAGAAGTGTATTTTTTTCATCCAAGGAGTTTAAATACGGAGCAGAAAGATATGTGCGCTGAGGACTTCTGCGATATGCGGAAGAAACCGCGTCAATTGCTTCTACGTACTCCCCGTTTTCTGCTTTTGCGGCGATATAAGAAACGACAGCCTGCTCCGAAGTTTGCAAATCTACCGTAATTGCATCAAACGCATTTATAAGTGCCTTTTTACATTCAGCGATATTTGAATTAAACGTGGCAGAATCTGCAATTGCAAGGTCTGTTATACTGTCAAATGTGAATTTTCGTATATCCTCGTAAACGTTGTACATTGCGACTGTATAACCGTCTTTAAAAGTGATGCAGTTTTGATTTAAAGAATATGCCTGAATTTCCCAGGATGTTTTTCTATAATCAAGGACAACTTTGTTTCCGTCATCTTTTACAAGTTTTGCATTGTAATCATAGGAGTATGGAAGATAGAATATGCAATTTTGCGGAACTTCTGCACGCAGCGTAAGGTTCGCGTCTGGTTCTGCTGACGAAAGAGTCATAAAAAGTTTTACATTTTCAGAAAAATCAAATTCATAAGACAAATCATCTGTTTTGGAATAAGTTTTCAACTGCAAAGGATAACTTGTGTTCTGTTCTGAACTATCAGATTTTGCATTTTTTGCCAGTTTATAAATTTTTGCGGGATTTTGCTCATCAATATTGATTGAAAGTCCATTGTAAACTGCCCTAAGACTATTTTTTAGGACAACAGGTTCATTTTCCTGATTTTTCACTTCGTTTTGATTTTGTGTATTTTGTTTTTCTTCCTGTTTTTGTAATGTGATTTGCAAAAGTCCTGATTTTTCTAATATTCTTGAATCAGTTCTAAATTGAAGAATGAAAATGCCGATTATTATAACGATATCGACAATCAGCAGACCTAGACCTTTTTTTATGTTCTTAATGCTCATTGTTGTTTCAGTTTAACTAATGAAGTAGAGAATTTCAACAATACGGAAAAAACGGCTCCGGTTTTCAGTCTGAGCCTTTTTATATAAGGGTACCTCTAAAAAATGCAATTCTTAGAGGCAACTTTGAAAATGTTTATAAAAAATTTGGTGGGTGGAAATGAAAAACTCAAAATTTACTAAATTTATTCCCTTGATTTTTATAATTTTGGGAATGTCTGCAGTTGTCTCTGGTTGTGCGACTACAAATCAAAAAACAGAATCTCCTTCTGAAAACACAGGAATTGAAGAAAAAAACGATGAACTTCCTGTTGAAGAAGAAATTGCAAAAGAAAGTCCTGATATTGTTTTTATGCGCCAGATTCAAGAAAAACTTAATAACAAAGATATTGCCGGTGCCATAGAACTTTTTAAAAATATTCCGGATGGTGTTGAAATGACCAATGATTTGCGGTTTGTTCTGGCTTCGCTTTACTATTCTGATGCAAAATACGGCACAGCAGTTACAGTTTGTGACGAAATTCTTGCCTCTGAACCTGACAATTCTGAAGTTCTTGATTTAAAGGCACTGTGCCTTTATGCAAGTGGCGACAAAACTTCTTACAAGGCAGTTCAAGATGAAATTCTCAAAAAAGATCCGAACAATGCGGCAATAAATATTAAAAAAGCAGAAGAATATGCTGTGAACAAAAAATACAAACTTGCCCGCGATTCTTATAAAAAAGCCATAAAAGATAATAAAAATAATGAAGAGGCACTTTTTGGCTACGCTCAAATGTCTTATTATCTTGATGATTTAAAAACTGCAAAATCAACTTTTGAAAAAATCCTTGAAATAAATCCTGAAAACGACATTACTCTGTCCTACATGGGAAAATTGGCTGCCGAAGACGAAAATTATCTGCGGGCATACAATTACATTCAGAAAGCAATTGAAATAAATCCTGACAGTTATGATTACTGGCTTGACTGTGGAACTTATCAGCGTTATCTAGGAAAATACGATGATGCCTGTACTTCTTGGAAAAAAGCGGCGGAAATTGATTCTGATTATTTTCTTGCATACGCATATCTTGCCGGAAATTATGATGAACGAAATATATTTTCTGAAGCATTAACTTATTACAAAAAAGTTGTTGAAACAAATCCTAAATATTTTTATGCCTACGAAGAAATGGGAATTCTGGCCTACCATCTTAAAAATTATGACGAGGCAATTTCTTATTTTTCTAAAGCATATGAATATTCTGCAAGTTATGCTTATAAACTGATGGTTTATGCAAGTTATTCAAAAAAAGGAGATTCTTACAATGCAAAGAAAGTTTTGACGCCAGTTTTAAAAACTTTGAACAGAAATAGTATTGAATATGACATGGTCAGATTTTTCAGCGAAACTTACAGCAAAAATGCAGAAAATGCACTCATGATAAAAATCAACAAAGAAGAGAATAGTACCGTACGCGGAAAAATGTTATTCTATATGGGGCTTTACTGTGAACTTGCAGGCGCGGATACAAAGGCAAATGAATATTATTCAAAAGTAACTGCAATGAACGCTCCGATGTTTTTTGAGTATAGAATTGCAGAATGGAGTCTTGGACTTGACGCCTTAAACTAAAGGGCACCTCTAAAACACACAAGTTTAAAAATCAACTTTGGAGAAACTGATATGGAAGAAAATCCTACAAATCAAAATGAAAACATAAAAGAAAATATGGAACAAAAAGTTCAGAATAAACCTGTAGCAGAAAACCCGGAGCAGAATAAAGCAACATACCGGAAAATTGTTTTAAATGGTCGAAAAATTACTTTGATTGGCACGGCACACGTGAGCGCAGAAAGTGTAAAAGATGTCGAAGAAGCTATAAAAATAAAAAATCCTGATTGCGTTTGCATAGAACTTGACGAAAAACGCGCTGACTCAATTCAAAATCCTGATAAATACAGAAAACTTGATATTGTAAAAGTTTTAAAAAATCACGAAGGATTTTTGCTTTTGGCAAATCTTGTTTTGTCGTCATTTCAGCGAAGAATGGGGCTTGATGCCGGTGTAAAACCAGGTGACGAAATGCTTGCCGGTATGAAAGCCGCAAAAGAACTGGGAGTTCCGTCTGTTATGGTAGACCGCCCGATTCAAGTCACACTGAAACGCGCCTGGAAAAAAAATAATTTCTGGGGAAAATGTAAACTTCTAGCAACACTTTTGAGTTCAGCATTCAGCAAAGAAGAAATTTCCACAGATCAGGTTGAAAATTTAAAAAACGGCAGCGAAATGGATTCTATGATGAAAGAACTTTCCGATTATATGCCGGTTGTAAAAGAAGTTTTAATTGACGAGCGCGACCGCTATCTTGCAAGCAAAATCTGGGATTCTAAAGGAAATAATATTGTTGCTGTTTTGGGGGCCGGACATTTGAACGGCGTAGAAGCTTATCTTGTAAAACTTGCAGAAGGCAGCGTAAATTCTGATGTTACTGAAATTTCTGAAATTCCGCAAAAATCTGTTGTAAGCAAAATTTTACCATGGATTATTCCGGCAGCAGTTCTAGGATTATTTATTGCAGGATTTGTTTACGGTGGCGTTGCTCAGGCAAATAAAGTTCATGAAACAGAAGTATCAGAATTGATTCAGGAAGCAGAAAAAAATCAATACGGCCCGATTACTCAAATTATTGTAAATTTCTTTGAAAACAAAGGTTCTCCGCTTTCGCCAGGTGCAATAATGATTATTACATGGTTTTTGTGGAATGGGATTCCAACATTTATAGGCACGCTGCTTGCCGGTGGAAATCCTTTAGTAGCACTAGTTGGCTTTGTGAGTGCGCCATTCACTTCAATGTGTCCTTTTGTGGGAGTTGGTTTTGTAACAGGAATTTTACAGGCAATAATCTGCAAACCGCGCATTTCTGATATGGAAACTCTGCAGGACGACGTTTCAAGTTTTAAAGGTTGGTACAAAAACAGAATTTTACGCGTTCTTCTTGTTTTCCTGCTTTCAAGTATTGGAAGCACAATAGGAACATTTGCCGGTGGCGGAAATATGATAAAAATATTTACCGAGATCGAGTAGTTAAAGCACCCAGTGTAAATTCTCCCCAAGAATAATTATTCATATACTCGCCCATAAATGAGTTGATAGCCGGTACATCGCCGGCTAAAAATTTATAATAATCACAGTCAACATTTTCAACTTTTATTGCATAAGAATTAAAACCCTTTAAGAAAACATTTTTAATTCCAAGTTTGTCAAAAGTACTGCGAATGTCCGCCGTCAAATTCTGCAGTTGACTTCTAGTATTATGATCAACAACCTGGTCTTCCCAAAGTGCTGCAACAAGTTCCTGAGTTTGAACAGACGCACCCTTGCGGTCTATAAGATATGCAATAAGTTCTTTTGATTTTGAGCGCTTAAATTTTACAATTTCGCCTTTGTAAAAAAGTTCAAAATTACCGAAAGTTTTTACGACAAGTTTTTCAAAATTGCTATCTTCTTCCCCGGAAATAAGTCGTTCCATTTTTTCATATTCGCTGTATGGCTGCTCAGATTCTTTCCAGGAATTAGAAAAAAATCCGGAAATTCCTTTTGATTTTTTTTCTGAATTTTCGTTTTCAGTTTTTAAATTTTCTGATTTTGATTCTGATTTTTTAATCAGGGAAAATTCTTCATCATAACTGTAAAAATCTTCTAAAACCGAAGAATGTTTTTTGATTTCTGCATTGTTTTGAACTTTTAGACCTACATCGTTAAGCGGAATTCGCAATGCATTAATTTCTTTTAACAGTGCTTCTTTTGTGACTGGCTTTAAAACATAACCTGACGCGTGAAGATCAAAAGCTTCGCGGTAAAATTCATCATAACCGGTAACAAAAATAATATTAATTTTCGGATTTATAATCTTTAATTTATAGGCAAGTTCAATACCATTTGTTTGCCCCATATTAATATCAAGAAAAGCAATCTGGCAGACTGTAGTTTCTGCAAAACCCAAGACTTCACGACCGGTTTTAAAAGCGTGAATTTGAGCTTCAGGCAGAAGTTCTTTTACGGTAGAAGTTAAAAGATTTAACGCCAGTCTTTCGTCATCTGCACAGATAATATTCAATTTTTATGTCCTCCGACAAGGCACTGTAATTGTTACGGTTGTTCCTTTCCCTATTTGACTTTGAATATCCAGTTGACCGCCGGCACTTCTCTGTATCCCTTGCCTGATATTTTCCAGACCAAGTATAGATTCCGAAGTTTGCAGTTTATCCGTATTAAAGCCAGTACCATCGTCGCTTATTTTTATTATAATAGCATTTCCAACTTGTTTTGTAGAGATTTTTACAGTTCCTCCCTCTTCTTTTTTGCAAATTCCGTGGCGAACAGCGTTTTCTACAATTGGTTGAATGGAAAGTGACGGAATCATAAAATCCAATGCCCTAATATCATAATCAATATGAATTTTATTTTCAAAACGGATTTTTTCAAATTTGAGATAAATATTTACGTGTTCAAGTTCTTTTTCAAACGGAACAAGGGCTTTTTGCTTTATTGAATCAAGATTTGTTCGCAAATATTTACTAAAATCTGCAAGGAGTGGCTTTACTTTTTCCGGCTGCTCATCGCAGAGCATAATCATTGCGGACAGTGCATTATAAAGAAAATGCGGCTGAATCTGAGAAATCATAAGTTCCATGCGGTTTTTCATCATGAATTTTTCTGAATTTACCAGACGCCGGCTCTGGGTTTCCTGAACATTCAGATAAATCATAATAACAGAAACGGTTGAACCTATAAATCGTAACGATGCAATGCCGGTTTTCCATTCCAAAAAAAGAAAAATTATCGGGGTAAGTGCGTAAGAAACAGTAAAAAATTCAAAAGAACTAGAAATTCTGCGCGAAAAAATCACGATTAACGCCGTCAAAGTTACAATTGCTAACGGCATAATTCTGATTAAAAAATACATTGTTCGTTTTACATAAGTCAAACTGTAAAAACCGTCAGTTTCCGTGATTTTAAAAAGGAACGGACTGAACATATTTATAAAACACAAAATTACGACAACTGAATTTACAAAACCAATGCTGTAAACAAATATTGAAAATTCTTTAGGTTCTACATTAGTTTCCAGGGAAACATTCGTAATAAGATAATGAAGAAAAATCAGAAGATTTATGCAACCAAGTGCAAAAATCAAAAAATACGAAATATTGAGTAAAACCGGCATTCTTTTTATTGAAAAAATATAAACCAGAAATTCTACAATAAGACCTGTAATCTGAATTCCCAGCATTTCTAAAAACAGTCGGCTCGCTTTGGTGTGATAATTTTTAGTTCTAAAAATACTTAAAAGAATCAGCAGAAGAAACACTGTACAAACAATATCAACAGTTGCAAATAATGTTCTAAGGCTAATCAAATTAATCTCTCCGAAATATAAGGGAACCTCTAAAAATTGCAATTTTTAGAAATCCCCATAATTATAGTACACTATTCATTTTCTGTAAAAAAAACCCACCCCTGACAAGGAGGTGGGAATAAATAAACTCTCTCTGTATCATACCTTATGGAGGATTCATTAGGTTTAATACAATTCACCGGCAACGCTCTCTCTTACGCTTCCGATGTTTTTAGTATAGAACGGCTGCAACAACAAAAGAACAACAAAAAAAACTTTTTTTTGAAAAAATTTTCATTTTTTTTTTGTGAATTTAAAAAAAATTGTTATATTTGCCTTCTTTTAGCATTTTCTTAGAAAGTTCTCAGATTTTTCGAAAATATTTAAATATAATTCTTTTATAGGAACCTCTAAAAATTGCAATTTCTAGAGATGCACTTATAGATTCCGGAGCGGGTTTCGAAATAACGACTGAGTGATAATGATTTTCCGTACATGGAGAGGCTATGAATAAAAAACTTTTTGCAAAAATAATATTGGGGCTTTTGACTTTTACGTCGGCATTTTGTTTTGAACGACTTTCTACAAATGAACTTTTGATTTCTTATCTTGAAAATGATACGGAATTGAAGAATCTGACGATTAAGGCTAAAAAAGCGGAACTTTCGCTTGATGAAACGGAAATTGAAAATGGTTTTGCTATAAATCTTTCTACGGGCGAAGTGACACTAAAAACTTCTGCTGACGGTATGGATTTTAGCGTAAAACCAAGCGTGACTGCAAAAATTCCGCAGGCAAATAATCTTGAAATTACGGGAAAAGCAACGATTAGCGGTGGAAATCTTGAAAATACAACGGCGGTTACGAAAGACGCTGGTGTTTCGTTTTCTGTTGATATTATTTCTTCTACCGAACTAAGGCAGAAAATCACTTTACTGAAAGCGGAGCGTACTGTAACGGAAGCAAAACGCGCACTGGAAAATCAGGCTTTGACGGCGGAAAAGGAATTTTATACTTCGCTTAAGAAAATTTTAAATTCTACGGCGGATTTAATTTCAAAGCAGTCAAATTTGTATGAAGACACAATTTCTTTTGAAAAAATAAAGGCGCAGGGCTACACGGAAAGTTCTTCTTCTTACAGGCTTGCTCAGATGAAAGTTCAAAGAGATAAATATAGTATTGACTCTGATTTTCACAGTCTTTGCCACGATTACATTGTATTTTATAAAAAATGTGGTTATGACATTCAGATTGACGATGAAACTAACTTTTTTGAATTAATTCCGGACGATATTCCTCTTGTGGAAGCACAGAATATTGATGATTTTGAGCCTGATTCTTACACGGAAACGGAAACAGCACTCTGGAATCATAAAATTAACGCTATGGAACGAGAATCTGAAAAATTCTTCAGTCTTGCGGCAAAAGGAGGATTCACTTTTAATAACTCAAACACATCTTCTAACACTGTGGATGCGGGCGTTGTTGCGAAAATTGGCGGTACAAATCTTAGTGCCGGCGTAAATATTCCGATTGCTGCAAAAAATGAGGGTACAGGGCCGGCTTTTACGTTCAGTGCGGCGGTTACACCAAATACTTTTAAAAAAAATGAAATCACAAAACAGCAGAATAAACTGGACGAAGAAGCGGAAAACCTCGCGATTGCAACTTCAAGGCAGAATTTTGGCACAGTGACGGTAAGTCAAAGGCAAAATCTGAAAGATATTCAGTGGTCAAAAAAAACTAACGAATCTAACTATCAGATTTATTCAAAAATGGAAGAAGATATGAAAAACTGGTACAAAAAGGGATTCATTACGGAAAGTGAATATCTTTCTGCACAGACAAACGCAAGAAATTACAAAGTTCAAATGCTGATTGATGATATAAATCTGATAATTTATAACAACGAAATTCAGCTGATATTCGTAAAATAAAAAACGAGGAATGAAAATTATGGCAAAAAAACGGAAATCAAAAATCATAATTATAATGACAGTTGTGATTGTACTTGCAGCGGGCGGAGTTTTTGGCGCAAAGTATTTTATTTCAACGCAAGGAAATTCTGCGGAAGTTTATCAGGTAACAAAAGAAAGTTTCGAAAATGTCATTGAAATTTCTGGTACAGTTTCTGCGGCACAGGAACAGTCTCTGCAGGCTTTGAGTGATGGAACTGTAACTGCGGTTTATGTCAAGAAAGGCGAGAGCGTAAAAAAAGGTGACATTCTGATTCAGCTAGACGACACTACCGAAAAATATAATCTTGCAAAGCACGATAACGACATGGCAACTACAAAAATTACCGGTTCTGCAAATCAGTACAAACTGATGGAAACTCAGCGTCTTAGTCTTTTGCAGAAAATTGCGGATAGACGGGTAATTGCCAATTTTGACGGCACAATTGCAGACCTTGACGTGCAGGTTGGCGATTCTCTTGAAGCAAAGGATAAGGTCGGAACTATTGTAAATGTTGATTATCTGACTGCGGAAGTTGAAGTTGCAGAAACTGATGTTTCTAAACTTGTCGTGGGACAAAAAGTCATTTTTACATTCCCAGCTTATGATGGTGGCGACGTTGAAGGTTACGTTACAGGTTGGCCTGCAATTGGCGAAGTTACGACGCGTGGGGCAACGGTTGTAAAGGTAAGCGTCAGAATTGATGATTTTCCTAAAGCGATTCTGCCATATTTTTCTTTTACTGGAAAAATTGAAATTACCCCAACTGAAGAATATCTGATAGTTTCGCGCTATGCCATAGGATATGAAAACCGTGAACCTTACGTCATAAAAGCAAACTCTGATGAAAAAAAATCTGTAAAAGTTCAACCGTACGGCAAAGACACCGTAAAAATTAAAGGTGTAAAAGAAGGTGAAATTTTAAAACAGGTTACGGCACCAAAAATATCTGGAAGTAATCCTGACAAACAGAATAAACAAAAAGACAATAAAAATGACAGGGCAGGTCCTGGCGGTGGTGGCCCTGGAGGACTGGGTGGACCAGGACCAAGGTAGATTCAGGAGAATTTATGAGTGCAGTTGTCAAACTTGAAAACGTAGTCAGAACGTATGTAATGGGCGATACTGAAGTTCAGGCATTAAAAGGAATTTCCTTTGAAATTCAGCAAGGGGAATTTCTTTCAATAATGGGGCCTTCGGGCTCTGGAAAATCTACCTGTATGAATATGATTGGTTGTCTTGACCGTCCGACCGCCGGTTCTGTGGAAATAAACGGAAAACTTACCGCAAAAATGTCGGAAAAAGAACTTGCAAATTTACGGAACCGTACAATTGGTTTTGTTTTTCAGCAATACCATCTGATTCCTTCAATAAATGTGCTTGAAAATGTAATGCTTCCGCTGAAATATCAGAAAGTAGAGCATAGCGAACGTGTAGAACGCGCAAAACTGGCACTAGCTTCGGTTGGTCTTGAAGAAAGAATGAATCACCGGCCAAATGAACTTTCTGGCGGTCAAAAACAACGAGTTGCGGTTGCGCGTGCAATGATTGCCGAACCAAAAATTCTTCTGGCAGACGAACCAACCGGAGCACTGGACACGGCAACAGGAAAACAGGTTATGGAACTTTTTCGTAACATAAATAAAGAAAAAGGCACAACCGTGATTATAGTAACTCATGACCCAAGAATTGGAAGTAGCACTGAGCGGTGCATAAAAATTCTGGACGGGCAGATTGTAACTGAAGCGTAACGTGAAAGGATTGTAACTATGTGGGAAGATTTTATTAATTCACTGAACAATTTTAAGAGAAATAAAACCCGAACTTTTTTGTCACTTCTAGGAGTAATTATCGGCGTAGCGAGCGTCATTGTAATTACAAGTATGGGAGCAAGTTCTACAAAAGAAGTCGAAAATACCTTTGGAACTGCTGGTTTAGATGTTGTTTCTGTCCGCACAGGTGGTATGTGGCGGCGACGAAGTGCTGTGACAATCACTTTTGATGAAACTTTCCGTGAAAATCTCTTTGATTCAATTCCGAATATAAAAAAAGTCTGGTACAACAATTCAATGAATGCAACTATGACTTACGGAGATACATCCTCAAGTATAAATTGCAATGCAATAGAAACCGGGTATCTTGAAATGTACAACATGGAACTTGAATGCGGCAGTTTTTTTAACGTCACGGATAATGAAGAAGGTTGCCAGAAAATTATTTTGAGTCATGACACCGCAGAAAGTTATTTTCCGGACGGCGATGCGCTCGGTAAAAACGTGATTCTTGTGAATAATTCTGTCAGTTTTAATTTTACTGTTTGCGGAGTTTTAAAAGACCAGACTTCCGGTATGGAAAATTCTTCTGCCTATGTTCCCCGCGGATTTTATTCAAAGAAAATAAAACCGAATCCTGCCGCTTCAACCGTTATGATTCAGGCCGTTTCTAATACGGCAGCCACAGAATTAGTTGATGTGATTGAAGAATATTGCACGAACATCACTGGAACTTCAACTTCCGTAAATGTAAACAGCATGCAGTCTATGATTAATCAGATGAGTTCCATTACAAACACGATGAGCATGATGCTTAGTGCTATTGCGGCAATTTCACTTTTAGTTGGCGGAATTGGAATTATGAACATTATGATTGTAACCGTCACGGAACGAAAACAGGAAATTGGAATAAGAAAGGCACTTGGAGCCACTCCGGGTGACATCCGACAGCAGTTTCTTGTGGAATCAGCGAGCATTACATTAATCGGCGGTTTCTTGGGAATTATTGCAGGAATCATAATAAGCATTGCGGTGCAGTACATTCAAGGAAATTCTATGATAATAAACTGGAAAGCCTGCGTAATTGCCTTTGTATTTTCTGTTGCAATCGGAATCTTTTTTGGATTAAGTCCGGCAAGCCGTGCTGCAAAACTAGATCCTGTAATTGCACTCAGTGGCGAATAAAAAAAATCTAAACTACTTTATAAAATTTTCCGATTAAAACCATAGGGTAAAAAATATGGGGAAAATTAAAATTTTATTCTGCTTTGTATTTGGACTTAATTTTTGTTGTTTTGCAAAACAGGTTTCATTTCAAGTTATTCAGCATGATCCTGCAACAACTGATGTCACAGAACAAACGCTGAAATTTGAAGATGAACTTTTAAATTCTTTGTTTGAAAACGGTTTTATTGTCACAAATTCTCCGTCTGTAAGTTCTGAATCTGACGAGCAGGATTCTAGTCTTTTTAATTCTGCACTTGGCGATGCACTGGATGGATTTTCTGACTTCTTTGTTCAGATGAAAGTTTATTATTTTCCGCGTACTGGTACACTCTCAGATAATGCTGAGATTGAAAGCATTGAATGGTCTGTGTCTAATACCAACGATGGTAAAAAAATTGCCGGAAAAAAAATCGCTAATATCCAAAAAATCAATAAATCAAATGACACGATTCTTGTGGCAGGCAAAGTAATTTCCGAAATTATTTCTGCTATCAAGTCTTGAGACAGGTGGAAGTTATGAAAGATAAATTTTTGAGATTTATTACAAAAACCGTATGTGTTACTGTAGCCGGAATGCTTTTTGCATCCTTTACTCCGTCACAAGCGCAAAAAGCTATTGTTGTTGAAGACGGAATTTTTCCGCAGGGACTTTTTGCAAGAACTGAAGGTTATTTGCCGGGTGACACAATCACCGTTACAAATTTGAGTGGCAATAAAACAGTTGAAGTTCTTTGCATTGGCTCTCTAGAGAATTCAAAAACGGACGGCGCCGCAATTTTACTTTCTCCGGAAGCTGCCGGTGAACTCGGACTTTCTTCTTCAAATAATGCTTTAGTTCAGCTTTCTAAAAGGCCTGCAAAAGAAGATTCTACAAATGGAACAGCTATTATCGTGCAGACCGTTGATTTTACCGTAGATGACGAAAATCTTTCCGAAATTTCTGAAAATTCAGTTTTGCCAAAATTGCAAACAGTTGTATCTGAAAATACAGAAAGTACACAGTCCGGTTCTGAGGATTCTGAGATTCAAGATAATTCCAATAATTCCGAAGAACAAATTTCTGTTGAACAAAATGATGAAATTCAAAGCCTTGAAAATTTGACGGAAAATACCGAGAGTTTTGAAGAACTTAAGTTTAGGGATGACAATAAAGGTGATGACTCTATAATTTCTTCTGAACTTGAAAAAATGCTCCTTGCAGGCGATGAAGAAACCAAGGAAGTTATTGAAGGTGCCGACGTTTATGAAAATATTGCCGAAGTTCAGCCGGAAAGTGCGGACGTTTACGAAAGCGTAGCAGAACTTTATGATTCTGAAAGCACTGACGAGAAACCTTACGAAATTATTACCGCAAACGAAGCTGAAAATTTGCAAACTACAGTAGATGAATCTTTAAATAAACCAAACATTCAGACTTATGAATTGAACGAAGAACCAGAAGAAGAAATTTTTGAACCTGAAGAAATTGAAGAAATCACGGAAGAAAAATCTGCGGAAACTGAAATTTTTACAGAACCAGAAAATCAGATTGTTGAAGAAGAAATTCCGGAACTTGCAGAGCCTCAGAGTGTTGAAGAAATTGTAGAAGAAGTTCCGGTTGAAACTGAAATTTTGAACGAAAGTGAAAATCTGGAAGAAAGTCAGGATGAAAATCAGATTGTGGAAGAAGAATTTATTCCAGACGATGAACTCCCTGAAATTACGGAAGAAAACGTTATTTCCGTTCCTATGACTTCATTGCAATCTGTTACAGACGACGCTTCAACTGTTGTTGAAAAATCGCCGGTTGACAATGAATCAGCTAAATCCGCACAAACTTCTGAAGAAAATGAACCGGATGAAAAAGTTTACATAGAAGAATACATACTTGGTCAGGAACTTGAAGACCTTGAAAAAGCTGATACTTCAGAAGAAGTCACAGAAGAATCTGGTATAGAAACTGCTGAATCAAGTGAAAATGCAACAGAAAACACTGAAATAACCTCTGAAAATCCTGAAACAGCAGAATCAGAAATAATTACAGAAGAAGCTGATGAAATAACAGAATCTGAAATTGTTACAGAAGAACCTAATGAAACTTCGGAAACTGAAGTTGTAACAGAAGAACTTGCAGAAACGCCAGAAACTACTGAAGAATTAAACGACACTAGCAAAATTGCAGGAACTCCACTCGAAGAAATTGAAATTCCTGAAGCTGACGAAGAAGATGAATACGAGGCAATTATTCTTGTTCCGGTTCCAGAAACTATGAATGTTGTAACTGCTCAGAAAATTGAAACTCCGGAAGAAAACTCCTCAGAAACAATAGAGCAAAACGAATCAGCAGAATCAACTGACGTGGCAGAATCAGCCTTAACAGAGGATGAAGACGAAGAAGTTGAAGTTGTGTTAGAAAAAATTGAAGAATCCACAGAAAGTATTGAAGCTGAGGAAAGTTCGCCATCAGTTGAACCGATTAACAGCACTGCAAATGTAATTTCCGCCGAAAATACTACAAATGACACAACAATTCCGAAAATTGCTGCCTCAGTTGTCCAAGAAAGCACTGTTGCCCCATCGGTATCATCTCCGTCTGAAAATGCACAGACTGTAACTTCTGCACTTTCTGAACAAGGTCTTCCATATCAAAAATATATGAAAGAAAGCCTTTCTGAACTTGACAGTGCAAAATATTACATTCAGATTGCAGCACTTTCAAAAGATGAAAATATCATGGCAATTGTAAGCAAATACGGTCAAAACTATCCTCTTACACTTGTGCCTTCTGCAAACGGAAAAACAAAACTCATTCTTGTTGGACCTGTAAGCCTTGATGAATACAAAGTCGTTCTTGAAAGATTCAAATCTTATGGATTTAAAGACGCATTCTTAAAAAAACTGAAATAAAAAATATACGGCGTTGGCGTTTCTTCCACGTCCTTACAAAAAAATCCCGGCGAACCTCAGAATTCACCGGGATTTTTTTATGAAAACCTAAAAATTAAATTGTATAAATCCAGCCTTCAGGAGCCGGCAGACGCCCCATCTGAATACCAGTCAAAGTATCATAGATTTTCTGCAAAACAGGTCCCATTTCGTCTTTGCCGTCATTAAACTTAATCAAAGTTCCGTGATCATCAATTGTTCCCACCGGAGAAATTACAGCGGCAGTTCCACAAAGACCACATTCTGCAAAATCCTTAAGTTCATCCTTTTTGATTTGTCGTTCCTCAACTTCCATGTTCAAAACATCTTTTGCAACAACAAGCAAAGAACGTCTTGTAATAGAAGGCAAAATTGAATTAGACTTTGGAGTTACAAGTTTACCGTCTTTTGTAATCAAAATAATATTTGCACCGCCAGTTTCTTCAAGATAAGTATGAGTTGCAGGGTCAAGATAAATATTTTCTGCAAAACCAGCTTTATGAGCATCAACAATATTATGCAAAGACATTGCATAGTTCAAACCAGCCTTAATATCACCAGTTCCGTGAGGAGCCGCACGGTCAAGATCAGAAATTCGTACTTTAATAGGTTTTGCGCCCCCCTTAAAATAAGGTCCAACAGGAGTTACAAGAATACGGAATTCATATTCATCTGCAGGTTTAACGCCAATAACAGCATTTGAACCATACATATAAGGACGAATATAAAGAGTTGCCCCAGAACCGTAAGGAGGAACCCAATCTTTATTTGCTTCAACAGTCCTCAAAACTGCTTCAATAAATTTATCTTTAGGATAAACAGGCATTTCAAGACGACGACAAGAATCAGCCATACGGTCAGCATTCAAATCAGGACGGAAAGCTACAATATCACCATGTTCAGTTGTATAAGCCTTAAGACCTTCAAAACAAGTCTGAGCGTACTGAAGAACACCGGCACATTCACTGATAGTTACAGTATGTTTTTTTGTAAGTTTACCTTCACTCCATTCACCATTTTTCCAGGTTGCAACAAAACTTTTTGAAGTTTTCACGTAAGCAAATGGCAGATTAGACCAATCAAGATTTTTCTTTCCCATTTTATCTTCCTCGGGCAATGCCCAAAAATTTAATTTTTATTCCACCATTTTAATTCTATGATAAGGCTTGGGCAAGTATTTTAAGGATTTTGATTCGCCAAAATTGAAACAGTACACACCTTAATAAAAATTTGGACAAATGCTCTGCACTAGGCTTTGCACTTTCCAGCTGCGTATGGGAATTCCTATTTAAGAGGGGATGTGTACTAGTCTTCTTCGATTTTTAAAACGTCACAGATGCGGTCAAAGTCGTTCTTGGAAGAAAATTCAATAACGATACTTCCCTTATCCATAGTTCCGTTCATTGAAACACCTTTTACACCAAAAATATTTCTGAGATTCTGTTCAAACAATGCAATATCAGGATCTTTTTTTACAGTTTTCTTTGCTTTTTTTGTAGAAGCCGCACGACCACCGTTATTCAGTTGATCCGCAAGTTCTTCTGCCTGTCGCACAGAAAGCGCACCACCGACAATTTTTCCAAAAAGAATGCGCATATCGGCATCATTTTTAGTCATCAAAATGGCGCGGGCATGACCTGGACTAATAATACCTTCAATAAGTGCTTTTTTCATGTCAGAAGGCAACTTTAACAAACGTATTGCATTTGCAACTGTAGAACGATTTTTTCCAACCCTTTTTGCAACCTCTTCCTGAGTTAAATCACTCATTTGAACAAGATTATAATATGCAGACGCTTCTTCAATAGGATTTAAATTTGCCCTCTGGATATTTTCAATAAGGGCCATTTCAAGTTTCTGCTGTTCGTTATATTTTCTTAAAACAACCGGAACTTTTTCAAGACCGGCCATTTTTGCAGCACGGGTTCGGCGTTCACCGGCAATAATGTAAAATTCTTTGTCAGCAATATATTCAACGACAATTGGTTCAAGAACACCACTTTCTTTTACGGATGCAGAAAGTTCTTCAAGTGCAACCTGATTAAATTCCTGTCGTGGCTGATGAGGATTCGGTTTTAGATATTCAGGATTTACCCAAAGTCCGCCATTTTCATCAACTTCAACACAAGAAGGGACTTTAGAATTATTATTTACAGGAACAGAAGACGCCCCACCCGTAGAAAATGCAACTTCTGCAGAAGCAGTCGGATTTTCACTGAGTAGAGCACCTAAACCTTTTCCTAGTCCAGTAGTTTTAGCCACGTCGGATTACCTCTTCTGCTAATTTTTCGTAACTTTTTGCACCAACACAGTCAGGATCATATTTGCAAACCGGTAGTCCGTGAGAGGGAGCTTCTGAAAGTCTTACATTTCGCGGAATAATTGTATTAAAAACAAGGTCTTTAAAATAAGCTTTTACCTGCATTACAACGTCTTGAGCAAGGCGCGTTCTTGAATCATACATTGTAAAAAAAATTCCACCAATTCTTAAATCAGGATTAACTTTTTCCTGAACATTTTTTACAGTCTGAAGAAGAAGGGTAATTCCTTCAAGGGCAAAGTATTCACACTGCATAGGAATCAATACTGAATCAGCAGCGGCAAGCCCGTTCAAAGTCAAAAGACCTAATGAAGGCGGGCAGTCAATTAAAATGTAGTCGTATTTTGCTTTCAACGGTTCAAGTGCGTTTTTTAAGAAATATTCACGATTTTCCTGATTTACAAGTTCAATTGCCGCTCCGGATAAATCAATTCCCGCACTGATTGCATCAAGATTTGGAATCGAGGTATGTTTAACGGCTTGCTCTGCTTCAACCTGACCGGCAAGAAGTTCATAAACGGTCGGCTTATCATTAGAAACGCCAACGCCACTAGACATATTTCCCTGCGAGTCAAAATCTACCAGGACAACTTTTTTTCCGGCAAGAGCAATATACGCTCCAATGTTTATTGCAGATGTTGTTTTTCCAACGCCACCCTTCTGATTAACAAATACAATACATTTACCCATAGAGTTAATTATAACAATTTTGAAAATGTTAGTCACGGAAAAATATCAGGACTGAGTAAAAATGACTAAAAATTGCAATTTTCAAGCTCTTCCATTGAAAAAAATATTCATACTGTTAAAATTGTCCTATGCTGATTGCCGCGACACTCTCAAAACCTTGCCCTGATGTTCAATCAATTCTTGGAAAACCTTACACAAAAATAAAAATTACAGCGCAGGCTTCTGACGGTAAAACTTCTTTTTTCTGTGAATTTTTTACGAAAAAGCAGGTTTTTCACAAACATTTTTCAGAACAGGAAGCTGAAAAATTTATAGAAACTCATGCCGGAAAAACTTTTAAAAATTGTGTAAAACGCACCGAAAGTGAAGAAATCATATTTCTTGCGAATAAAAAAGGCAAAATTTCAGTTTTAAAACATAAAAATAATATAAAACTCAAAATAAATAATGTTTCAGCAGATAAAAAAAAGAAAAATTATCTTCTTGAAGAAGGAAAACCCGTACCGTTTTTAGTTCTTCTTGGAATTATGAACGACAGCGGAAAAGTAATTTCTTCAAAATTTGATAAATTCCGGCAGATAAACCGCTTTCTTGAATTTATAGATGACGTTCTGCCGGAATTAAACAAAAAGCTTTCTGATGGAACACCCTTGCACATTGCAGATTTTGGGTGCGGAAAGTCTTACCTTACGTTTGCTGTCCATTATTTTCTGACAGAAATCAAAAAAATCCCGTGTGAAATTGAAGGGCTTGATTTAAAAGAGGACGTAATTAACTACTGCAATGAAATTACCCGCAAACTTGAACTTAAAAACCTGATTTTTCACACTGGAAGTATAGAAAATTATTCTGGTAAAACTCCCCCAGACCTTGTAATTACACTTCACGCCTGCGATACCGCAACTGATTTTGCCTTAAAATATGCGGTTGAACGAGGAAGCAAAGTAATTTTGAGCGTTCCATGCTGCCAACATCAGATTAACAGCCAGATTCAGCAGAATAAAAATCAAAATGATGACGAAAATTCAAAACTTTTTGAACCGCTTTTGAAATACGGTCTGATTCGGGAACGGTTCAGCGCACTTTTAACGGATTCTCTGCGAGCACAATGGCTTGAAAGCCAAAATTATTTCGTTCAAATTTTGGAATTTATTGATATTGAACATACCCCCAAAAATCTTTTGATAAGAGCTGTAAAAAAAGAAAAATCTGAAAAATCTGAACGGAAATTCCCGGAAATTGCAGAAAAACTGCAAATTCAACCTGAAATCTGGAAATAATGGGCGAGTTTTAATTCGTTAAAATACAACGAATTAAAACATCGCGATTTCTTTCGGTGCCTCTAAAAATTACAATTTTTAGAGGCACCCTAAATGATTTTTTACCAGATACCCTAATAAAAGACAATTTTAGAGAACGTTTTTGTAAAGAAAATCAGCAATTCCGGAATTATTATTGTCTTTTTCTGTCACAAAATCGGCAATTTTTTTGATTTCGGGGAGTCCGTTTTGCATACACACGCCATAACCGCATTTGCGAATCATACTTTCATCATTCATGCTATCGCCAAAAGACATTGTTGTTTCAAGACTAATCCCGATATGTTGTGCAAGCCATGAAATTGCTTCGCCTTTGCCACAATCTGGCGGTAAAATTTCTAGAAAATACGGCTTACTTGTAAAAATAACGGCTCTGCTGCCCATTTCTTTTTTTATTATTGCCTGAAATTCCTGCAATTTTTCTGGCTCGCCGGGAACAAGCATTTTTGTAAATCCTTTTTTTAAGAAATTTTTATAATCTGGAACTTCAACGCCTTTTAAACCGCATAAATCAACGTCAAGTTTTGTAAATTCTGTTTCTTCGCGGTAATAAATTGTGTCTGGAGTGTAAACTTCTGATCTGAAACCATATTCTTCGGCAAGGGAATCAACCCTGAGCAAAATATCAGAATCTACTTTACGGCAAAAAATCTGCTTCCGGGTATGCAGGTCAAAAATGCTGCAACCGTTGATTGCAATTAAATAACGGCCAGCTTCCGTACCGGCAATTTGAAGCCGGCGGACAAATGGCAGAATTGCATCTTCCGCACGTCCTGAACAAAGGACAACGTAAATGCCTTTCTCCGCGCATTTTTGCAGGACTTTTACATTTTCGTCACTAATCTGACGATCTGAATTTAATAATGTGTCATCAAGGTCTAAAGCAATAAGTTTTACGTTCATTTTTTTTAGCAGTCCGTTTGATAAAAAGAATATTTTATATTTCTTTCGTTACCTCTAAAAATCGCAATTTTTAGATAACCATTTAGGAAAAAAAATTGCCGGGCGGGTTTGGAGTCGAACGCCGAAAGTGCAGAAAGAGCGACGGCACTTCCGGCGGAAGCTCCAGAAAAAATTAATCTGAAGTTTGAAGCAAAAGTTCAATTTCAAGCACTGAGCGCTGGAAATTTGAAGCAATTTCTTCGATTGTCCACCCCTGACGCTTAAGCTGGCGGATAGATTCGCGTTCGTCCGGGCTTATGGAATTTTCTTTTTTAGGGCGATCTTTTTTAAGTTTGTCGCTTGTGAGTTCTTGAAGTACCTTGAATTTGCCGTCAACTTGACGGTTAATTTCCTGAAGATTTAAGGCAACTTTGTTAATTCCGTTTTGCTGAGAACTTAATTCGTCAATTCGCTGTTCTGTTTCTGCCATCATAGAGTCCATCTTTTCAAGGCGTGTGATTGCTTCCGTGATTTTTGGACCATTCTGGATAATTCTATCAACGCTACCTTGAACTTCTTTAATTTCGTTTGGCAGGGAAGTGGCAAAGCGGTTGCAGTCAGTGAGTTTTGTTTCTAATTCCTGCAATTTGCTCCATGAAGTGTCAACGTCTTTTGCAATTCTGTTGATTACTTCGTCTTTTTTGTTCAGATGTTCAAACTGTTCGTCCAGATGCTGAAGTCTGTCCGTGTAATCGCGAACGGTAACTTCCATTGCCTGCAAATCTTCCTGCGTAAAATTCAATTTCTGGATTCGCTCATCAATTGTGTTGGAAAGAGCAAGCATTGTTTTGAACTGCTGGTCAAGCGAAATGACTTTTGTTTTCTGGACTTCCATTGCGTTCAACTGGCGGGAAACTTCATCGTTTATTTTTACAATTGAAGCGTACTGGCTGTTAATTTTCTGACTGGCTTCGTTAAAATCACCAACTTTTGAGAAAGATGCGTTCAGATTCTGGATATTTTCTTCAAGTTGACGTCGCATTTTGTCTGCACGCTCGTAAACTTCTACGTTTGATTTAACCTGCTGAATTTCTTTTGAAATTTCGCCAATCTGCGTTTGAAGTGTATTTGCCTCGTCCTGCATTTTCATAACCATTTTTGCCTGGTTTGTTCGGTTTGTTTCTGTAGTTTCTGCGACTTCTTTTTTGAAATTTTCCAGGGTTGCATCAGTTTCAGCGCGGTTATTCATGATTTTCTGTTCAGTTTCAGAAGTCATCTGTGAATAAAGCGTTTTTAACTGACTTATAATCTGTTCTGAGTGAAGTTTGTAGTTTTTGATAGAATCTTCCGCTTTGTTCTGCAAATCTTCAATCTGAGCATTCAATGCATTCTGTTGTTCCTGGATTTTATCTTCGTAGTCGTTCATATTTTGAACTAAAGTCTGACCCAGTTCATCAACTTTTGACTTTGAAGAATTCTGAAGTTGTGCAAAATCGTCTGCAAAAACGGACTTTGAATCTGCAAGTTGATTTTGAATCTGCTGTTTCCAGGCTGCAAATTCAGAAATTGCGGCGTCAATTGAAGAAGTACTGTTTGCCTGGCGGCTTTTTACGGTGTTTTCAAAAGACTGAACTTCATTTTCCATTTCTTCGCGTAGTTTTGTAAGACTAGACTGAATCATTTTTACATTCTTTTCAACTTCTGCTTTAAGTTCATTTTCGCTGTTCTGTGAAATTGCAGTAATTTGATTTGAAGATTCGGTTTTGAATTCTGCAATTGTTGAGCGCAGAACTTCAATTTCGTCCTGCATATCAAGTTTTGTCTGTTCAATTGACTGATTTACGCGGGTAAATTGTTCTGAAGTTTTGTTCTGGATTGATTCAACTTTTGATTTTAAATTATCCAGGTATTGAGATTCCGTCTTTTTTCTTGAATCTTCGTAGGCATTTGCAAGTGCCGAAAGTTTTGAATCAAGATCATGTTTGAATTTTGCAAGTTCAGAATCCATCTGTTCATTTTTGTTTGTGAGATTTTGAGTAAGATTCTGTTCAAATTCAGAAAGTTTGTCGGACATTTTTCCGTTTGCGGTAGAGCGCAAATCTTCGAGAGAAGAATCAATTTCTGAGATTTTGTTTTCAATGGCGGTCGAATCATCTGTGATTTTTTTAGAAAATTCGTCGTGTTTTTGTTTTTGCAGTGAAGTAAACAGGTCAAAGTCTTTGAGTACGCGGTTTTGAACTTCGCTCATTGCATTTTTAAGGCTTTTTTCCAGATTATCCACGTCACTTTCTGAAATTTGAATCTGAGAAAGTTTATATTCAATGTCCTTTTTGTATGCGTTCAGTTGATTATCAACGTCTTCTAGAATATTCAGGTGCTTTGCTTCGCTTTCATCAACGGCTTTGCGTACAGAATCAGTGATGATTTTTGAAAGAGAATCAAGGCGGACTTTAGTTTCGTCCTGGAAGTTGTCAATTCTGAGGTTTGTTTCATTATTGACGCTGTCAAGATTTGCTTTTGTTTCGTTGTGAAATTTCAAAATATTCTGATTTACTTCCTGAATTTTGCTTTCAAGTTCAGGTTTTATAATTGCAACGCGATTTTCAGCATCATCACACTGCTGCTGGATTTTTGAAACAGAATCCTGAGCATCTGCAACTGCTTTCTGGGCTTCCGCAGAAATATTCTGAAGCGTTGTTTTTAATTCATTCTGTTTATTTGTAATTTCGGCACTGATTTCTTCAGAACGACTCGTAAAGCGCTGCATTGAAGAATCAAGTTCATCTTTGAGTGCGTCAATTTTTGTTTTACATTCGGACTGAATGCCGTTTAATTCTGAAAGTTTTGTGCCAAAATTGTCAGTAAAACCTTTGATTCTGGTCTGATAATCGTCAGTGATTTCTTTTAATTCGCTGTCATATTTTGTCTTAAATTCCGCAATTTTTGACGAATTATCTTCGGTCAGGCGGCTGATTTCCTGATCTCGTTTTGTGGAAATTTCAAGAGTTTTTTCCTGATTGTCACGTGCAATGTTCTGAAGACGCTGCATCGTGATATTTTCAATTTCAGAAAGTTTTGAATCAGTTGAAGTTTGCAGGTCAGAAAGTTTGTTCGTGGTATTTTGTGAAATTTCGTCAATTTTGCTTGTAGAATTCAGAGTAATTTCATCAATTTTTGAGTTTGTATTCTGTTCCAGTGTCGAAAGTCTGTCGTTTGACGAGTTTTCAAAATCGGTAATTTTTGTGTCCGTGGAATTTTTAATTTCTGCAAGTTTTGTTTCAGTTGAATTTTTGATTTCTGAGATTTTTTCGTCAGCGGATTTTTCAAGTTCTGCAATTTTATTTTCTGTATTGTGAGTAAATTCCGTGATTTTTGAGCCGGTTTCTTCTGCAATTTTTGTAATCTTATCGTTTGTGCTTTCCTCAAGAATTGTGAGCATTTTTTCATTTTGCTCTGAAATTTCAGCAAATTTTGAACTATTGTTAAGGTCAATTTCGTTGTAGTGAGCATTGTTTGCCTCGTTGATTTCTGCAATGCGTGATTCATTTGAGGCAAGAATTTCATCAAATTTCTGTTTATTTTCAACTGCCAACTGATCAAGTTTCGCCTGATTTTCAGTTTTAAACTGTTCAATAAGCACGTTGTATTTGTCTAAAAGCTCTTTGTGCTCTTTTACAAAATTTTCGTTGAATTCGTTGACCTTTTTGTTATTTACATTTGTTGCCTGTTCAAATGCGCGAGAATAATTTTCCGTAAATTTCTGATAGTCGGAATCAAATTTCGTCTGAATTGTATTAAGATTTCCGTCATTTTTAGCCTGAATAGAAGTGAGCTGAGCGGTATATTTTTCGTTGAGTTTTTTCTGGTCTTCATCAAAACGCTGAGAAAGTTTTGCAAAAACTCCGTCATTTTTGTCACAAAGCTGAGAAAGCTGCTGAACGTATTTTTCCTGAACATTTTGAACTCTTTGAGTGTAATTTCCTGAAAGTTCAGTGATTTTTGAGTTGAAATTATCGTTTATTACAGAAAGATTTTGTCTAACTCCACTTAAAAGTTGAGTTTGTTCATCTTTTATTTTTGCAGAGGTTGTTGCCATGTTATCTTTTAATTCTGCAGAAGTTGAGTTGAAATTTTCGTGAAGTTCTGCTGATTTAGCGTCAAGATTTTCCTTTAATTCGTTGCTGATACTTTCAAATTCTTTTTTCAGTTCAGAATCAAGACGGGCAGACATTGCTTTAAGTTCTTTTAAATAAGAATCGGAACGAACCTGTGCCTGATCGCTCAAATGTTCAAATGCCGTATTTTCAAGTTTTTCTGCTTTTTCCGTTGCATCATCATAAGCGGACTGAATTGTAAGTCTGATTTGTGCAAGTGCCTTTTGAGCTTCCTGCTGAGATTCTTTTAATTCGCCCTGAAGATTTTTTGCGTAAGTTTCATACTGTTCCAGGAGTTTTGTGCCAACTGTTTTGAGCTGTTCTGAGTTGTAAGAAGAAAATTTTTCCGCAATTTGAGGAATTCTGCCTTCTATGCTGTTAACGGTTTTATCCTGTTCATTAAGACGTGCCGAAAGTTTATCTACAATTGAACTTTCCTTTTGAATTCGGAGCAGATTTTCTTCAACTTTGTCTGTGGTTTCGTCAAGCTCATTTAAAATTGCTGAAAAATCATTCAGTTTTGTCTGAATATTCTGTACAGTTGCAAGATTTTCGCTTAAAAGTTCAATTTTTTTCTTAAATTCTTCATTTTGAGCCTTGAAATTTTTTACAGCAGCAACCGCTTCTACCTGTTTTGAATTAAATTCCGTGATTATTTCTTTAAAACGATTTTCTACAGATTTGTAAAGTTCCTGAATGTCTTCCGTACGTTTATCTGCATATTTACGAACTTTGTCCATGTATCGTTTATCAATATTCTGTTTGTAAAAATAAATTGAAATTCCTGTAGAAACTAAAATTGCAACAATAATGGAGATTGCTATTGTCATATTTTTCCCACCTTAAAAATGACTTTTTAGGGAACCTCTAAAAATTGCAATTTTTAGAGGTAACTTTATGTATAAAATTTCAAAAAATTACTTTGCAGTTCCAGGTAGCAGCAATTCTCTTAACTGTGCATAATCCCAGAAACAAAAATCAACTTCCGGATGTTTTTCTTTAGTACACTTGTTTTTTCCGCTGAACCATGCAGTTTTCATTCCTGCATTTTTTGCACCGGCAATATCAAGAGAAAGACTGTTGCCTACAAAAAGTATTTTTTCTTCTGGTACGCCTAAATCATCTGCCATTTTTTTAAAAGGAAGAACGGAAGGTTTTAAGGCACCGCAGTCAGCAGTTCCAAGTGTAACATCACAGTAAGGACGACACCCCCAGACATCACCTTTTTGATCCGGAGAAAAATCTGAAAGAAGGGCAATTTTTAAGCCGGCAGTCTTTAAATCTTTTATGAGTTCAATGGCACCGTCGCAAGGTTTTATTCTTTTGAAGAATCTGCTTAATCCTTTATCCGCAATTTTTGTTTCAAGTTTGCCGGCTTTTTCCGGGCTGCAATTTAAAAGCACTCCGAGAACTTTATTTTGAATTTCATAGAATTGTTCACGGCTTTCTGTATGCATTTCGTGCATGATTTTGCGAGCTTTTGAGTAATTACGATAAAATTTTAAATTTCCAAGAATATGAGGCACAACTCTGACATTCAGTTTCCAACTCTTGTAAAGAGTTCCGTCAATGTCAAATCCAATCGCCGAAATTTCACCTATTTTTTCTATTAACACTCGTTAATTATACATAAAAAATTGGCTAATGTACACTTTTCGCATTGAATCACGTTAAATCTTACCGAAAAAAAAGCTGTGAATCATATGAAAATCTTACCCAAATAAATCTCCTGTAAACTTTAGGTTACTGGAGTAAAAAAAATGGGATTAAGGGAACCTCTAAAAATTGCAATTTTTAGAGGTCCAAAATCAGAAGCTGTCAATACTCCATAATCAACAAAATATCTGAGTTGTTGTATTTTATCCAAAATCTGATTTTTAAACCAACCCACAGATGTAGAAAGAAGAGCCTTTACATTTTCAATAATAAAAACTTCAGGCTGTATTTTCTCTACAATAGTCAAATATTCCTTAAATAAATAATTACGGGCATCTTCTAGTCCAAGTTTTTTTTCCTTTCAATGAAAAACCCTGGCAAGGCGGTCCACCAATAATCATATTTATATTGTATTTTTTTGCTTTTTCTACTATTGATTTTTTTATTGCTGAATCTGTTATATCCCCAACAACAACTTCTGTATCTGGTAGATTATACTTAAAAGTCTTTAAGGCATTTTCATTAAAATCCAGTGCAAGTAAAGTTTTAAAATGTGGATTTTTTTCTATACCATAAGAAAATCCACCTGCTCCGCTGAATAAATCTAATATTTTAAAATTCACCACACTGTCATTCATATAGTCTTGTTTCTAATCAAGATTCTCTTGAATACTTCTCTACCATTTAATATAGGCTTAAAAATATCATATTTACTGTCAGAGCCATGATTGGCTTCTCCAATGATTTCAAATTGCTCACTGTTATAACGATTTATAATTGTTATAGGAACCCCCATTATACCGCTATAGTCAAATGGGATTTCTGTAATATTCCTTACATGAATAGCATTAAAATTATCATATTTTTGATGAATAACAGGATTAAAACGTTGTGTTAGTTTCAAATTTTCATGTCGTCTTTTATTATCTAAATTTGTAAGCCACATAGCATTTCCAAGACTTCTCCATTTCTGTCCAGTTTCTTCAACCCAATAACGGGTTGAACGAGGCTCCGAATCAGCAGGAACTCTGAACTTCATTTCTCCAAACTGATAGCCTGTCCAAACAATGTTATTTTGAACCAATGGGAAAATTTCTTTGTATGTAAGTGCATTCTGATTTCCTATTATCAGAAACTTTTTGTCATATTTCATAATTTCAGAAACCATTTCTTTAAATAAAGAAAAAGGAGGGTTTGTAACAACAATATCACATTGTTTTAAATAATTAATACATTCCTCACTTCTAAAATCGCCGTTACCTTTTAATTCTTTTACGGAATTCGAAGATACTAAAAAGTCCGATAATGTTTTTTGTCCATCGTAAAACCATGAAATATTACTTATATCAAAAACAAAGTCTTTTTAAACCAAGAACATTGAAATTACATATAAAATATTTGGAAAAATTAGAAGTAAATGGATTATCACAATTGTAGAGAACTGTTTTATTCTTAAACTGTTCAACATAATGAGCAAGTTCTTTTTCTATCGTTTCATAAGTTGTATAAAACTCATCGTCTTTTGAACGTTTTGCCCTATGTAAATTTGTATTTTTATTAGACATTTCCCTGTACCCTTTATTTTCTGTCTTTTAGAAGAGCTTCCTGACCGGTTTCCTTTGCGTGCTGTCTCATCCAGTCTTTTATGCTTTGAGTCCAGTCGTCTTCGTAAATATTCTGAATGTAATTGCGACCATAAATGTAGTTAAAATATTCATTTATTTCTTTTTTTGCGTCTTCAGAAACTTCTGGAGCCGTTTTTAACACATCGTTTAGCATTTCAATGGCATCGTCGTTTGTAAAAAAGCCTTTTTCTGTTGTGCATGAAAGCATGTAAAGCGCACTTGGAACGCAGTTTACGCTGTGCTGTTTTACAAAAAGTACGCTTTCTATGATGGCGATTGCCTGTTTTCTTAATTCATTAACGCGACGTTCAGCTTCTTCTGTTGGTAAAACTTCTTTCATGTGTTTGCGGTAAAACGCCCAGGTTCCTGCCGCAATTGTTACGTGAAGGCTTGGCACGCAAAGGTAGTGAGGGTCAGTTTTGTGAATTGTTTTAAACTGCCTCATTCCTTCGTAGTCCGGGCGTTTTGTAGTTGTCATTGAAAATGTGTAGATTTTGTATGCTTCTTCGTATTCGTGAGTTAAAAATTTAAAAAACTGATTTGAAATTTTTGTGGAACGCACCATACCGATTCTTTTGTAAAGCATTCCAATTCCGCGGCAAAAATATGCTGAAAAGTCCATATAAATTCCAATTTTTGAAGGGGTAAAAGGAATTTTTTCATCTAGGGGAGAGTCAACACTTAAAACAGGGTAGTGCGTGATGTTTAATTTTCTTGACCATTGAAGTAAAAAGAATTTTCTGACAGTTGTCATTGTAAAATGTAAAGACCAGAAAGAAGTTCCCGGATAAAGAATCATTGTTTTTACTGCCGTAGAAGCCTTAAATTCGCAAAGCGGCTTATTGGCGTATTTTTCAATTCGTTTAAGTTCTTTTCTGTTGATTTTGTCTGACATTTTTTCCTCTGAATATCTTTTCTGTATTTTAAACTATTTTTTGTAAATTTTGCAAAGAGTTTTTTTAGGTCCTAAATTGTGTTAGCGATTGTAGCAACCGCGAAGGCAATTTCAATTGCCGAAGCGGAAGCCCACAGCGGCACTATTTGTGCCGCGAGGACTTTGGAGGTGAATACCGGAATTGCGAAAAGCGCGGCCTGGAGCGCAGCGTAAGGCAACACCCGTAAAAATAAAAATTTACAAATTTTGTTCTTTATGCAAAGAGTCAAGACGACGGAGCCTGTCCGGGTCAACTTTTATGCACAGATTTTTTTCCTGACTTGGCAGAACAAGACCTTTTGGCCCGTTTTTTGCCCGGCGCAGATATTTTACATGGGTGTAATACAAATCAACTTTGGTGGCATTGCGCGCCTTTGAATAATAAACTGCCAGGTTTGCGGCATCAAGGAGAATTTCTAGCGGTACGGTTTTATTTTTCTGTGCTTTTACAAAAACATAACCGCCCGGAAAATCCCGCACGTGGAGCCACAAATCGTCGCCGCGTACAAAATGGCGTAGAAGTTCATCATTTTCGTTTGCATCGCGGCCCACCAGAATGTACCAGCCGTTCACAAGGTAATCAAGTCCGGGCCGCTCTTTTTTCTGCTGCTGTTTAGGCACGGTATTTTTTCTGAGCAGTTGTTCAATTTTTACAGGATTTTTTTCTGCAAGAATCTGGGCATATTGTTTTTCAAGTTTTTCAAGTTGTTTTTTGCCAATTTCAATGTCGTGAAGCAAATCTTCAAGACCGTTTACACATTTTTTGTATTTTTTATAATATTCTGTCGCGTTTTCTTGAGCAGATTTTGCCGGATTAATCAAAAGTTTTACGGTTTTGCCCGTTTCGTAATCTTCACATTCCAGATATTTTGAATTTCCGTCAACAAGATAAGCGTAACTCAAAATTAAGTCGCCCTGATGTTTCAGCTGAGCGGCGTTTTCAAATTCTTTTTTCTTTTGCAAAAGAGTGTTCAGGGCATTTTCCCGCCGAGATTTTGTTACCGCGTACCATTTTTCTGCTTTTTCAATCAAACTGTCGCGGCTAAGTCCTGCGGCGTGCTCAGAATAATAATTTTCTATGAATAAATTAAAGGAGGGGGCGGCCCCCTGCGCGCGCACATGGTTGCGCGCTACCCCCAATGCGGGCTCTGTCTTGTCCATTTTGCCCGCAACGCCCGCTTTTTCGTCTGTTTTCCATTGCCGTACAGGATATTTTTCTTCAGCTTCTTTTATTTTCTGGCTATCAACGGCTGGTTCTTCAAAAATGGCTCCAGAAATTTCATTTTTTTCTGGTCTGCGGAACATACAGTCAATAATTGTTTTATTTTCATCAGTTAAAATTACATTCGCGGCATTGTTCCACAGTCTTATGTAAAGAAAATAATTTTCAATGTAATCTTCTTCTTTTATTTTACTTTCGGATTTTGCGGTGCCGGTTTTATTAAACGGGGTAGAAGCAAGTTTTATGTAATTTGTTTTTTCGTTTGGTTTTTCAGAAATTTCAACGTGGCGGCTGAGCTGGATTTTTACAATGCGTTCCGCGCCAATCTGTTCACAAAAATTGATTCTGCAACCCCTGATTTTGGACTTTAAAAGTTCCATAAAGCGTAGAGGTTTTTCATTTTTGGGAATTTTGTGCCTGGTTTCGTTTAACCTGCATTCATTTTGTGCCGTACAAATAAAAACTGTTTTTGCACAGCCTTCTTTGTAAGTGTAAAGTGCAAGACTGTCATATCCCGGTTGTACAATGTCCTGCACAAAAGCGCCTTCTAGATTTAATTCACTTAAAATCAGATTAATTTCACTGCAATTCAAACTCATAGTTTAAAAATAATAGTGGTTTTTCTTTTAAAAAAATATTTTTTTTAAATGTTTTTTTTCTAAAAATGATTTTTCTTCTTAAAAAAAATAATTTTTTTCTAAAAATGTTTTTTTTCAAAAATGATTTTCATTTAAAAATATTTTTTCCTTTTTTTTAATATATCGTTTTCTGAGGGAGAGAACACCCTCTACTT